>JBCBRU010000193.1:0-13927 GCA_039819565.1 Myxococcota bacterium | reverse complement strand
GGTCAGCGCTACGGGGCGGCGTCAGCCGCGGTGACCTCCACGACCAGGTCGCGGTCGACCTGAGACATCTTGCGCCGGGCGGCGCGCTTGAGGCTGGCGGTGGCGATCCGGTCGATGTCGCGGAGCCGCCCGCTCGTGGCTTCGTCGAGCAGGGCAAGAGCGTCGGCGAGGAAGGCCGGTTGGGTGCGTCCCGCCTGCTTCAGACGATGCTCGATGTGCTCGACGATGTCCCCGCCTGCAGGCGCACGGCGAAGCCAATCCCGAGGTCGCAAAAAGCCGCAACAACTGGATGAGGTGCTCCGTGCCCTGGGGGACCTGTCCGGCGCCCGCGCGCTCCACGAGCAGGCCCTCGCGGCCCGGGTGAAGGCGCTCGGCGAAGCCCATCCCGACGTCGCCCTAAGCCGAACCAACCTGGCCTTGGTGCTCCGCGACCAGGGGGGACCTGCCCGGCGCCCGCGCGCTCCACAAGCAGGCCCTCGCGGCCCGAGTGAAGGCGCTCGGCGAAGCTCGTCCCGACGTCGCCACAAGCCGGAACAACCTGGCCATCGTGCTCGAAGAGCTGGGCGACGACGCCGGCGCCGAAGCGCTGCTCAGGCAGGCGGACGCCTCCGAGTAGGGGGCTTAGGCACGTCGAGGGCGCGGAGCCGTTCGGATGTGGAAACGTGGGGTCTGTTTCGATGAGATCGGCGACCGTCGACGGACCGTCGTGTCTTCTCTGGGCTCTCGGAGTGGTCGGCGAAGCGAACGCGGGGCTCCCGCTGCATCGGCTGAGCGTCTCGCAATATCAAGCTATGGCACGGGGGGGCATTTGGGTCCCGATGACCGCGTCGAGCTTCTCGAGGGGCTCCTGGTTCGAAAGACGACCAAGAATCCACCTCACCGTATCGCCAACCGAAGAACGCGGATTGCGCTCGAGGAGGTTCTTCCCGCGGGATGGTACGCGGAAGCGCAGGAACCGATCGTCACGAGCGACAGTGAACCTGAACCCGACGTGGCTGTGATTCGGGGCCGCACCGAGGACGACCACACGTCCAACCCCCCGGCGTCCGCTGCGGCTCTCGTCGTCGAGATTGCCGAGGCCACGCTGCTGCGCGATCGTCGGACAAAGGCGCGCCTCTACGCTTGAGCGGAAATCCCCGTCTACTGGCTCGTCAATCTCCGTAATCGGAGCGTCGAAGTGTACACAGATCCGACAGGGGAGGGCCCGGAGCCCCAGTACCGGGCGGCCCGTGAGTCTGCGGCCGACGCCGAGGTCGAACTCGAGCTCGATGGGGCGTCTCCTCCCGGACTCCTGTGGGCCGCCTTCTTCCCGACTCCGAGGCTCGGTAAGGCTCCTGGAGGAGTTAGTTAGACGGCACCTGTCCGGCTTGCTCGATGGTGCCGCGTCGACTGGGGTCGAAGAACCGAAGCGCCACCTCTCGCTCGGCGTGGCGCCGAGCAGCCGAGACATACCCGCGGCGGAAGATCCTGGAACCGGGGGGACGGCTTCGCTCGCATACGCGGGCTTGTCCCGCGGGGGTAGGACTCAGGGGAGGTAGAGCCGCCGCCAGGGGAAGACAGTCTGGCGTCTGTTCTTCTAGAGAAGTATGGTTCGGACGATGCCGAGCCGCGGGGCTCGTTCTTCGTCTGACCGATGAGCAAGGCCACCCTGAGGCAAGAGGGCGTCGAGTTCGACGACTTCATCACCCCGTGGAGCGAGATCGTCGCCGTCTCGGGCTACAAGCTCGACTGCATGACCGAAATCCTGACCTATGTCACATTCGAGCATGAGTGCGGCGAACACTTCGAGCTGGAGAACGGCGCTGAGGGGTTCGATGAGGTGGTCTCCAGGCTTCATACTTTCCTAGACATCCCATCGGACTGGTTCGCTGCGATCGAGCGCTGCTCGCCCGATGACGATCCCGTCGACATCTGGACGCGACCCTCGACATGAAGGTCTCGGTGCAAGTCGTTGCCTGGTGTTCCTGACCACGTTCAATCAGTACCGTGCACAAGTACCAAGGACGGGAGATGGATGCCTTTATACTGAGCACCGTCGTCGACGGGAAGGCCACGGATCGGTGGCTGGACTTTGTGGACGCACCGGAGCTTATCAGTGTAGCCGTGTCGAGGGCGCAGCGGCGGTTCATCCTTGTCACTCACCGGAGCATGCTACCCAAAAGCCGCCACATCCGCGACCTCATAGCATATATCTCACGGCAGAACTTTGGGGCCCCCGCCGAGGAAAGCGCGGTGGTCTCCGTTTTCGACCTGCTCTACCGAAGGTACTCCTCGCGACTACGCGCCCTCCAGGCCCGCGTCCGAGGCCCCTCCAAGTACAGATCCGAGAATCTAATCTGGACGATTCTTGGAGACATCCTCGAGGGAGAAGCGTTCTCTCATTTGGATGTTTACTTTCAATACCGTTTGTCGAACCTATTTACGCAGGGAGCGCTGCGTCGCCTCAACGATCGACAGCGGCGGTTCGTCCGTAGCACCCCCTCGGTCGACTTCTTGGTCTTTCGAAAGGCGGGACGCGAGCCGATTCTTGGGATCGACTTGGACGGCTTCGCGTTTCATGAAGACGACTCGAAGCAGCTCGCTAGAGATCGCATCAAGGACGATATCTTCGCGATCTGTGATCTCGCTCTCCTGCGGTTGCCTACGACGGGCAGCGCCGAGGACGTCAAAATTCGGGAAGCGCTCGAGCAAGCGGACGGCAGTAGCGCCAAGCGTACCGTCAGGGCGATACCGTGAGCGCGTCCACGTAGGGGAGTCTTTGAGCTTCTTGGGCTAGGCGCTCACGCATGCTCGGGTCTTGGCGGATACGGCTCAGCTCTATCCCGTACTGCCCATCCTTACACCTCTGCTCGAAGTCATCGATCTCTGGCTGCGCCGTTCCGTAGGTGAGTCGATTCAACGCCTGCAGCATCGAGGCTTGGCTCATATGTACGGATTCGAGGGCGGCTCGGAGGCGCCCGAGATGCTCATCGGCGAACCATTGCTGCGAGAGCGCCACGAGAGTATACCTAGGCCAGTATTGAATGTCGTCGACGACTTCCACGGCGTCTCCGCTTTCGACCAAGAGGGTCACCTGCGGGTCTGTCTGATAGCCATCGATGAGGGTGCAGCCTCCGTCAGCTTGGGTCACGTTTGCCCGTCGTAGGCGGCAGTACCGCTTGTTGGGGCGGCTGATGTCGACGTCGGCGACGACAGCGCCGGCCCGCTGCTCGAGGCCGGCAAGCGCGTCCCTTCGATACATGAATTCTTCGTACCCGCAGACTTTGAGCTGTGCCCAGACGTCCCTCTTGGCCAAGAGTAGGGAGAGCGGCAATTGCGACGCTCCGGATTCGACCAAGCCATGCTCTTCGGCGAACGGCTTTGAGACGAGGAGCGCCCAGTTGTTGACGACAGACCACATGCGCAGTGCAGCCAGACGGTCCCCTGAGTGTGCGGTTCGGGGAAGCAAGTGCTTCCGCAGTTCCTGGTCAAAGGTACGAAGATCGTCGCGGAGGGGCTCCGTGCAGCGGAAGTCCCCGGTGATATTACCATCAGGGCACTGGAGCCGCCGCGGGACCTCGGGGCGACTCCGGATGTACTCGGAATAGACGGTGCCGGTGTAGTCGACATATAGGTGGATTGTGTCGTTTACCAGCGCGTAGAACGCGCCCATGCCCGGTCCGTTGTCATACACGCACTCCCCTTCGAAGCCCTCCACCTCGGTGATCGCGTCGGCGATCATGACGCAGAGGAGGTTGCTCTCGAGGATATGCTTGGCGCCCACGCGAACGATGTAGTCCCCCGCCGAATTCATAGCGAGACCACGCGATCCCACCCGCTGGGCCAGAGCACGGCTCAGGCTGAGGTCTCCCTTCCGGTCGAGAAGGGTCACGCCCGGGTCGGCGTACAGGCATTCCGAGTCTGCGCTGCGGTGGTCTTCTCGTCGCCGCTCGTTCGGCCCGCCCCGCTCTGAAGGACAGAGCTTGACCTGCCATCCCGTTGGCACGAGCAAACGATCTCCGCGCGAAATAGATACTTCGGTTTCTCGGTCGGCTCGTAGGACCTCATGCCGGGCGCACCAGTTGTCGCGGCAGACACAAGGTTCGTACGCGCATTCCAGCCCCGGACCGAAGATCTCGTGGGAGAAGAGGGCGGCCAGGCTGGCGAAGATGAGGCCCGAGGTCGCGGAGGTGGCGAGAATCCAGTGGCGTGGGGGAATGGGGAGCCAGCCGCGCACTACAGCATGGCCGAGGGCGAAGCCCGCGCTTGCCACCAACGGCACGAAGCCTACAAAGAGCGTCGCCGCCGGGAGGTCGAGGATCGACCAGAGGACGAGAATCGTGGCGCCGGAAGCAGACATCGCCAAGACGCGCCAGAGCGGCGACCGCTCAGCCTGAGGACGATGGCGCTCGTCCTTCGGGAGGGTGGTGTCGACGTGGAGCGCCGTGGCCACACGGGCGAGATCCTGGCGATGGGGCCGCCACGCCATGAGCGCTCGCACGAGCTCCGAAAGCCGCCCCTCACGACACGCTTGTTCAACGGCAGCATGGGCCAGGTCCGCCATGCTCGTGGCACCTCCAGGCATCTCGCCGTGGAAGGCTTCCCCCATCTCGATCCGCAAGAAGCGACGGACCTGCCCAGTCAGCATGAAGCTCGAGCTCAGCGCGACCGAGAGGCTCGACCGCTCGGCGAGACTCATCTGCAGTCCTACCTCTTCACCCACGCTTTCGTTGTTTGCGCAGACCCGCGACCCTCTCGAAGTTTCTTCCCTCATTCACGCCGACCGCCGCGTCGTACGGCCAAACCCCAGCACGATCAGAAGATATCCCATCGCAGCTGGGCGTCGAGGCGGGGCCCATAGACACCATCAGCGCGGCCGAGGCCCGGCACGGTCGACTGTTTAGTCGTCAGGGCCTTCTTCGTGACCGGGCCAAAGTAGCCATCGGCAGGCACGCCCAGCTTCGCCTGGAGAGCTCGAACCTCTTGCCCTTCGGAGCCGGTCCGTAGGCGTCCCAGCTTCCGCTCGACTTCGGCACTATTAACCGGGCGGGCGGCTCGAATCGAGGACGCGATGGAGGCTTCCGCTCCGGTGAGTAGGACCAAGTCGATGCGGCTGCCCTCGGGGACCCGGGCCAGATGGCGAAGAAAGAGCTTCCACTGCCCCGAGGCCTCGGTCGTAAACCGAGTGTTGTGGCCCCTCACCGTAATACATCCCGCTGAGGCGAAGCTCGTGGTCGAGAACGCAGGATGGATGTTGTCCGTTGGAACTCCGTGGTCCCAGACGTCAGAGGTGCCGAAGGCCAGGTCGTTCGAGGTGCGAAGCACCGTGGCCTCTCCTGCGAAGGTGGACGGATCCGGATCTGATAGGCGAAGGGCGATCGGCACCTTGAACCGTCTCTCGCTCTTGCTCCAGCCGTGAGGGTTACGTCGGTAGATATAACAACCCGTCGGAAGTAAGTTGCATAGCCTGTGCTCACCCGGGAGTCCGTTCTGGCGTCGATAGTAGGCCCTCATGTTTCGGGCATTAGGCACAGTCGATCCAGTATAGGCCCAAAGACGACCGCTGTCCCGAGCGTACAGGCCGACCACGCATCGAAACGAGGTATGGTTGGGACGAACGTCGACGAGCTCCAGCTGGGAGACATCCTCCATTTGGTGGCTTCGAGTCCCGAGCTGAGCTCCACGAAGCGCAAAGACGATCATGCCCCCGTGCGACTTGGGCGAGAAGCGATTGGCCTCGATGAGAAGGTCAAGGTCTTGGCCGGCAAGCACGAACGATCTGTCTCGAGGTGGTGATGCCTCCAGGTGGGCGTAATCCGGAGCGTTCCTGTCGTCTCGGGGCCAGTAAACCCTGGGGAGTCGCCGGCCGCGGGACTCGAGACTGGGCCCGTCGAGCCCAAGACTCAACGGCTCTTGCGCGGCCTCGAGCCCAATGGGCTCGTCAGGAATCAAATCAATCTCGGTCTCGACCTCGGGCGGCACATTCTCGAAGCTCGAGAGCTCCACCTCGGTGACACCGTCTACGGCCTCCAGACCCTCCGTCGGGCCCCTTGGACCTACAGCCCCCTCGAGGACCCGAGACTTCGGAAAGGCCGAGTCTATGGTTGCTTCGAACGCGCGTGCAGCTCGCTGACAAGCCCCAGGCTTGAGGTGGAGCTCGTCGCGCCAGCCTCCGTCTTTGGCGGTGCCGCGTAGATTGGTCAAATAGATCTGACCTGGAAAGTCAGCCACGAAGCCACCTAAGAGGGAGTTGTACTCGTCGATCATAACCATGAGAATCGAGCCCCACAGCCCTCGCGGAATCCCCTTTTCCGCCAGGGTCGGGCCCAGCCATTCTCCTTGCTCGGACGGAACCGGGTGGTCGTATCCGTGAAGGAAGATCTTGAGATGAGGAAATCGGGACGTCAGCTCCTCGAACAGGGCTCTGAGTCGGGCCTCCGTCTTTCCGAGACAGGCATGAAACTCGGGACGCACGTAATCTGAGGAGGCTCGGTCGGGCAACGCCGGATCGAACGGCACCAGATACTCAGAGAGCTCTTCGCCGGCGATGTCATTGCCCCCGCCGCTCAGAAGAAGCCCGTCTGCGTCGGTGCTCTTGATAGCATCTAGGAACGTGCTCTTCTGGCGCAGCATATCCTCGAGACGGTCCCCCGCTGCGCTCAAGCAGTACACGGCATAGGGCCGCATCAAGTAGTCAATCAGGTCGTCGTCGTAGTCCCAAGGGTACTGAAACCACGAGTCCCCTTCGGCTACCAACCTGAGGCCAGCCCATCCGGACGAGACTCGTCGATTGTATATGGCCTGGCGTCGGCGCATGTGGCGGCGATTGAAGTACGGCAGAGCCAGGCTCCTAAGCCATCCGCGTACACCGCGCCCGACCACGTCCTCTAGGCCCTCGTCCCCCTCGGATAGGGACGGAAACTCGACCAAGTCCGGGTTGACGTCGAAACCTGGAGAGAACGGCGCGTCCCGATTGGGAGACTTGACGAAATAGGCTCGGACTTCTTCGATAGGCGTAGATTCGTCCTGGATCATCCTCAAGAGGTCGCGCAGGTGGATACGGGCCGCCATGGGGCGAGGCTAATCGCGGAGAGCCTCGCTTGTCCACGGCGGAGGGAGGGGAGGAGGACGCACACCTCCGGTTCAGGCCCACCTCGTCCAGTCCCCGGCTGCCTCTCCCGCTCCTCGGGAAGTATGGCCGGATTAGTTCCCGACGGGAGTTGCGCGCCGGAGGTCGATCACGTCGCCAAGCTCGTTTGCCGTAACCCGGAGTGGGGCGTCGATGACCTCGCCGGGGGTGCCGGTGACGGAGGCGTCGATCGTAACCACCTTACGCTCTCCGGAATCAAAGTCACCGAGGGCGAAGGTCGCTTCGACCCGAGGGCTGCACACACCGCAGCTCACGATGCCGGCCGGAAGGACGTTCGTCGACCGGAAGGAGATCCCGTCCCCAGGGGAGATAGGGCACTTTCGGCGTGAAGACTCTATCTCGGCTCCCAGCATCACGTTGCACTACGAGCCCGAGAGTTGCGTTTGACGGCAAGGCTTCTGCAGTCCTCCAAGATCGAAACGCAGCAAAACAGGTGCCAGCCGCGACCCGGTCATGGGCCGTCATGGACAACGTATCCACGCAAAGCGCGAAGCCCGCGCAGGAACTGCCATGCGCACCCTCGAGCGTGCCTGATTAGATGAGCGCGGACGAGCTGTCCCCGCGAGCATCCGGCGTGACGTAACGTCGCGTGGACACGCCGCGCCCATGGGGACGCCACCGAGGACGCAAGTAGCCGTTCGACCCGCGGTCGTACCGCCGTGGCTCGCGGCATCGAACACAACGTCGGGGGCCTCAACCTCGACCGAGACCCTCGTCATCGCGTCACCCGACATCGAGTCGACATCGAGAAAGAGACGGATGTCGCACGGCCTATCGAGTGTAATCGAACATCACCCTGAGCTTCGCAAGCTCCTCGCTTCTCTTCGGTCGCTCCCTCTCTATAGAGTCGAAAAAATCCTCGAGCTCCGCTCCGCCTCGTTTGCCCAGCGCATCAATGACCTTGAACGCGAGCGTCTTCATGTCGTTCGTCCACGATAGATCGTTGGCGACCTCTGTGTGCTCGAATCGGATGATGCGCTCGAGTTCGGTCGGTTGGAATGCATCCACCAGGAATTCAAACAGCTGGGTGAGCGCACTCCCCTCCTTTGGAGAGGACGCAGAATCCTTCGCCGTGCTCTCTGGCCTCACCAGCGACTCAGGGAGCCTGCGACGGATGGCGACGGTAGGGACGGCCTCATGGGTCTGAGGGTCGACGACGCCTGGCCGACCACTGTGGTGAACAGCCACGAGGCTCAACTGCTCGTCGAAGCAGGGGCTGCCCGAGGGGATCCCGTCCGACTCGAGGGCGTACCGCAGGCGTGTCGAACTCTCATTCGCGTGGGTAATTTCACCCAGGGTGAGCTTGGGCGAAGATGCATCGTCCGAGAAAGACAGGAAGGCGACCGGTCGACCCACCGCTGGAACCCCCGCGCTACTGACCTCGATATAGCCACGCTGGCCTGCCCCCTGAACCCGCTCCGCATCCCTGCGTCCGGGCAGCTCGAGGACGGCATAGTCCAGAAAGTCATCGTCGGGCTCCTGTTTCTCTCCGACGGGGTTACGGTCTTCAAGACTGGGTGGAGATGACGCTCGGACTTTGACCTCGCCCTTACGTCTACGTCGATCCCCGGGGAAACGGACTTCAACTTCGTCCGGCCCGAGCGCACCGCTGACGACTTCCTGAACGACATGATGACAGGTAAGAACCGTACCAGGTCCCACCAAGAATCCAACGCCTGTGGCCTGACCGGAGATTCTTATCTGACACATGCGCGGAGCCATCTGCGCAAAGAAGGCTTTGGCTCGCTCATCCTCAAAGGAGCGCGACGCATCCCCTTCAACGATAGTCGAAGGGGATACCGCATCCTGCGGTCGCTCGATCGCATTCTCGACACTGAGCCGTCGGCGATTGACCTGGGTGAAAGGGAGGAGATCGGTGGATTCCTCCGTGCTCCACGCTCCGAGTTCAAGGGGCCATGCCTCAGCGAGTAGACCCTTAATCAAAAGAAGATAGTGACTATAGAGAGCGTCATCTTTTCGCTGGGTAAGTCGAAGATGAGGGGAAGGCTGCTTGAAGCTGGACGCCTGCGGGGGAAGGAGTCTGACCACCATCATTCCCCGCTCCGCCTTGGCCGAAGGAGACAGGACCCGACGGACCACTGCACCGAAGGGCACGAGGGTATGGCTTACTCGAACATCGAGACGACGCCTCTGACCTTCACTCAGACCGGAGGCCTGTTCATCGAGGCTGAGCAGCGACGACTCCGCCGAATCCGCGTCGACTTCCACCTGCCCGCGGGGTCCGAGGATAGCCTCCACCGACGTATGAATGATCTTTGGACGGGCGGAGTTCGTGCCCCGAGGGCGTTGGTTACTCAAGGCTAACGCGGACTCGCGTAAAAGCCGCGGATTGGAGATCAGAACTCGCACGCGAGCTTTTGGACTTCGAAGAATCCTCCGAAACAGACCGCGCCCCGTGACGGTCTCCAGCGTGCGACCCACAAAGTAAAAGATAGAGTCGCCGTCCCGGGCGGGCTTCTCGATATCCTCCCAGTGAGCTTCGTCATTGCGAGACTCGAAACGCCGCAGCTCCAAGCGGGTCGCGATCGTCCCGTGATCGCCGGGTCGAACGTGTTCGAACTGTAGTTCGCCAACGGCTTGCACCTTGAGCTCACCGTCCAGCACGCTGAGGCGGGAGAGTTCCCCGTCCCGAACGTCCTGCACATCCAGCTGATGGACACAGGTCGGAAGCTCGGTACATGACCCGAGAGCCACCGTGTATCCGGCTTCTTCGAGGTCGGCGTCCAAGTGTTGAAGGTGCGGGGGCGAGCCATGCAGGAGGAGGTCGACGCCAGGGCCTCTTTGTTGAGTCCGCAGTTGGTCCCCGGTGGGAAGGTCACACCGAAGCCACACGTTGAGTTGCTCGGGGCTTCGGTTAAGGGACCGACCCGATGTGCAGAGAACCACCCTGCCCTGATGCCTCAGCGGATGCGTCCGAGAGATGTCCGTGCCCCAAAGACCCGGAACCCCCGGTAGTGCTTTGGCGGCCTCGAGCCGCTGTTTGAGACCGCGGACCTTTTCGGTCGATACAATCTCGCCGCCTTTCAACGGGTCCACACCGGGCGGAGGGGAAGGAGGGTCGAGCCGCCTGACCAACTCCTCCAGCTGAAGCAGGTAGGAGAACGAGGGAACACAGAGGAGCCAGTCTCCTCGGGACTCGCATTGAGCCGCCAGGTCAGCGAGCTGGGGCTCCAGGTGGTCGAGGCCGTGCCAGGATAGGGCTCCGCAAAGAACCACGGCAACCTGCTCCTCCGCACTACGCGGGAGGGCATCCAGATGCTCCCGAAACGCCGGGAAGAAGTCAGCCCGGCCCTCCTCAACGGGCTCCAGGAACCATCGAGCCGGATCCATCCAGGACCGCTCGGCCTCGTCCAGCTCGCTGGCCACAGCGACATGAGCCTCGTGAAGCGCGAGCGCCTCGGGAGGCAGATGGTCCATTCGAGCCCCCCACTTAGGGTGAGCGATATGTAACAGCCTGAGCATTGCGCGAAGGGAGGCCCAACGCACCCTAAGCACCAAGAGCCGGGTGGGGAGAGCCACTCTCACTCCGACGATACTGCGCGGGCATCGCCTCTCCAAGGCTCGTCGGTATTTTTGGTGAGAAGCCCGACTCCGTTCGGCGTGGCGTCAGACCTGACCCGCCTCTTCCTGGGGGACCGGAGCTCCCTCATCCGCGACGCCCGAGGACTCCACCACAGCAAGCACCAGCTCCCAGTCTTTGGGGCATGCGCATCCGTGACGGCTACACGGCCACCGGACCGGCGGCGCTCGTCGCCCTTTTTCCCGCGCTGGCAGCCAAGCTAGCGCAGCGGGGTCATCTCTACTCAGCCTCTTCGACCATGCGATTCAGAAGGGAAGTCAATCGCCGCTCCAACTCACCGACGCTTCCACCCGCAATCCCGAGGAATCGACCGGCTATCCTGCCTGCTCCGTCGACAACCACAAGGGTGGGAAGAGCCGTAACTCCATATGCGCGAGATACCTCGTTGCTCCCGTCGAGGAGAACAGGAACCGTGAGATTCAGCTCTTCAACGAACCCCTGCGCATCTTCGCGACTCTCTCCCGAGTTGATCCCCAAAACCCTCACGCCCCGCGAGGCATACCTCTTCGCGAGGTTCTCGACCATTGGAGAGATTCGCTGGCAAGGCACGCACCAGCTGGCGTGAAAGTCCAACACACGGATCACGCCGTCGCTGAGAGGGACCTCCACGCTACGCCGAGAACGAAGACTCTCAAGTGCGATCGACGGGGCCTCGGCGCGGGCGCCTTCGAGGGCGGCGAGGATCCGATCGGGCATCTCCCGGCCTGGCTGCGTTTCGTCGCCCTCCCACCGGTCGAGCTCACGCCCGTCTCCGTATAGAACCACCGTGCTCTGCAGGTTCACGGACTCGTTGACGTCGAGCTCGGAGGTTGCCGTAACAGGGTACCGATAGAACGGAACAGCTCCGAAACCCGCCAATCTCTTCCGAGCAAGACCCTCCATGCTGGAAGCGAGGGGATGTTCATCGTTCCAGAACTCAACGACAAAGGTCTTCTCCTCGCCCATGAGTCGCTTAAAGACCTCGTCGTCGAGAAGATCTAACGAGGTCCCCCGCTCCGGAACCAGAGACTCTGGTTCACCTCCCGGCTCCAGATCGCTGACGCGGGCATTAATAGCAGCAACCACCCGCTCCGGGGGAATCGCCTCGTCACCTTCCCAGCGCTGCAGTTCTCGCCCATCGCCGTAGAGTACCACCGTGCTCATAACGCGAACCCCCTCATCCACATCGAGCTTCGAGTCGGCCGTGACCTCGTACCGATACACAGGGACTCCACCTGAGATCTTGGACCTCAGCTCCAGCACCGACCGGAGCGTGGACGCCGTCGGATGTTCACTGCTCCAATACTCCACCACGAACGTCTTACCCGACGATCGCAACTCCTGAAATCGCAGATCTGATATCCCGTGCTCACCGCCGGGGAAGTCCCGACGCAGCCCAAGCTCGCGCAGATAGAGCTCGCTTCCTCCGGGCTTGTTGGCAAGGCGTTGAAGCACGCCCACCGCGGCGTCCCGTCGAAGCTCATCGCTCGTCGCGAGGGCTTGCATGCGAACTCCAAGACCTTCATCGCCGCTAATGATGGTGGGAAGAAGCGAGATGGCACGGGTGCAGTGCTTCCACTCCTCGGGCCCTCCCGTTTCAATACACTCTGCGATGAGCTCCTGTAGTCTCTCTGCGTCTACGTCCGCGAGAAGATCTCGAGCCGCCCCCCGAGCCCGAGGCTCGCCGCTACGGTATACTGAAAAGATGAGGTCCGTTTCTGAGCTAATATCTCGGCTTGCCAACGCTGCAAGCGCTGCCGCCTGAATGCGAGGCGGCACGACGGAGGTGGTCGAGCTACGGGCCAAGTCTCGAATCATATCTCTTGACTCCACATCACGAAGCAACCCGAGCGTAGTGACCGCAGCTCCGGCGAGGCGCCACTTGTTCTGACGGCTCCACTCTCCGAGGCGGTTTCGGAGCTCATCGAGAATCCTCTCCTCCGTATTGTAGCTCATCTCCCCCTGACATGCCCGGCGCCCCGGTGGATACTCTTCGACGCGGGCCCGCGTGCTCGCCAGATGCAAGGCTGTCACCGCGGCAGCCTTCATATCGTCGGGCATGGCTGGGTGAACTAGAACCCTGCCAAGCACGTCGAGAAGGACATCGTATGCCGCTTCAGACCTACGTATCGCGGCACAAGCGTCCCCATTTGTGGCGAGGTCGTCGATATGGGCGTCGAGCGCTCCGGCCAAAGAACCGATAGCCGTGATCAACGGCCCTAGGACAAGTCGCGATGGTATCTCTTCGGCCTGCTCCGAGAGCCAGCTGAGGTCAAATGATGAGGGGTCCCCCTCGTTCGAGATGGAGATACGGATCAACTCCCTCTCGATTTCGCGAGCCAGGGCGATCGCGGTCCAAGGCTCGCCAAGAAGCCGCAGCGAAGTTGCGGCAGCACCTCGATTACCCCTATCCTGCTCGGCGTCAAACAGGAGAGATAGGAGTTTCTGCGTGAGCTCCTCCTTCGCCTCGGCGAAAGACGGCCCGAGTGCGACCGCACGTGTCGCCAAGGCAGTGGTTATGAGGCCGACGTGCGCTGGCGGAAGGTCCTCGAGCTTCAATCGCATCAGAACCTTGAACGATGTCTCCGAGACGTGAGACAGGATCCGGCTGAGCTCCCCCGTTGTCTCAGCGGTTCCGTCGTATGCGCCCCCTGACCTTGAGACAATCTCCGCGGTCTCATCCATCGCTGACGTCAGCGTTGATATACACTGCATCGGGACCCTATAGAGTTCCCAACGCGCCGGCCCCTCCGAGGAACCGTTCACAATATCCATAAAGAGCAGAAGCTCCTCCCGCTCTTCGCCACGAGGGTATCGCACGATGTAGCCCGTAATGGGCGCGCGAAAGCGACGGCGGAAGTCTCGTATCAAGTCGAAGTAGCTTCGACTGACCTCAGGAAATCGCCGTACGAAACCTTCGAATGGCTTTGCATCGAGGAGTCGCATGAACCCCTCCTCGCAACGCTCCTCCTCGAGGGTCTCGCTGGTCCGATGGATGACCTCAGTGAGCGCCTGCGCAGACTTCCCCTGGTTTTCCAGATCGGACTGCAGGAGTTCGCGAACGGCCTCCTCGATGGGCTCGACCAGTCCTTGTAGCCTCTGCTCTGACCATCCGCACAGCTTCATGGGCCGGATCACCTTCGTCATCGTGCTCGCATCGACGCTCCCCTTGAAAGTGCGATCCTTTGGTCCGTACACCTGTTCGCCGGAGCATTCGG
>JBCBRU010000192.1:0-13945 GCA_039819565.1 Myxococcota bacterium | reverse complement strand
GTCCCGGATGAGGCGGAGGGCATCCACGGCCCGTTCGAGAATCTCCGGACTCTGAGCGCGGGCGGGCCCCGGGGACCCCACCAGCACCAGTCCCACCAGGAGGGGAGTTTGTAATGGCAATCTCACTTGACGAGCTCCTCGTAGTATCGCCGCACCGCCTCCCGATAGGCTTCAACGGTGCCTTGCTTCGCCGCCTCGAGAATGTCCTCTCGGAACTCCGTGGGGGCCTGGTAGGCCTCGGGCTTCGGAATCTCGACCTTGTCCCGATTGAATCGGCCGCGGCCGCCCCTCTCGGCTTCTTGGTCGCGTCCGCTCGGCTGCCCGAAAGGCAGCGGGACCCCGGCTCCGCCCTGGCCGCCGCCGCTCTGGCTACCCATCTCTTCGAGCTGCTTGGAGACGCGCTCCAGAGCCTCGACGGCTCGGCGCTCCTGTCCGGCCGCTCCGGGGGCGTCGCCTCCGCCGAGCTGCTGCCCCGACTTACCCATGGCCGATTGGGCTTCATCGAGGGCAGATCTCACCTCCGGGCCTACGATCGGGAGTTGCTCACCCAGGGCTTCCAGCTCCTTACGGATCTCCTCCGCTTTTTCGCCGAGGGCGCGTTGCTCTTGGGCGTAGCGTTCCAGCTGCTGCTTCTCCTCGGGCTCTAGGAGCTCACTCGGATCCGGGGCCAGCTTCTCGATCGCGTCGAGAACCTCCTCGACCTTGGGGCTCGCCTTGCGCAGCGCCTTGCGGGTCTTCTCGGCTCGCTCCGCCAGCCCGAAGACGTCTCCAAATCGCTCCGCCTGCTCGCCCCGGCGGGCCGCGTCGCGGTCGATCTCTTTGAACTGCTCCACCGCCTTTTCGAGCACTTCCCGCGCCGCGCCGAAATCCTGGTTGCGAAGCGCGTCCCGGCCGTCGTCGAGCCGACGTTCGGCGAGGTTGAAGAGGTCCGCATCGGGCATGTGGCGCTCCGGCCGGACCGGCTCGAGGGCGCTCCGCGCCTCTTCGAGTCGGGAGATTTGCTCCTCCACGAACTGCTGGGAGTTCCCAAGGCGCTCCCGGCCCCGCTCCTGCACCTCGTCGGCGATGTCCTGCGTGCGCTCGGCCAGGTCACGCTGGCGCTCCTCCACGTCCTGCAGGGCGTTCCAAACCTTTTCGGCGCGCTGGGTGATCTCGCTGTACTCGCGGGTCTGGAGCTCCTCGCGGCCCTCCTGAAGCTGGGACAGCATGCGCTCCGTCTGCCCGAGCATTCGGTCGAGGTCCCGCATGGCGCCCTCGAGGTCGCCCTCCTCGATGCGCTGCTCGAGACTCTGGAGGTCTTCGGTGCGGTCCTCGAGGGCATCGGCGTTCACGAAGTCCTGGGGGATTTGGGTGCTCAGCTGAGCGAGCTCGGAGGTGATCTCCCGCAGGCGCTTCTGGATGTCCTCGATGGCTCGCGCGATGCGCTCCCGGGCCTCCGGAGTGGGTGCCTTCTTGTACGCTTCGAGGGCTTCCCGCAGAGCCTGTTGCTGCTCCCGGAGGTCCTTGGCGAGAGACTCCGCGTCGATCATCCGCTGATCGTCGATCAGGTCCGAGAGGTAGACGGCCTGCCGCTCCAGCGTATCGACGAAGCGACCCTGCTGATAGGACAGGGTGCGCAGCGAAGGCGCGCGGGGGGTGCGGGGGCGGGAGAGGAGGCTTCGCGCCGACTTCATGGCCCGCTGGAGCCGACCGGAGCGCTTGGTGACCTCATTTCCCGCGGCCCGAAACGCCTCGTCGAGGTTCTCGCGACCCAAAGGGTCGTCCTCCATCGCCTTGGCCGCGGCGTTGAGTTTTTCTGAAACCTCGCTTGCGGTCTCGATGAACCCGTTGGAGAGGTCCAGCGAGCTCTCCAGGGCTCCTTCCCCTTCCTCCCTGGGGAGGGGCTTTTCCAGCTGGTCGCCGAGGAAGTTGACGAGTCCGTCGAGGGCTTCACGCTCGAGCGTCATCACCCGGGCGTGATGGGCCTTCTTGGAGTAGACGCGAAGCTCCTTGGTTTCGCTCGAGCCGACTTTGGGACCTCCGACCGTGTCGTTGTCCAAGACCTCGACGGAATAGGCGACGCGATCTCCAGGCTTGAGCTTGAGCTTGCGGAGGTCGAAGCGCCCTCGTCCGGAGAAGCGCTTGCGCCCCACGGTCTCGCTCGTCAGGGGGAGCACCCCTTCGCGGGTGGTGCCGAGCACTCTCCAGGCGATGCGGGCGGGCCCGAGCTCGAAGTCGTCCGTCGCCTTGAAGGCCAGCCTGACCCGATCCCTCTCGTTGACCTCTAGGGGGCTCTCCTGAGGGGCGAGGAGGCGCACCGTGGGAGGATCGTCGGTCTCTAGGACGATGTCGTGACCCCGTCGCTCGAGGAGCCGCTCGCCCCCTTCGTCTACGAGCTCGAAGCGATAGCGTCCCGCCCGAGTGATCACGAAGCGAGCCCGCAAACGTCGGCCCGTCACGTCGACGGCGATGCGCTGACTGTCCTCGTCACCCTCGGCCCCGTGGCTGATGACCACCACCCCGGCCTGCAGCGCCCTTCGAGTGCTGGTCTCGATCGTGACCTGGGTGCCGGGGACGGCGCGAATCTTCCCCGAGGCCGAGACCACGGTGCGGTTTCGGCGCTTGGTGTACTCCGGATAAGCGTAGGTGATGCGGATGTCCCCAAGCCGCGGCTCGGGAGCGGTGGGCACGAGGACGGCCTCGAGGCCCTCGGAGGTGAAGGCGGAGGCCACCCGCCCGTAGGCTTCGCGGTCGTAGAAGGCGAGGCCCGCGTTGAGGGCGGCGAGACCGAACACCGCCGCTCCGAGCCGGCCGAGTCGCCGCCCGCCGTCGCGGGCTACCTGACCGGGAAGGTCATGCTCGCCGGCAAAGCGGGTGGCGCGATCCACAGCGGCGCGACCGAGGGCGGGACTTTCGCCGTGCATGCCTGCGTCGCGGTGGATCTCGGCGGCGTCGAGAAGCGCGACCGCGCCCTCGCGCCCCACCGACTGCGCCTGGCGATCCAGCCAGCGTGCGACCGCCAAGCCGCTGGCTGCGTCACGACGCCAGCGGAGAATGACCCGGACCAAGCAGGCCACGAGCCCCCCGGTCGCGATGGCGAGGGCGAGCCCGGCGCAAATGCGTTCGTCGAGGCCGAGGAGGAGACCGGCCGTCCCCAGGGCGAGAGCGAGGAGGACGATCGCGATGCTTCCGAGCGCGAGCTCTCCCAGAAGCGTACGCCGCAGCGACCCCCGTGCCTCGTCGAGAAGCTGCTCCAGGTCGACCGACCCCCCGAGCGAATCGGACATGGAGGCTGACCGTACCATGGGGCCCTCTCGCAACCAGTCGAAGCCGCACCCTGTTCCGGTCGTCGGGAGGGTTACGTAAACTCCGGGTCGAATCCCCTGATTCTGTGGGCCAGGGCGCGGACGTGTGCGGGGCTGGTCCCGCAACAGCCGCCGATGATGCGCGCCCCGTCGTGCCGCCACCAGCCTTCCGCCGCGACGGCGTAGGCGTTTGGGTCGACCCGGGACCCCGTCCAGCTACCGTCCTCGTAGCCGCGCCCGTCGTTTGCGTAGGCGCCGAGGAGCCAGCCCTGCTCCCCGTCTCTGCGCAGGCCATTCAGGGCTCTGGAGACAAACGGGTAAGGCGTGCACTGCACGAAGATGGCGTCGGGCTCGGCTGGCTCGAGCCTCGCGAGCGCCGCCTGGGGTGAGGTTCCGTCCAGGAGACAGCCGTCCTCCGCGAACACCAGTCCCACTCCGAGCCCCGGTCCTTTCCCCGGGCTCCCGGCCGGGCGCGAGTCTCTCCAGGCGAGGGCCACCCCCTCGAGGTCATGGGCCGTGGTGCACATCTCGAACACGATCAGGTCCAGAGCGAGAGGAATGAGAGCCGCGAGCTGAAGCCTGAGGCCCTCCGCCACCTCACGGGCGGTAAGGGTCGCGCGGGTCGTATAGGGCACATCCGGGCTGGCCAGGCAGGCCCCCGCGAAGCGTGGCCGAGCCGCTCGGGCGGCCTCCACGGCGGCCTGATTCACGGCCTGGAGAAGGGCCTCGGGCGAGTCCATCTCCGGCACCCGATCTCTTCGTCGGGCATCCTCCCACCAGCGCCGCACGTAGGCTTCTCCAGCGTTGTGGGTGTTGGCGAGGATCACGTCGGCGCCGGCGGCGACGTACTTCCGGTGGAGCTGCATGACGCGCTCCATCCCGTGCGCCTCCAGGAGCGGACCGCTGCCCCAAAGGGGCGTAGAGACGTCACAGCCCTGGTCTTCGAGGAGCGTCCCCATGGCGCCGTCCATGATGAGCCCCCGGTCCTGGCCTTCCTGCTTCCAACCGTGCGACATGTGCTCCCGCTAACGCCCCAAGGGTGTTGTGAATCAGTTCGGCCGACCTGGCGTCCACCCCGGAGAGCAAAGCCCATGACCGAGAACCGAGACCAGCGTGCCCAAGAAACCGTCCGGCAACGCGACGCGCGACTTGTCGAGCGTACCCTGGAGGGCGACCGCTCCGCCTACGGAGAGCTCGTGGAGCTCTACCAGCGGCGCGCCTACTCCGTCGCTTACGGTATCCTTCGCGACCGCGAAGAGGCGTGGGACGTCGCTCAGGAAGCCTTCGTCAAGGCCTACAAGAGCCTGGACCGATTCAGCGGCGACTCCGCATTTTTCACCTGGCTCTACCGTATCACGTACAACCTCGCCATTGACGCGGTCCGGTCCCGCAAGCGGCGGGACGAGAAGTTCGTCGAGGAGCCTCGCGAGCTGGACACCGCCCTCGAGAGTCAGGGCAAGCCGACTTTCACCACCAACCCTGGGGAGATGTCGGAGCGAGCCGAGCTCAAGCGGGTCCTGCACGAAGCGATGTCGGCGCTCAGCGAGAAGCATCGGGCCGTCATCGTGCTCCGCGAGGTGGAAGGTCTCTCGTACGAGGAGATCGCCGAAGTGCTGGGCATCGCCAAGGGCACCGTCATGAGCCGGCTGTTCCACGCCCGAAAGAATTTGCAATCTTTGTTGACGCCCTACGTCGAAAGCGGGGAGCCGGTGCTCGGCGACCTGCGGCTGGCCCCAGGGACCGCGTGAGGAGGTCAAAATGACGAACGAGCGAATCAAACTCGACGACCTCCTCGGAATGCTCTCCGACGACGAGGAAGCTTCCGCGGAGGCGCCGGCGGGGTGGGCCGAGGGTCTCAGCCTTCGTCTCGACCAAACTGAGGTGGGATCTCCGACCCTCCAGGACGCCCTCAGCTTGGCTCCGGAGGCGGACCCCGAGCTCGGGGGCCTCCCCATCGGGATGTGGCTCCGCCAGGAGTCCGCGGAAGCTCTCGAAGGGCGGGACTGGTCCGGCTTCGGCGAGCTGGTCACGGCCCGGATGACCGGCGACGAGCCCGCTGAAGGGCTGGATCGCTGGCTGGCCCCGGAAGCCCCCAGCCCGTCCGTACCGGAGCTCCTCCGAGAGGAGCAGGAGGACCAAGTCGAAGCGTTAGCGGAGGCTTGGCCCCGCTTCGCGGCGGGCGTTGCGGCTCGGGTGTCCGACGTGTCGGCCCTGGATCAGCGAGCCATCGATCAGCTGGGCCAGGAGGTCGAGGCTGAGCTCGAAGCGATGGGGCCGCGTCTCGACGCGCGCTTTTGGCATGAGGTCGAAGCTCGTCTGGAGGCAGGTGAGGAAGCCTCTGCGCCCGCACCCTCTTGGGAGGAGCGTTTTCGCGGATGGCGGGAAGGCCTGCGGAGCGGATGGCTCTGGGGCGGGACCGGTCTGGCTGCGGCCGCCGCGGCCGTCATGCTGTTCCTACGGGTTCCGGCACCCGAGGTGGCTGTCGACGCCCAGGCCACCCTCCACGGCGAGGTCTCCCTCGACGCCGTCGACTTCGAGGGCAACGTACTAACCATTCACGACGACGGAATCACCGTGGTCGTGCTGACGGGAGTTTGAGATGCGAGTGGATCGAACGAGGCGGAGGTTGGCGTGGGTCGTGGGCGCCGCCCTATTTTTGGGCTTGGGCGCGCCGGCTCAGGCGGCTCCGGCCGTCGACGTGACCATCGAAATCATGGAGGCCAGCCGCACTTCGAAGGGCTTCGCGGGGCCGACCGGTCGCTACGCGGGACAGCTCAAGCAGCTGGGTTTCGTGGGGGCCAAGGCCATCGACAAAGTGACCGCCTCGGGCCGAAGCGCCGGGAGCAAGGTCGAGCTTCGCTTCAGTGGCGGCCGAAAAATTCGGGTGGAGGTGCTCTCGGCCTCGCCGACGAGCTTCCGGGTCGAGCTTCCGGACTACCGGTTCTCGACGAAGACCACCCACAAGAACGGCGGCGTGTTCCTCACCGTCATTCCCAAGGACAACCTGGTCCTCGCGGTGCGTCCGTCCAAGTGACCCGAAGCCTTGGACACGAGGTCGGTCCGCTAGCGGCGACCCCGTCCGCCGCGCTCTTGATCCCGGACGTAGGCCAGGAAGTTGGCCTGATCTTCCATGTCGGGTCGGTAGCCTTCGCGACGTCCACGTCCGCGACCTCGCCCGCGCTTGCCACCTCCCTCTTTCTTTTCGGGACGGTTTGACGGCTGCTGCTGCTGCTGCTCTTCGCCGCCCTGGACCTCGCCTTCCTTAGGCGGAGCCGCCTTGGCTTCTCCGCCTCGGGCCCCCCGGCGGCCTCCACGCCCTTCGAGATGACCGAGCGAGCGCGTCAGGAGCTGAAGCGCGAGGGCTTCGGGAGCCAGTCCCTGGGCCGTCGCGTGGACCTGAAGATCCCGCCACAGGGGAGCTGCCAGTTCGAGGGTGAGCTCTCCCACCTCGGTGGCGAGGTCAGCGGGTCGACGCAGCTTGGTGCCCTCGACGGCCGCTCTCTCAAACGTCTCTTCGATCACCGTCTCGACCGCTGCGATGGCCTCGGCGCGGGTCTCTGCCTTGGCCTCGACATCGAGCTCGGGTGAGCGCGCCTGAAAGCGCTCTTCCTCCGGGAGGTACTGCACCACGATGCGGTACGCGCGGTCGTCCGACATAGGCGCCGAAACCTAGTCCCAGCGGACCCACGAGATCCACCTGATTGTTCCAGGGCGAAAGCGGAGACGTTCGAGTCGAGTGAAGAAAGAGGTCAGGGCTCTTTGGGCCGCCAGGGTCGCTCGATCTGTCCTTTACCGCTCGAAGAAGCGATGGACCGGGCCATGTCGATGGCCTTCTCGAGCTTGCGCTGGGTGTCGAACTCCCCGGAGTCGTCCTCGACCGACGCGCCGCTGTCTGCCCCCTGGCCGGCCCGAGCGCGCGCGAAGAGGCCCGGAAGGTCCAGCCGGGGGGTGAACTCCGCGGCCTGTACGGCCTCCGCCTTCAGATCGAAGGTCCCCCAACGCCACTCCAGAACCTCGTTCAGTCGAGCTCCGAGATTGCGACCGAGCTCTTCCTCGAGCCGGGCCCGATCCAGAGCTCCGTCTTCGATCAGCGTCGCGGTCAGAGGGCGTCCGTCGCGTTCGGACCTCTGAAGAGCCGCGTGGAGCTGTTCGCGACTGATTACGCGCGACTTCACCAGGTGTTCGCCGATCAGCTCCATGCCCATGTTCGAGGTGACGCCCATCGGCATGCCCTCGAAGACCTTCACCCGTTTCCAGATGAGGCCGCAGCGAAACTCCACCACCCCGGTGTATGCGCCCTCGTTCAGGCACTCGAGAAGGTCGACGGCCGAGGTCTCCTCCAGCTTGCCCGAGCGGGGTGGGGCACGGGGGTCCAGAGCCGCCCGGCCCGACTTCTCCGGCTGTGCGACCACCGGGGTGTGCTCAGAAGACTCCGGGGCGACGGCGCGGGGGTCCGCGTATCCGACCGGAGGGAGGTTCTTCGGTCGCTCCATTGCCGGCACGGTCCGCGCCTCGGAACGGGCGGGGCTCCATCCGCCCTGTTGCGGCGCCTGCCCGCCCGGCGGGAAGCCGGGTGGGAATCGAGGCGGCGAATCGGGGCCCTCGTCCAAAACCCCAAAGCGAGGACCTGAGGTGGGCGGAGCCACCACCGCTCCGCTGGTGTCCGCGGGTTCGGGGGGAGCCTCGAAGGCGGCCCCCTGCGGGTCGCTCGACGGGGGAGCGAGCGGTGCGCCCGGGGCCTCGTTGAAGGGGGCCGCTTGCACGGGAGCGCTGGGCCCGCTCGCCGGGGCCGCCGGGGCCGGCCCGGAGCTTGCCTCAGCGGGGGGATACCATCGCTGGGTGGCTTCGTCGTCGAGGTGAGGGTTCGACGTGGGCGCTTCGCGATGGCTGCCGCCGTAGGGAGGGTGGGTCTCGGCCGCGTTGTAGCTCGGGTTCCAGGCTGGCGCCTGGGGAGCGCTCGCTGGACGCGGGCCCGCGCCGAATCCGCCGTTTGCGACCTGGCCCGGGCCCGTCTCCGTGCGGGGCGGCGCCTCATCACCGTAGTCCCCGACCAGCTCTTCGGGGAGAGGCGTCTCGGAGTTGTCCACCACCCTGGGGGCACCGGGATGAGGACTTTGTGATGCGGAGGCGGGCCGCGCGTCGTGCATCGAGCGGCGGTCAATGGCGTCGGTGAGGTGAGCGAGGGGAGCGATCCTGGAGGACTCGTCCGGCGAGGGGAGGAGCTCGTGACGCTGGAAGAACACCGAGAGCACCCACGGGGTGGCGTGGCGGCCGCTGCGCATCAGCCACGCCTCGAGGGCGTTCGCCATGTCCTGCGCGGTTTGGTAGCGGCGCTCTGGCGCCATGGCGGTGGCCCGCTGCACGATCCGCTGAAGGTCCTCGGGGACGCCTTCGCGCTCGAGGCGGTACATCGGAACGCCCTTGTTCACGATCTTCCACATCACCTCGTAGGCCGTCTTGCCCGAGAAGCACTCCCGGCCGCTGAGAAGCTCGAAGAGCATGATGCCGGCGGCGTAGACGTCGGTTTGGACGCTGCAGGACTCTCCTGCGATGTACTCCGGAGCGAGGTAGGCGTACTTGCCCTTCACGAGGCCGGGCTCGGTCTTCTGCTGCACGCGCTCGCGCATCCTCACGACGCCGAAGTCCGCCAGCTTCACGTGCCCGGAGCGAGAGATGAGGACGTTGGAGGGATTGACGTCGCGGTGGACGATCTCGAGGAGCCGACCCTCCTGGTCGCGAGCGGTGTGGGCGTGGTGCAGGCCCCGCAAGACCTCGACCGTGATGAAGGTCGCCAGCTCGAAGGGCAGGGCCTCTTTGCGCATGCGCAGTTTGGCGTTGACGCGGCGGAGGTCGGAGCCCTCGACGAACTCCAGAGCGAGGTAGACGCCCGCGTCGGTCTCGCCGACGTCGAAAAGTGAGACGAGGTTGGGGTGGTCGAAGCAAGCGGTCGCCCGGGCCTCGTCCAGCAGCATTTCCTGGAGCTGTTGGTAGTCCGGTCTCGAGCGCTTGACCCGCTTGACCACGGCCTGCCGTACGAAGCCGTAGCGGGACATCTTGTGGGCGAGGAACAGCTCGGCCATCGAGCCGCCGCCCAGGCGATTGACGACTTGGTAGTCGCCAATCATCGTCGGCATCGGGCTGTGGCCCACGGGGCCGGGACCGAAGCCCCCGTCATCGTCCAAATGGCTCATAGGGTGCTCAGAGACCGCCCTCTGCCAAACAGACACGCTCGCCGAGGGCCAGTCAACATGTCGACCGGTCCCTGTCAGAGTGAAGCAGCCGACCGAGGCTTGGTGGATGCTGCGCTGCGTGATAGCCAGCCGCGATGGCCGCACTCTTGCTCGCGACATATTTTGCGGTCCTGGGTGCGCTCTCCCTCCACGGCCTGCATCGTGCGCGGCTCGCCTGGATCGCATGGCGGCATCGGGAAAGCCCGGTGCCCGCCAGAGCGGCCACTCGGCCTGTTCTGGTCCAGCTGCCCCTGTACAACGAGGCTTTCGTGGCCGAGCGGGTCATGCGCGCCGCCGCGGCTCTGCGCTTTCCGGAGGGCGGGGTCGTACAGGTTCTCGACGACAGCACCGACGAAACTCGCGCGGTCGTGGACCGCGTGGCGCGGGAGCTGAGGACCGCAGGCGTCGACGTGGAAGTGGTCCGTCGTTCCGACCGCACCGGTTACAAGGCGGGGGCGCTCGCGGAGGGGCTCCGGCGTCGTCCGGACGCGGAGGTCGTGGCCATCTTCGATGCCGACTTCATGCCCCGGCCGGACTTCGTCGAGCAGGCCCTTCCCCGGCTCCTCGCAGCCGACGACATCGGCCTCGTCCAGGCACGCTGGGGGCATCTCAACCGAGACGCCAGTCTCCTCACCCGAGCGCAAGCCGTCTTTCTCGATGGCCATTTCGCGGTAGAGCACGCGGCGCGGATGCAGCTGGGTCACCCTTTCAACTTCAACGGCACCGCCGGGCTCTGGCGTCGCGCCGCCATCGACGAGGCGGGCGGCTGGCAGGGCGATACCATCACCGAAGACCTCGATCTCAGCTACCGGGCTCAAATGAAGGGCTGGCGTTTCGTGTATGCCCACGACCTCGTAGCCCCCGCCGAGCTCCCGGAGAGCTGGACGGCGTTTCGCGCTCAGCAGGCTCGATGGACGCGCGGGAGCGTGGAGACCGCGCGCAAGCTCCTCGGATCCGTGCTGCGGGCCGAGAAGCTCACCTTGGGGGCTCGGATCGACGCCGCCATCCACCTCACGAGCAACTTCGCCTACCTCTTGATGGCTGCCCTCGCAGTGCTTCTTCCCGCCGCCTTGGTGCTGCGAGAGGAACTGGGCTGGCGGGTCCCGGGAGGACGGCTGCTGCTCTCGGGGATGGATATGTCGACCCTCGGGGCCGGGACCTTGGCCGTGACCGCGTTCTATCTCGTCGCGCTCGCGCGGACCGGCGCGGGCCCGGTGCGCCGGATCGGCGACGTCCTGTTTGCCCTGTGCCTCGGGGCCGGGATGAGCCTGTCGAACGCCCGAGAGATCCTGCGCGGCCTTCGCTCCCGCTCTTCCGAGTTCGTGCGCACGCCCAAGAAGGGCGACTTCGCCAGCGCTTCCCCGGGGGCGGCTCTCGAGAGCGGCGGGACCGGCGACGCGGCCGGCGCTCCGAAGGCCGTCGGAGGCTACCGCGCTCGCTCGAAGCCCTGGCTCATCGTGATCGAGCTGGGTTTCGCCGGCTATTTCGCGGCCGGTCTCGTGTACGCAATGACCTGGCGAGTGTGGGGCGCCATGCCCTTCTTGATTCTCTACCTGTTGGGCTTTTCGACGGTCGCGCTCCGGTCGGCCTTCGAAGCTCTGGGCCCGCGAACCCAGTCCGCGCCGGTACCGGCTGATCCTCAGCTCGCGGAACGCGCCTGAGGGCCCTACCTTTTGCGAAAGGCGTCGAGGCTGAAGACCTGAGCCTCACCGGTCTGGGCTTCCAGGGGAACCGGGTTCGCTTCCACCATCTGAACCTCGGGCCTCGGGAACTGCAGGACGTACTGCGCTTCCGGATCCAGGAAGCGAATTACGGACTCGTAGCCCACTCGGATCGTCTCGCGCTTTCCGTGGAAGGAGAGGTCTACGGAGAAGCTCTCGAGGCCGACGTCCAGGGCCCAGAAGTGACGCTTGATGACGATCGTCATCTCGTCCGGATACTCCTCGCGGAGGTATCGAGGGACCTCCACCGAGGGATGAGCGGTGACGAAGGTGATGTAGAAGTGGTGCTCGCCCGGGAGCCCCTCTTCGCTCGCGGCACGCGCCAAGGCGAGGCGGATCACGCCTCGCATGGCCTCCTGCGCGAGGAGGTCGTACCGCATGGTGTTGTCGCTCGTCACCGCGCTCCCAGCCTACTCTGACCCGTCGGCAGCACCAAGCGGGAAGCCCCTAACTTTGCCCGACTTGGACGTTTCGCGGCACATCCTGCAGGCTTTGCCTTGGATTGATCAGACCACTGTGCCGCAGCGATGGATAACTGAGCCGCTAATCTTCGCGCCGGCGGAGATTCATGATCTCGGTGACGTCGCGGTCGTTCTGGTCGTCTTCCTTTTCCTCGTCCTCGTGGGTACCGGCCGGGGAAAGAAGCGCCGCGCTGCCCCCGAGCTGCACCGAAGAGTTGCTCCGACTCATCTCGTCGACCAGAGCGGCAAACGGCGCCGACTCTCCCGGCGGCACTTCGAAGCTGTTGGACTCCAGCTCCTCGAGGGTGACGGCGGCGCGGGTCCGGTTTTGTTCGAGTAGGGCCTCGAACTCTCGGTTGCGCTGAGCCAAAGCCTGCTCGGCCACGACCCGACCCCGCTCCGCGGCCTCCGCCATGGCTTCCAGCTGGCGGAGACGGTCGTCCGGGTCGCTCCGGACGGACCTCGAGCGGGACTCCAAGCGGGGCGTGGCGGCGCGGGTCACATCGGCGCGAAGCTCATCGATACGGGCGTACAGCTCCAGCACCGCCTCGCTTTGGCGCTCCACCTCTTCCTCCGCCGAGCTCAACTCCCGCTGAAGCTCCGACGCCTGGTGCTCGGCCTCGGCCGCTCGCGCCGCGCTCTTGGCCGCGTCGGCCCGGGCTGCCTCCGCGGAAGCCTCCGCTTCCAGCAGGCGATCCCGAAGCTTCCCCTCTTGCCGCTGGGTCGCGGCTTCGAGGGATGCGCGCGCCGACTCTAGGACTTCGACCTTGGCCTGAAGAGCAGCTTGCTCCCTTCTGCTTCCGTCGAGGGTGCCTTGCAGCGAATGGCGCTCTCCCTGCATGGCCTCCACCTTGGCTTGGACCCCCTCGCGCTGGCTTTCGACTTCGTTGAGCCGAGCCAGGAGCGTGGATCGCTCCGCTTGAATGGTCTCCAGGGTCTCCTGGAGGGCTTCGCGGTCCTTCTGGGTGGTTTCGAGCCGACGCTGGGTGAGGCCGCGCTCCCCTTCCACTCCGTCCAACCGCTTGCGGAGCGCGTCCCGCTCGCCCACCGCGGCGTCGAGCCGCTCGCGAATGGTGGCCTGCTGTCCTCGAGCTCCTTCCACGCTCTCGACGAGCTTTGTGCGCTCATCTTGAAGAGTCTGGACGGTCTCCTGAAGGGCGCTCTTCTCGGCCTGAACCCCCTCCAGACGCTTCAGGAAGAGACCGCGTTCCCCCTGGACCTTTTCCAGCTTCTTGAGGAAAGCCTCCCTCTCGCCCTGCACCACGCTGAGGCGGGCTTCGAGAGCCTCGCGCTGGTTGTCCAGGTCGTCGGCTCGAGTCTGCAAGCTGCTCTGCGAGGCCTCGCTCTCCGCAAGCTGGGCTTTGAGCCGATCGAAACCATCTCGGAGGGTGAACACGGCCTCCTGGCTCTCCTCGAGCTCGGCTTCGGCGACCCGGAGGGCTTTCTGTTGCTCTGCTGCCGTCTGCTCGGCCAGTCGGAGCCTCTCCTCGAACTGTCGACCCCGCAGCTCCGCGCGCTCGGCGCGAGTCTCCGCCCCTTCGGCCCGGGTCTGCGCTTCGCGCAAGCGGACTTCGGAGGCTTTGGCCGCGTCCGTTCGTTCGACCTCCCACTCCGCCCAGACCGCGTCGAGCTTCTTGGCGTGCTCATCCTCCAGGCGTTTGCGTTGGGCGGCCGCCTCGGACTGGATCTTCTCGCGGTCGAGAGCGTGGTCGGCGCGGAGGTTCTCCAGACTTCGATCGTGCTCTACGCGCAGCTTCTCGAGCTCCCGTCCCTGGGCTTCGCGCTGAACCCGCTGCTCGTCGAGGTGCTCCTCGAGGTCCGCGACCGCCTCGGCCCGCTCCTCCGCCACCGCTTCGACGGTCCGCAGTCGCGCTCTCGCTGAATCCAACGCCCCTCTCGACTCCCGCTCGCGCCCCTCCGCGGCGGAGGCTCGGGCCTCCGCCACTTCAGCCCGGCGCTCGCTCTCAGTGGCGCGTCGCTCCAGCTCGCCTGCGCGGCTTTGGGCTTCGGCGGTGCGTCTCTGCTGGGAGACGGCTCGCTCCTCGGCCTCGTCGACTCGGCTCAGAACCGTTTCGAGCTCCTCGTGGAGAAACTTCAGACGGCGCTCGTCGTCCGCGCGCTGCTCTCGGGCCTCAGCCAGCTCCGCAGCGACCGAAGCCTAAAGCCGCGCAGGCGAGCTGGAGCGACGCGCCACTGAGAGCGAGCGCCGGGCTGAAGTGGCGGAGGCCCGAGCCTCCGCCGCGGAGGGG
>JBCBRU010000191.1:0-14022 GCA_039819565.1 Myxococcota bacterium | reverse complement strand
TGGGTTGTCATTTCTCGCGCTCCCGACGGGTCTCTCGAGCTGGCCCCGCTCGTGGATGGGCCCGAAGACGCGGACGCATCTCCGTATGAGGTCCTGGGCCAAGGCCGGTGGTGGGTCGAAGTCGGGGGCGAGGACGGTGCCGGCAGGGATCCTTCCGACGGCCCGCGGGGGCTGCGAAAGGTTGTTGGCGGCCGAGGCGAACGCTTCGAGACGCTGCTGCTCGTCAGCCGGCGTCACGCGAGATCTCCATCGACGAGGCGGACCAAAATCTCTCGGAGCGTCGAAACATGGCTCTGGACCGCGCTGGAGGAAAGTTCGAGAGCACGGGCGACTTCCGTCTGCCGGATGGGGACCTCGTCGGCCTCCACCCGGCGCGCGATGGCCTGCAGCGTGCGCTGTAGGCCTTCGCGCTTGGGGCGTCGATAGTCGCCTCGCTCGATCTCCTGGGTGAGCAGCTCGCGTAGCTGAAGGAAGTTGAGGCTCTCCTCCACGGCGAGCGGGGTCCGAGGACCGCCGAAATCGTGATCCTGGTGCTTCCGATCTTCGCGGGCGGCTTCGGCGAGGGTTTTGTGGAGCTCGGAGGGATAGATCCAGACACAACCTTCCGCGCGGAGTTCATCGAGGCCGGCCGCGAGGATCTTCGCGACCGCCTTCCCGGTGCCGTGGCCCGCGCTCTCGACCATCGCTGGCCACGACCGTAGCCTCGTCAGGCGTTCGCCGAACAGCTGCGGAGACGCCGTTTCGCTGTCCCTCGGGGGGCGAGGAGACCTCCAGGCGCGCCCGCCGGAGGCGAGGCACTCCTCCGCGGAGCCGTCGTGTTCGAGCCAGCCCCTCACGAGCAGCTGCTTCACGTTGGCGTAGCAGCGTGCTCCGATCGGGTCCGCATTGCTCTGTCGCTTGCCCAGATAGCGATGCAGGCACCGAGCCACGTAGGCGTTGATGTCGTTCTTGGGATTGCCCAAAAGAACCTGGAAGCGGCCGAGCTCTGCGGTGAGCACGTCGCCGGTAAACTCCATAGCCAGGCAGCGGGCGGCGCCTTCGTCGGTCCACCGGGAGTACATGTCGTGGCCGAAGCAGGCCGGCGGGGCCGACCACATGCCCCTTCGGCGGATCTGCTTACGACATTCGCGTTCGAGGGCGTCGATCATTTCACCGTCCACGCCTCGCCCACGGATCCATCGGTGCATCCACCGACGAAAATCATCCTTCGGTGGTGCTTCGTGCGACACCGACGCCCACATTGGCAGGCGTCGCTGATGCGAACAAGGCCGTCGAAGTAAAACAACGTTTCGAAGGTCGGACCTCAGACAACTTTCCCGAGAAAAAGTTGGAAATCGACCGTCAAATCCGGGCTCCAGGTTCGTGAGGGCGCGCTGCCTCTTGCGTGAAGCCCATCATCGCACTTCGTCTTGTTCTTCTCGGCCTTCTTCCCCTGACCACCGCCGGCACGCCCAGCTGCCCGACCTGCGTCGACGTAGACTGGACGCTCACCTCCAAAGGGGTGGACCTCGCCGGAGGGGCGCTCGGATCCGACGTGGTCGCCGCGATCCTGGTGATCGACGGTCCCACGGCCCAGTGTCAGCTGGATCTACCTGTGTCGGTGGTGGCCACGGATCTGCCCTGGAACCTCGAGCTCGACTATGGGTACGAATGTGGCTCCCAGCTCGGCGGGAGCAAGATCCATGTGGACCGTGGTCAGGGCCTCGAGGTGGGGGCGGTGCTCGTCCCCTGAGACCTCCATCTGCAGAATCGGTATGATTCTCGCCGTCGGCGCGGCCTGCACCAAGACCGCGCCGCCGGCCCTCTCCGAGCCGGCGCCCGCCGCCGATCCTCCCCCGCCTCAAGTCTCCGTGTGTAACGTTCTCGAGGTCCTCGGGGGGGCGTCACCGAGCTTCGTCCTGGAGACGGGAGGCCAGCTCTGCCTCGTCGTCGAAGACACGCCGGAAGCCACGGAGGTGGTGTTTCTGACCCCGGATCGGTCTTGGCGCCGCGAAGCCGAAGTCGGGTCGAGTCGGGTCGAAGCTCCGCTGCCGCGAAGGTTGGGGCCGATGCACGTCGAGGTCTGGATCCTCGACCGGGTTTTCCATCTCCACCTCGATCTCGTGGCGTCCGAAACGGACCTCCGAGAGGGCGCGGCCTCACGGGCGGAGGAGGCCCGTCGATTCGCGGCCGATGAGCTCGCACGCTTCCGGGGCGTGCTCCGTTCCGGCAGTACCTCACGGGCTCGTGAGGTGGCCCAAGAGATTGCCCTCGAGGCCGAAGCTCGCGGTTTCGTGTACTCTGCGGTGCGTTTTCGGTTGAACGCGGCTTTGTTTCTCACTCACGCGGGGCGCACTCGGGACGCCGAGCGCTTGTTGCTCGAGGCGCGCGCCTTAGCCGCCAAGGTGCCGGTGGCTTGGCTCCATGGATCGCTGGATCACGGTGAGAGCAGCAACGCTGTGGCCCTAGCCGCGCCGCGGACGGCGGAGAGGCTCGCTCGAGACGCGCTGACGACCTACCACCGCGCCGGCTTCGCCAGCGAGAGCCAGATGGCGCTGGGGCTTCACGTGCTGATCCTCGCGCGGCTGGGAAAGTTCCGCGCGGCCGCAGAGATTCTCGAAAGCTACCCGCTCGAGCCTGGGACCTCGCTGTACGGTCAAGGCGGTCGCCTCACCAATCACGCCGACTTCGCGCTTCGCGCCTGGCGCGCAGGAGCGCCCGTTGAGCCCTTCGACGTGTCCCTAGACCGATTGAAACGCGCCCAGTCCATCTTCGAGCGCATTCCGGATCGGCGGATGGCTCAGAGCCGCCGAGCCGAAGTGGCGTGGTGGTCAAGCCTCGCGGGCCGGGGACGGGACGCCGCGGCCTGGCTTGGAGATCTCGCCGAGGCGGACGTATTGGGAGAGGCACGCGGGCTCGTCACGCTCACGAGAGCCCAGCTCTCTCTTCTCGAGGGCGCCCCGGAGGTTGCGATCGACCACCTCGATGCGCTGAGGGCCCTCCCTGAGGGCTTCGACGGCCTGGAGGGGGAAGGCGTGATCATGGGCAGCCTGCTCCGCGGGAGGGCCGAGCTCCTGCGGGGTGCGCCTCAAAAGGCGGCCGATGCCTTTGCGGCCGCCTTAGAAGCGTCCGAGCGCCTCAGCCTGGCCGTGCCCTTCTCGCTTCAGCCCGGGGCCTCCGTGCGGCGCCGAAAGCCGCTGCGGGAGGAGGCGCTGTCCGCACTGATCGACGCAGGTCAGCGAGAGCGGGCCTTTCAGCTCGACGACCGCGTCCGCTCCGGGCCGAGCCGTCGCCTTCGCTCCGAACGCGGACTCTCCGTGGCGAGCTCCACGGTAAGCGAAGCGCTCCGGGCGCGCCTTGGGGCGCTCCTTGCTCAGGGATGTCTTCCCCCCGCTCAGGAGGCTTGGTGCCGAGAGCGCAGCCTCGAGCTCCTGGCCCGCATCGACGACGTAGTGCGCGGTGATCGAGGGGCCGAGCGGGTCTCGAGCGATTGGACGATAGCCGAGCTCGCCCAGCGTCTTCGCCCCCGGGAGGAGCTTTGGGTGTACACGGGTACTTCTGCCCCGTCCCGCCGCTTCGTGCTCGGTCGAAAGGGCTTGGCGCCGGAGAGCGCCCCGATGACCGAGGGGCTCGCCCACGTCTACGTGGTCAGCGACGCCCAGTCCGTGCCGCGGGCTCTCCTCGAGCGCCATCTGGATCCGGGGACCACCCTCTCCGTGCTCCCCTACGCGAGCTGGCTCCTGCGGCCCCGTGCCCCCCGGAAGGCGGAGGAAACGACCGTGGTGGTCGCGGATCCGTCGGGGGATCTCCCCTTCGCAAGACGGGAGGGGGATGAGGTGGCCGCGCTTCGGGGCGGGGCCCGGTGGATCGGCCGGGGCCTCGGGGCGATGGCTTTGATGAACGCGCTTCGAGGGGTGGACGTCTTTCACTTCGCCGGTCACGGCACCCTCCTCTCGTCGGACCCCTGGACCACCCTCCTCCGGATCGGCGGCACTCAGGTCCTCACCCTCGAGGACTGGGTGGGCCGGTCTCCCCAGCTGAGGTTGGCCATCCTCGACGGGTGCTCTACGGGCGGGTATCGGCCGGGTCCGGGCGATCTCGGTTTTCCCCAGGCCCTGCTTGAGACGGGGACCCGTACCGTGTTGGCCACAACTCGGCAGGTGCGGGACGTGGTGGCCTATCGCTTCATGGAGGATTTTCGGAAGGCGGGCGGCCATCTCCACCCCGGTCGGGGCTTCCGGTCCGCAGTGGCAGCATCGAGGGCCCGAAAGGACCGCGGCTGGCGCGCTTTTCAGCTTTGGGGAGATCCCTAGAGGCCCAACCTCCAAAAAAAGTCGAAAAATCGACATGTCTCCGCGGCAGGTCCGGGGGCGGGTCGCCTTACTCCCCTGTAGATGTTCGATCGACTCGGCACCGACGACCTCGCCCGCCTGGAAACCTGCTGGGGCCCCTTCTTGGGCCTGCTCGGGAACGACCGCAGGGAGGGAGACCGTTTTCACCGGCTCCTCCGAGGCACGATCGTGGGGAGGTTGGGTCATGCCGAGTCGGCGCTTACCGACGATCTCGTGTCGGGGACGGTGCTCAAGCTGCTGCGGCGCCTGGACCGGGAGCTCGCCGAGGGCTCTGAGCCCATCGCGTGGTCTCGGGGCTACTTCCGGACCGCCGCCGATCACTCGGCTCAGGACTACCTGCGTGCGCTGAGGCGCCAAAACGCAGTATTTTCTGCCGACGAGATCGACGAAACGCGCCAGCCCTCGACGGATCCGACCGCCGAGGATCGGCTTCAGGCCGCCGAGGTCTTCCTGAGGTCACGGCAGTTTCTCATCGACTGCGCGGAGCGGGTGGGGCCGGACGCGAGGCGGGCTTGGATGCGGCGACTGGCGAGCAACGCGGTCGACGCCGATGAGCCCCTGACCGCCGCCCAGAAGCGACGAGAGGACCGTCTGAACCAAAAGACCCGGCGCCAGGCGGCCTTGCTGATGGCTGCATCCGAGGTGGCGGTGACGCTCGGCGAGCCCGTCGCGCAGCAGCTCGTCGCGAGCGTGAGCGCGCACGGCAACCAAAGCGTTCCTGCGGCCAATGACGTGCGGGTTCGGAAGCTACGCGTATGGCTCGAGACTTGTGGGCGCAAACCGGAGCAGGTCGTGGAGCGAGGGATGCTCCGCCTCGATATAGACCTCGAGGAGCCCGAGGCTTTCGTCCATCCAATGGCCCAGGTTCTGGAGCGAGCCCTCCAGCGGGTCACCGCCGCGGTGCCGGTGGCCTCCAACTCCGACGAGCTCGAGCCTCCGCGCGTCCTTCGTTCTTCCGGCGGACAGGGGTGAAGAGAAGAGGGGGCTCCTCGGTTCGGGTTTATCTCGGTCTCTCGAAGGTCATACGGGAGATTTGGGCCGGGAGGCGAACATAGCCGTCGATGGGGAAGTGTAGCTTCACCCCGGAGGAGGCGGAGCTCGTGTTTGGTGAGCCCCCTAGCCAAGCTTCGGGGGCGGAGCGGCGGGAGCGTTCGCGCCTGGAGAGGCGGATGTACATGTGCCTGTCGAAGTTCGCACATGCCTATGTGCACAGTCGCCGCGTCGGGGGAAAGATCGCGGCGGAGAAACTGTTCTTCGAAAGTGATGAGGTCGTTCAAACCGCTTTCGAGAAGCTGACGGAATACATCCGAGGAGACGGAAAGGGGCGGGGCCTCGAAGCGAGCTTCCTTCGAGACCGCGTCAAATTCGCCTACCTCGATCTCGCCCGGAGGGGAAAGCGTCGAAACCTCTCCACCGAGTCATGGGGGGAGTTGACGGAGCCGCATGCGGCTCAAGCCGACGCGGGCCAGACAACCGCCCAGCTCCGACAGGCTCTGGAGTGGATCGGTCAGCAAAAGGAAACCCACGGGCTGCAGCCCACAGATCTTCGGATCTCCATCGACATCTATCTCGAGGTGCTCGCCGGTGCGAGTTGGGCGGACGCTCTCAGAGACCGACAAACCACCCGTAAGTTGGTGCACAAGGACCTCGAGCGCTTTGGCTTCCGCATTGCCTTCCGGGAGCTCATGGACAAGCACCGTCTTCGCGCGTCCTCCACCGATCCCTCTTTGGTGGACGTCCTCACGAAAGGGGACAGCGTCCGCTACGGGGGCGAGAGCCTGGTCAAGACGGTGAAGAGCATCGACGGGGACTTCCACGCCCACGTCGAAGCTCTCACAGAGCAGCTCGAGGTGTGTCTCGCGAGCTGGGCCGATATGAACCCCTTTATTCCATTTCGCAAATATATCGATCTTCACTACCTCGTCGCCGCGAACCGCGTCCGAGACCTACAGGTGGTCGCTTGGGCCCAGGCCATCCTTCTTGGAAAGTACCTGACGGCGCGGCAATGGAGAGCGCTGGAGGTCCTTCGTCGAGGACGAGCTGACGAAGCTTCGCGCAAGAACTCGGGCTACCGCGAGCAGCTCGAGGCCTGGCGGCGAGGCGAGGGTTCGCTCACCGTTTTCGACCCGAGAGCTTATCGGACGGCCGTTCAAGCCCTGCAGGCACGTCGTCCGCAGGGGGAGGATGGATTTTCCCGCACCGCCCGCGCATATGTGGACCTCGTCGAGAAGGTTGAAACTCGGCTCGCGGCGCCGTCGCAGTACTTCGAGGAGACCACATGAACACGTCAGAGCTCGAGCGACTTCTCGCCCGCCAGGGCTTTCACGATTGGACGGTGTCCGGCGAGCGCGCCGCCCCGATATCGCAACGGGCCGAACCGGGCGCGAGCGAGGACAACCCTAAAGCGGTTCGCGCCCGCCTCGAGCGCGTGGCCACTCCACGGTCGTCATTTAGGCCGGTGGACCTGGGCGAGCTCGAGGGGCTGGGCCAGCTCTCCCAGTCGGAGCGTGACCCCTGGATCTTTCGCATGGACGCCGAGCCCGACGTGGAGGTGACGGTCCACGCTCGCAATCGACGAGCCCATACCGCCCTCGAGGTCTCGCCGAGCGCGATCTTGTTTCTCGCGGACCGGCCTCACCTCGTGGAGGCCCGTGGGGCGGAGCGAGCCGCCGTCCTGGCGGTGGTGGACGGTCGCGTCCAGCTCCGCACGCACGAGGCCTCCCCGGTGGACGACGCCGAGCCCACCGCGCCGACGACGGTCCTCGCGGTGCCCACGGCCGCAGATCTTTTCGTAGGACATCGCCTGACCACGGATTTCGTCGAGGCCACCCATCGCTGGCCGCGTGGGGGCTCCGGCGGCTTCCGCGAAATCCCGGACGAGCGCTACTTGGAGGTCGTCCGAGCGGGTGCCGCGCTCGACGTCGGGGCGGCCCATCTCGAGTCCGGCTTGAGAGACTATCTCGAGGCTGTCCAGCGCGGTGAGGGGGCTGCTCGGCGCCTGAGTCGTTGGCTCGCTTCGATATCGCCGCGGGATCGCTCGATGATCATCGGACAGGGGCTCAGCCAATCCCGGCTCGTGTTCGAGCTCCTCGAAGAAGACGAGCTGGACGACGCTCAGCTCGATCTCGTGGCTCGCCTTAGGCACGCCCTCGAACTCCTCTACTTCGTATGGGAGCAATCTGGCTTGCTCGACCCCTCGGGGAAGCGCGCTCTCGACGAAGTGCGCGGAGCGATCGATGCTCGCGCGGAAGTGCGATGGACGGAAGCACTCCGGGAGCGCTGTGCCGAGCTGGCCGAGCAGGACCTGCTGCGTGAGGGCTCCCGCTTCGAGGACCTGGGGTGGTGGTTGGGCGGAGACGCCTACGCCAACCCCTACGACGAAGACACCGACGGCTGAAGGCGCGGCTCCTCTCCCGCTGCGCGAACGCAAGTGATGCTGCCTCCGTTCTCTCATCTCTCTCGTGCGAGAACCGAACAAGGAGGCTGATGGTGATGGGAATCAGCTTCGTCTTCTTTGCAGCCCTGGCTTGGTACTTGAGCGTGCGCAGCGAGTCCTCGGGCGGCCACGGGAGATAGAAAACACGGCATACTGGCCCTTCAGCCATCCCCCGACCGGGCGAGGGCCGGGTCACACTCGCCCTACTTGACGCTCTGTCACTTGTGCGTCACATTGAGATGCTACTGAGGTCGATGAGGGCGCGATTCGATTGGCTCTGTCAAACGAGCGCCATCTTCGGCCGTGAAAGGAGAGTCTCATGACCTTCATCGAAGTCACGCTGGCCCTCATCACGGGTATCGTGGTGCTGACGGCGCTTCTGGACGGGCTGAACATGCTCGCCCCGGCCCCCATGGCCCCTCTTCTTCGCACCCGCACGGGCGCCAGAAGAACAACGTTGCTGATGGCGGGCGCGCCTCATCGACGGGAGCGCCCCCGCTAGTACGCAGGGGACTCGGCCGGGCCTCTTTCCGGCCGTCCCCTTCGTGGGCTACACAACCAAAACGTACTCGGCCGGACGGCTCCGCGCTTCAGCCCCATAGGGCATGCTACCGGAGGCTTTCGGCCGCCCTCTGCTTTTTGAGTGGGTCCGGCTTTTTAGATCGCTGGGGCCCCGGCGGTGTCCGGTGTTTTTTAGGCTTGGGGCGCCTTTGGCCCCCTGCTTTCTGAGTGGGTCCCGCTTCTTAGATCGCAGGGCCCCGGCGGTGGCCGGGGTTTTTTGGGCTTGGGGCGCCCTATGTCAAAGCTGGTGACGGTGTCTCTTGATCACCGCCCGCGGGGCCCGAGGAGGGCTCGTCGAGCTCTGAGAAGGTGAAGGTCAGCTTGTCGTCGTCGCCGATGTCGATCTCGACGTGGCCGCCGTTGACGAGCCGACCGAACAAGATCTCGTCGGCGAGGGGCCGTTTGATCTCGTTTTGGATGACCCGCGACATGGGCCGGGCTCCGTACTGCTTCGAGTAGCCCTTCTTGGCTAGCCAGTCCTTCGCCGCCGGAGTGAGGTCGATGGTCACCTTCTTCTCGGCGAGGAGCACGTCGAGCTCGCTGACGAACTTGTCCACCACCATGAGAATGACCTCGTCCGGGAGCTGGCCGAAGGTGATGATGGCGTCGAGGCGGTTGCGGAACTCTGGAGAGAAGACCTTCTCGAGGGCCTTGTCGGCGTTCGGAGCCTCCCCGTCTCGCGAAAAGCCGATCTTCGACTGCACGATGTCCCGCGCACCCGCGTTCGTGGTCAGGATCATGGTCACGTGCCGGAAGTCAGCTTGCCGCCCGTTGTTGTCCGTGAGGGTGGCGTGATCCATGACCTGAAGAAGCACGTTGTAGATGTCCGGGTGGGCCTTCTCGATCTCGTCGAGGAGGAGCACGCAGTGCGGGGTCTTTCGGACCGCGTCCGTGAGGAGTCCCCCCTGATCGAAGCCCACGTAACCGGGAGGGGCGCCGATGAGGCGGGAGACGGTGTGCTTCTCCATGTACTCGGACATGTCGAAGCGAATGAACTCGACCCCCATGATGCGGGCCAGCTGCTTGGCGAGCTCCGTTTTGCCGACCCCGGTGGGACCCGCGAAGAGGAAGCTTCCGACCGGCTTGTCCGGCGCTCCGAGCCCGGAGCGGCTGAGCTTGATGGCCTGAGCCACCGACTCGATGGCCGTGTCCTGCCCGAAGATGACGAGCTTGAGCTCCTCGGCGAGCTTGGCCAGCGACTTGCGGTCGTCGCTGGACACGCTCTTGGGCGGAATCTGAGCCATCTTGGCCACGATGGCCTCGATGTCCTCAGGCTCGATCCGCTCCTTACGGTCCTCTTCGGCGAGAAGTCGCTGCGCGGCCCCCGCCTCGTCGATGACGTCGATGGCCTTGTCTGGGAGGAAGCGCTCGTTGATGTGCTTACCCGAAAGCTCGGCCGCCGACTCGATGGCCGCCTTCGTGTATTTCACTCCGTGGTGCTCCTCGTAGCGGGAGGCGAGCCCCTCGAGGATGCGCACCGTCTCTTCGATGGTGGGCTCCCGCACCGTGATCTTCTGGAAGCGCCGCGCGAGGGCGTGGTCCTTCTCGATCGAGGCCTTGAAGTCCTTGTGGGTGGTGCTGCCGATGCACCGGAGCTCACCGTTTTGAAGCGCCGGCTTGATGAGGTTGGCAGCGTCGAGGGAGCCGTCCTGCGTAGCCCCCGCCCCCACCACGGTGTGGATCTCGTCGATGAAGAGGATAGCGTTATCGATCTTTTTGACTTCGCCGAGGACCCCCTTGAGGCGCTCCTCGAAGTCGCCTCGGAACTTGGTGCCCGCGAGGAGCGCGCCCATGTCCAACGAGAAGATTCGAGCATCGGAGAGGATCTCGGGGACCTTCTCTTCGTGAATGCGGAGGGCGAGGCCCTCGGCGAGAGCGGTCTTCCCGACTCCGGGGTCGCCGACGAAGATCGGGTTGTTCTTACGCCGGCGGCACAGCACCTGGAGGGTGCGCTCGATCTCTTTCTCACGACCGATGAGCGGATCGATACGGCCGGAGGCGGCCATGGCCACGAGGTCCGTCGCATACGACTCGAGCGGCGACTTCTCTTTTTCCTCGCGCTGGCCGGAGGGCCCGCTCGTCTCCTCGAAGCCGGCCCCGTCCTCTGGGGTCTCCTTCACCTTGGAGATGCCGTGGGAAATATAACGCACGACATCGAGGCGAGTGATTTCCTGCCGCTGCATGAGGTGAACGGCGTAGCTGTCGCTCTCTCGGAAGAAAGCGACGAGCAGGTTGCTGCTGTCCATGACCGTCTTGCCGGACGACTGGACGTGCATCACAGCGCGCTGGAAGACGCGCTGAAACGCCAGGGTCTGCTGCGGGTCCTGCTCCGTGCCCTCAGCGAGGGCGGGCATGTTGTTCTCGAAGAAGTCTTCGAGATCGTCGCGAAGCTCCTTCAGATCGCCGCCGCAGGCGAGGAGGATCCGCTTGCCGTTCGGATCGTCGAGGAGCGCGTACAGGACGTGCTCCAGCGTTACGAACTCGTGTCGCCGCTTGAGGGCCTCGTTGAAGGCCGTGGCGAGGGTGTCCTTGAGTTCTTTGCTGTACTCCATGACTCACACGGGTTCGTAGGTGACCTCGAGCGGGAACTCGTTCTTTCGAGCGAGCGCCAGCGTTTGGGCCACCTTCGTCTCCGCAATCTCCTTCGTATAAACGCCCGCGACTCCGACACCATTCTTGTGCACATGCATCATGATCTCGAAGGCAGAAGCCTCCGTATGGTGGAAGAGCGTCACCAGCACCGACACGACAAACTCCATGGTCGTGTAGTCGTCGTTGTGGAACAGCACCCGGTACATCGGGGGCTTGTCCGTCTTCTGGGTGGTCTCCGTGACCGTTTCGGTCCCGGCCCCTCCCGCGCCCGTGCCTCGCTTCGTCGCCATCGGCTCCGGGAGGAATAGCCCAACCGGACCCGACATCGAAAGGACAGCTTCACCTTGGCGTGGCAGAGACCGTTCCAGGCCCCACGAACGCGGCGGAAGTTCGACCTATTTCCCCTCGTAGCGAGGGGCGCGTTTTTCCAAAAATGCAGCCATCCCCTCCTTGGCGTCCTGCGACTCGGCGAGCCCCGCCACCGAGTGGGCCTCGAGCTGCGCCTGGGTCTCCAGGCCGTTCGCGAAGCTCGTGGTGAGGAGCCGTTTCGCCCCGCCGAAGGCCAGGGTGGCCCCTCGGGCGATCTCTTCGGCCATGGTCTGGACCTCAGCTTCGAGCGCTTCGGGCTCCACGACTTTGGTGACGAGGCCCCAATCGAGAGCCTCCTCCGCGGTCAGGACGCGGTCCGTGAGCATCAGCTCCTGGGCCCGTCGAAGCCCCACCAGCCGCGGCAGGAAGTACGTCGATGTAGCGTCAGGTGAGAGGCCGATCTTGTAGTAGCCCATGGTGAGCTTGGCCTTTCGCGAGGCCACGACCAGATCTCCCGAGATGGCCAGGCTGAATCCTCCGCCGGCCGCCGTCCCGTTCAGGGACACGATCACGGGCGCGTTCATGCGATGAAAATGGGAGATGGCCTGGTGGATGTAGAGGGTCATCTCGTGGAGAAAGGGCGCCACGCGCGCCCCTGCCGCGGTGAACTCGCCCAGATCGCCGCCCGCCGAAAAGAAGCGCCCTCGGCCGGTCAGGATCACGGCGCGAACCTCCGGGTCGGCCTCGAAGGCCCGCGCCGTCGCGACGAGCTCCTTCGCCAGCGGAAGATTGAAGGCATTCGCGTGGTCGGGTCGATTCATCACGATCCGTCCCACGCCGTTGGAGATGTCCACGTCGAGGGTTTCACTGGGCATGGAGGCACCATCGGACCCGCCGGAGCGGCGCGCAAGACGCCCGCATTTTGCGTGCCCCGGTATGGAGCCCGCCTCGGGTTCGCGGCTATGGTCCCTAAATGGCGGAGAGGATGACGATTTCTTATACCCACGGCACCGGCGAGGTACCTCTGCTGGGGGAGTGCATCGGCGAAAACCTTCGGCGCACCGTCGAGCGGGATCCGAACGCTCTGGCTCTCGTGGTTCGACACCAACAGGTGCGCATGACCTACCGCGAGCTATGGGCGGAGGTGGAGGAGGTGGCCCGGGGACTCCTCGCTATGGGCATCGAGAAGGGGGACCGCGTTGGTATGTGGTCCCCGAACCGCTATGAGTGGGTCGTCACTCAGTACGCGACAGCGCGGGTAGGCGCGGTTCTCGTCAACGTCAACCCCGCCTACCGAGCGAGTGAGCTCGAGTATGCCCTCAATCAATCCGGGGTGCGGCTGCTGCTCATGGCCCGGAACTTCCGCGCCACCAGCTACGTCGACATCATGGAGCAGATCCGAGGCGGCTGCCCCGAGCTCGAGACGGTGGTGGTGCTGGACGACAGCTGGCGCAGCCTCCACGGCCGCGCCGCTGAAGTTTCCGTCGCCGACCTCGAGGCCCGCGAAGCAACCTTGTCCTTCGACGATCCAATCAACATTCAGTACACCTCGGGGACCACGGGAGCGCCCAAGGGCGCCACCCTCAGCCACCACAATATTCTGAACAACGGCTACTTCTGCGCCTACACGATGAAGTACACGCCGGCCGACCGTGTATGTATCCCCGTACCCTTCTATCACTGCTTCGGAATGGTGATCGGCAATTTGGCCTGCACGTCCACCGGGGCGGCGATGATCATTCCTGGCGAAGCTTTCGATCCCGAGGCCACCCTGCGGACCATCGAGGAAGAGAAGTGCACCTCTCTCTATGGAGTGCCCACCATGTTCATTGCCCAGCTCGATCATCCCAACTTCTCGGGGACGGACTTCTCCTCTCTGCGCACGGGGGTGATGGCGGGTTCTCCTTGCCCGGTCGAAGTCATGAAGAGGGTGCAGTCCGAGATGAATATGCCCGAGGTCACGATCTGCTACGGCATGACCGAGACTTCGCCGGTGTCGACACAGAGCAGCACCGACGACCCCCTCGACAAAAGGGTAGGCACAGTCGGACGCATCCATCCTCACGTAGAGGTGAAAATCGTGAGCCCCGAGGACGGAACGACCGTGCCGGTGGGGGCGCGCGGGGAGCTCTGTACACGTGGTTACAGCGTCATGCTGGGGTACTGGAACAACGACGAGGCCACTCACAAGGCCATCGACGCGGGCCGATGGATGCACACCGGCGATCTCGCCATCATGGACGACGAGGGCTACATCCAGATCGTCGGGCGCATCAAAGACATGATCATTCGCGGTGGCGAGAACGTCTATCCCCGGGAGATCGAAGAGTTCCTCTACACCCATCCCGACGTGGCGGACGCTCAGGTCATTGGCGTCCCCTCCGCCAAGTACGGCGAGGAGGTGATGGCCTGGGTCATGCCCAAGGCGGGAAAAGCCTTGGATGGCGAGACGCTCACCGCCTTCTGCAAGGGGCAGATCGCTACCTTCAAGATCCCCCGCTACTGGAAGGTGGTCGAGGAGTTCCCCATGACCGTCACGGGGAAGATCCAAAAGTTCAAGATGCGCGAAATCTCCACCCAGGAGCTAGGGCTCACCGAAGCCTAGATGCGCCCGGCGCAAATCCTGATACCCCTCGGCCGCGCCTCTCGCCGCGTGCTCGCTCGGCCGTCGCTTCGCGACTCTCATCGTCGCCTACCTCGGTAGGCATCCTCGTGAACGCCAGGGGCGAGAGGCGCGGCCGAGGGGTATCAGGATTTGCGCCGGGCGCATCTAGGCTTCGGTGAGCCCAAGCT
>JBCBRU010000190.1:0-14113 GCA_039819565.1 Myxococcota bacterium | reverse complement strand
GCGATGACCTTCCCGTCTCGATGGGCGAAGACGATGCGCTCGCCGGCCTGGACGATCGGCACGGTCGGATCTGGGGGCGCGAAGCATCCGCACGCTTCAGCGGGGTTCGGGAGTGAGACGATTCGGTAACCGGAGCCAACTCGAGGCGATTCAAGACCCCTTCGCGCTCGCCGCCGAGCTTCGTTTGCTCGGCTTCCCCAACTCGAGCAGCTACCGAAACACCCTCGCCCGGTACTATCCCTTCCCGGCGAGCCTCGCCGCCGAGGGGGTCGACGAAGAGTCGTTCTACCGAAACCTTGGCTACTTCCTCGGCCGCTACCGGGAGGACAACCCGGAGAAATTCGACAACTACGACCTCTCAGACGTCGAGACTTCGGCGGTCATCGCCGACCTCTGGGAGCGCATCGTCACCCCCACCCTCGAGGCGGGCCAGCTGTTCCGCGAAAACGCCACCATGACCCGCATGCTGACGAGCCTATCTCCCGAGGAAATGACCCGAGATCCGGTCTTCTCTTTCAACCCGGATCTTCCGATGGTCAGCAACGAGCACGAGGCGACCTTCGAGTTCATCTGTGGGCCCGAGCAGGACGGTATCAACGGGACCCCTGGCATCCTCGAGCTCGCGGACGGGCGGCGCTTCTATGTGGCCGACCAAAGCGGCTGGGCCACCGACGCCGTCTCCGAAGCCCCGTTCAGCCAGCGGATCGAGGTCCTCGCCGAGGAGGGGCTTCCTCGGGTCGAAGTGGACAACGCCCCCATTCTGTTCGACCCGCCCGGTCAAGGCGCCGGTTGCACCTGTGCTGCACCTCCCTCCCGACGTCCCCTGCTCGGCCTCGCCCTCTTGGGCGTGATGGGTCTGGTCGCGCTCCGGCGGCGCCGCTGAGGCGGATCATGCCACCTCGCTGCTCGTCCCTGCTCGTCGCGGCCGCGGGGCTCACCGCAGCCTTAGCGGCGGGTTGCGGAGGGGACGACAGCCCTCCCCCTCCGCCGCCGCCAGGACCCAACGGCAGCGTGGAGATCGGAACCGGGGCGCTCGATGGAGCGGCTGGCTTCGTCGCTTTTAGCTCCGGAAACGACATCACCTTGGCCCCCGGCTCCCAGGGAGGCTTTCACGTCTTCGTCAATCTTCGGCTCGACGCCGAGGCCGCGGCCGCGGTGGGTGAGATCCCTCTCGTGGCGCGGGTCGCCCGCCGCGTCTCGGACGGGGTGTTGGTGTCGCGGACCCTGCAGCGTCGGGTGCGGTTGGTGGAGCGGGAGGGCGTATTCGAGACCGAGGCAAGTCTCCCCTTGTTTCTGTGCCCCACGCCCATCGGTGTCGCCGTCGGGGACCGACCGATCGAGCTCACCGTAGAGGTTAGCGACGCTGACGAGACGAACACCTACGAAGCTACCATTCGGTTTACCCCGCGTTGCCCCGCCGACGACACGGCCACGTTCTGCGCCAATATATGCTTTGGCTAATCCTTGTAGGGTCGTCTCAGGCGGAGGCGACGTCCTTCGAGTGACCGGACCGCACTTCTCCGCCTTCCGCGACCCGCGCTAGCTCGGTGGTGAGGCGTGCCTCGAGAACGTCGGCGAGGGTTCGCATGTACAGCACGACGTGGCTCCGTCGCCGGTAGTCGAGTTCTCGCTGACCTTCGGGGAGAGCCCGTAGGACCTCGGCACCCGACAGCCGCTCGAGATGGGCAAGGTCAGCTCGCGAGAGCCCAAGCTCGAGAAGCGTGTGGATGAGGTGGTCCATGGGGAGCCCGCTCGCCGGACAGTGGTCGATCACCTGCTCGTGCCAGTCTCCTGCCTTCTCGAGAGCGATGGCGTGGATCTCGGCGGCTGAGAACTCCGTGACGGTCTGCGCGAGATGCCCGCAGTTGCAGGCGCCCATGTGGGTCCAATTGTACTTTGCTCCACCGCCTAGGCGGTCCGCAGTGGAGCGGAGGGCGTCGATCAAGGTGCGCGAAGGAACAGCCATGGGCGGAGCATACGGAAAGCGACCGTCCCGAAGAAAGTCAGGGCGACCCTAGCAGCCAGGGGGTCACTGGGTGGGACGCATGGCCCCGGATCGGAGACGCTCGAGATAGTCGTTGAGACGAGCCTTGACCTTCCCGGACAGGAGGACCACGCCGATGATGTTGGGGAACGACATCGCCAGAATCATCAGGTCCGAGAAGTCGAGGACACTGCCCAAGCGAATCACCGACCCAAGCACCACCGCAGCCACGAAAATGATCTTGAAGACGATGGTGCTCCCCTCCCCAAACAGAAAGCTCCAGCATCGCTCCCCGTAGTAGCTCCACGAGATCATCGTGGAGAACGCGAAGAGGAAGACGGCGAGGGTCAGGACCGTCGGAAACCAGGGAATGACGGTAGCGAAGGCCTTCGAGGTCATCACCACTCCATCAGCTTCGGTCTGGTAGGCTTTGGTGATGACCAGCACGAGAGCGGTGGTCGTGCACACCACAATGGTATCGATGAAGGGCTCGAGCAGAGCCACGATACCCTCCCGGACGGGCTCCTTGGTCGCGGCTGCGGAATGGGCGATGGACGCCGAACCAACGCCAGCCTCATTCGAAAACGCCGCCCTGCGAAACCCTGTGACCAAAACACCAAGAGCACCGCCAAAGGCGGCGTCCGGCGAGAAGGCCCCGGTGATGATGGTCGCGAGCGCACCGGGAACCGCTGACGCGTTCGCGATGACGATGAAGACGGCGGCGAGCATATAGATGCCCACCATGAAGGGGACGATCAGGCTCGCCACCTGACCGATGCGGTCAATCCCTCCGATGATCACGACGCCGACCAGGAGAGCCAAGAGGAGGCCATACACGAGAGCGCCGATCTCGCCCTGGAAGATCGTGACCTCCGAGGCCACCTGAGCGTAGCTCTGGTTCGCCTGGAACATGTTTCCGCCGCCCAAGCTCCCCCCGATACACATCACCGCAAACAGGGGAGCCAGAACGCGTCCAAGACCGCCCATCCCGAGCTCGCTTAGACCGGTCCCGAGATAGTGCATCGGGCCCCCGCTCACGCGGCCGCGACCGTCGATCGTCCGATACATCTGGCCCAGCGTGCACTCTGCGAATTTGGAGCTCATGCCCAGAAAGCCGGCCACAATCATCCAGAACACGGCCCCCGGACCGCCGGTGCCGACAGCCACGGCCACCCCGGCGATGTTGCCGAGACCTACCGTGGCCGAAAGCGCCATCGCCAGAGCCTGGAAGTGGCTCACGTCGCCATCGTCATGCTCGTCGTCGAACTTCCCTCGGGTCACGTCGATGGCGTGCCGAAAGGCGCGAAGGTTCACGAAGCCGAAGCGAAAGGTGAAGAATGTCGCCCCTGCGACGAGCCAAAGAACGATGAACGGAAGGGTGGCCTCCGTAGCGTGGCCGCCAAGGATAGCCGCCGGCGAGCCACTCCGAAGCTCAAAGCGAGAAACCTGCCCGTTCCCTCGGGCCGTAGCCCCTAATTCTCCGGTTCCATCGACGGCGAGGGCCTCCCCGACCGTCTTGATGAGGTGGTTCACCGCGAACCCTTTTTGCGCGCGTCGCAGAACCTCAACGGTACCGGGGCGGGCCACCACCAGCTCGCCGGCCCGCGGGTAGTCGAGTCCGAGGACGGGTTCCTCAGACAGGGCGCTCACCGTGGCCGGCTCGTCCGAAGCGCTCCCGAGGGCGTGGAGCAACACCCTCCCGTCGTCCCCTCCGGAGGCCAAGGTCATCCCTCCGGGTCCGAAAGCCACGGGTCCGATGCCGCGGCGATGGCCCACGAGGCGTCGCGGCTCTCCCCCGGAGAGCGCGCCGACGAAGAGCTCGTCCTTGCCGGTGGTCCAGGCAAGCTGTGGAGCGGCGGTGGAGCTGTTGACGGCCAGCCCTCGGATGCTCGTCTCGGGGGCTCGAAATAGATCCTTCCGCGTTCCTCCCTCGACCGCGTAGGTGACGACCCTTCCGTCGCTCGTCGCTGCGACGAGGGTTGTCCCTGTCGCATCGAAGGCCAAGGCCGTGGGCTCGCCCCCCGGCGCCTCGTACTTTTGCAACACCGCCCCCTCCTCGAGACTGACCAGGGCGAGGTCTCCCGTAGACCACCCGACGACGGCCTTCGCTCCGCCCCCGGGGACGGCCTCCACCACGCGAATCGGCCCAGCGCTGAGATCCAAGGTCCGTGCCCCCTCACCGTGGACCACCAGCAGACCGTCTTCGCCGCCGCTCACAAGGCGCTCCCCGGCCCAGGTCACGGCGTTCACGGCGGAGGTCCCGTTGTCCCAGAACATCACGTCGGCGAAGAGCACCGTGGCCAGCGGCGTCACCACGTACTTAGCGAAAACGGGGTCCACGCCGTCGATGGCGGCTTGGAGCTGCGCGACCGCGGTCGCTTCGGGCTCACCTCCCGTCGGCAGCGGCGGCGCCCCCTCGGCGCGAGCGGTGGCGGGGAGGAGGAGACCGAGCATCGCTCCGGCGAACCGCAAGGTTTTCGTGGACATGTACGGTGGTCCATACCGAAGACGGGGGGGACCGAAAACCCCGCCCGTCCCAAGGGCTCCGCAGACGATGCGTCCTCATCCGACGCATGAAGGATGCGTCGCCGTCAGGTAGGGTGGCTACGTGCAGCTGTATACGAAGATCTTGATCGGGATGGGGGTAGGAGTGGCGGCGGGTTTCCTGCTGGGTCCCAACTCGGCCCTTCTTCCCGCGAGCGGGGTAAACCTAGGCCCAGCCGTCGTCCGGGAGGCCCCCCGAGCCGACGCCACCCCGGTGGCGCTGGCCACTGGCCGGGGTCGGGCGCATCTCGAGAGCACCGAAGGAGGCTGGGCGCAGGTCCGCTTCACGCTGTCGCCCGCGGATCTTCTCCGCCTCCGTAAGGCCGGGGCGGCGGGAGCCGAGGAGGCGCAGACCGGCGCCGCTGTCCAAGGTTGGGTCGATCTCTCGACCCCCGGCGTTTCGACCTTCTCGATGCTGGGTCAGAGGCTAGTGGACGCCACGGAGTGGCTGGGGCGTCTCTTCCTCGCCCTCATCAAGATGGTCGTGGTGCCGCTCGTGTTCTTCTCTCTCACGGTCGGCGTGGCTTCGCTGGGCGACTTTCGCCGGCTCGGTCGAATGGGAGGGCGCACGCTGCTCCTCTTCACGACGACCACCGTGCTCGCTCTGGTCATCGGCGTGGGTCTTGCGAACATCGTCGGGCCTGGCCGATTCCTCACGGAGGCCGACCGCGCAGGCTTACTTTCGAGCTACGCGGGCGCGGCCTCGTCCACGGTAAACAACGCAGCCAGCGCCCCGAGCTTCGTGGACCAAATCATCGCCATCGTTCCCGCCAACCCCGCGGCCTCCCTCGCCCAAGGGAACATGCTGCAGATCATCTTCTTTGCGCTGATGTTCGGCATCGCGCTGACCCTGATCCCCGAAGAGCGTTCGAAACGGGTCGTTCAACTCCTCGACGACGCCAACGAGGCGATGGTGATGCTCGTCCACGTGGCTATGATGCTGGCCCCGGTCGGAGTGGCGGCGCTGCTCTTCAAAGTCGTGGGCACAACCGGCCTGTCTGTGCTCCTCGCCCTTGGGGTGTACGGACTGGTGGTGGTGGCGGGCCTCGCTCTTCATCTCAGCCTGGTCTACGGGTCGGTGGTTCGATTCGGAGCGAAGCTGCCCTTCCTCGGCTTCCTCGGGGCCATGCGTCCCGCCCTTCTCCTCGCCTTCAGCACCTCCAGCTCGTCGGCCACGCTGCCGGTCACGAAGGAGTGCGTGGAGGACAACCTGAATGTCAGCAACGAGGTGTCCAGCTTTGTGCTTCCGCTCGGAGCGACCGTGAACATGGACGGCACCGCCCTCTATCAAGGGGTGGCTGCCATCTTCATCGCTCAAATCTACGGCCTTTCCCTCGGCTTTGCAGAGCAAGTGACGATCGTGACCTCAGCCACTTTGGCCTCGGTGGGCGCAGCCGGGGTACCGGGCGCCGGAATGATCACCTTGGCCATGGTTCTGACCGCAGTCGGCGTCCCCACCGAGGGACTTGCTTTGGTCCTCGGAGTGGACCGCCTCCTCGACATGTTCCGGACGGCCACCAACGTGGTGGGCGACTCGACCGCGACGGCCCTCATTGCCCGCTTGGAGGGAGAAGACCTCCGATTCCTTTCGGAGACTGAGGACGCTCAGGACGCCCGGCGCGGCTTCGAAGGACGGCTTGACGAGGGCCCCCGTGCCGTAGAGCCGGACGCCGCGTCCGGTTGAGCTGTCGTGCGCAGACGCCTTTTCGCAGGATCACTTTCGCCTGAGCCGCGCTGTCTCAGCCACCTCGGCTGCCCCACTCTCCCCGGGCTCATCGTCGAGGCCGCTGCCCTCTGAAGCCTTCGTGACCCAATCTCTCGCCTGATGAAGCGCCCGGCGAAGCTCGGCCACAGCCCTTTGGCCGGCCGTGTCCAAGGGTGGACCTCCTTCCAGCAGCGCGGTGGCGCGACCGATGTCTGTGAGTAGAACTCCGATGTCCGACGCGTAAGCCTGAGGACTGACTATCGACGTCTCATCCGTCATCGAACTTGCGGACCCGCGCGGGGACGTTGGCTCCTCCGCGCTTCCGTCCACGCGCGCGCTGAATACAACCAACTCGCCCTCGATGTGACCAAACCGCTGATGAAACACGGCGCCTCCGGAGGCGTCAGGGAGTTCCAAGCGAGCTTCGACGGTTCGCTCGTTGAGAAAGGCATCTCGATAGCGATCGAAGAGGCCCTCCTGACGGTAGGCCGGAAAGAGCTGATTGAGCCGGCGCCCTACGAGTCGCTCCCACGGCAGCCGCACCCCTTGGGCCGCTCGCGCATTCACGTCAAGGAACACGAAATCGCCGAGCCGTCCGTCCGCGTCGAGGTAGGGGGCGAACCAGTATACCTCCTCGAGCATGACTTCGAAGGAGTCTCTGAGCCGGCCCTCGAGAGTGGAGGCGATCCGAAGGAAGGCCGCCAGAGGCACACGGCTGAGCCACAGGCCCCCCCTAGGGTTTCGACAGAGATAGACGGCGACGAACTCGCCCACTCGCTCTGCCTCATACCCGACCAGAGCGTGAGGTCTCGCCCCTGCGGACACCAACTCGACCTGGCGGGCGAGCACTACCGCCGCGCGAGAGACGCGAGGGTCGTGAGCCACCCGAGCCTCCCGAAGCAGCTCGCCGAAATCTCCCCGACTCAAAGCCGAAAAGGATCCGCAGGGTGGTTGCGCCAACCAGGCTTCATTAGGCTCGTGGAGCTGAAGTCGATCGTCGACCCGTACGGCCGGGTAGCCCCACAGATCGTGCTCCTGGACCACCGCCAGTGACCGCAGAACGGGAGACAGGAGACGGAGGGCCCGCCGCATCGAAGCGCGCGCGTGGGGGGCCTCGGCGACGACCGCGATCCCATCCCGACCCACGAGATCGGGAAGCGCGTCGAACTTTGCGCCCCCCTCCACCTTGGCACCGTCACACGACCGATTGCCGAGTTGAAAATGGGCGGGGGGTCTAGACGCCCGGTGGCGCCACGGGCGCAACCCTGGCGTCCTGGTCAGAATACAAACTTAGCGGTCTTCTCGATCTCGTCGGTAGCCGCGGCGAAGGCGGGAAACCGGATCCGGCGGGCTCGACGCTCAACGCAGGGAGCGATGGCCTTGGCGGCGGCGTTGGTCGCGCCGACCACGTCGCTCTTCACGACCTGGCCATCCCCTCGAATCACGAAGCGGACCTGAAGCGCGCCCGAACTGGGTCCGAGGCGAGCCTTGCCCGCGAGGCAGCGCTTCATACCGGCCCAGTCGGTGATCACGGATTGAAAGGCGCCGTCCGAAAGCGAGCCGGGCTCCGTGACCTCCTCGAGGGTCTCGTCTTCGTAGTCAGGGTTTGGAGTTCGACGGCGGCGGTTTGCTCGGCGGGGCCGAGGGGTCTCGGCGGGCGCCTCTTTCCGGTCGGTTCCCAGGAGCGCCGCGGCCATCGCCGCCTGGTCCGCATCCGCTTCGGCCTCGGGCTCCGTTGCCGCCTCGCTCGGCCCCGTCGCAGCCCCGGGGGCGTAGAGCTTTCGGACCTTGGGGGCTTCGGGCTGGGCCTCTTCCTCCGCCTCGGAGGTTTTCGCCGAGCCCCACTCGATGGTGCACGCAGCGGTCAGGGACAGCGCGACCAGCCCAGGCCCAAAGGAGCGGACGAGGTTCCACAGACAATCTTTCGCAGACATCAAAGTTGATCCTTTTCGAGAGTCCCTCTCGGCGCGGACGCCACGCAGATGAGCGCATGGTCTGCGTGGAGTCACCCGTCGTGCAACCACGACACAGTCGCGCGCCTTCCCTCGTGGGCGCGCTCACCCTGGATGTAGGACCGACCCCGGACGAGCCCCCGTCATACGACCGTCCACGAACACGGTCTCCCCGCTCACCCACACCCGGTCGATCCCCTCAGGAAAGGCCCGGGGATCCTCGTAGGTCGAGTGATCGCGGATCCGCTCGGGCCGAAGCAACACGAGGTCCGCCATCGCTCCGGGCTCGATGACCCCCCTGCCTTGGAGCCGGAACTTCCGCGCCGGCATCCCTGTCATCTTGTGCACCGCCGTTTCTAGATCGAAGAGCCCAAGGCGCCCCACGTAGTGCTCGAGAATCCGCGGGTAGGTGCCGTAGGCGCGGGGATGGGGCTTCCCGTCGAGAGTAGGCATTCCGTCGGTCCCGACCATCGTGTGCGCGTCCCGCAGCACCTCCTGGACGTCCTCTTCGCACATGGCGTGGGCCACCACGGTGACCGCGCCGTCCTCTTCGACGAGCAGATCGAGGAGCGCTTCGATCAGAGGCCGACCTCGCATCCGCGCGACTTCTCGAAGGGTCTTACCCTCGTACTTCCGCTGCTTCTTGACGCTTCCGACGACGATCAGCTCGGCCATCTTCCCGAGAATGATGGGGACGAGGAGGCGCTTCGGGAATCGATCCAAAATCCCCGGAAGCACCACGTGCTCGGCCACCCGCTTCTTCACCTCTTCGACCAGTCGAGGCCTGAGCTTGGGATCCGCCAGGCGGGCCAGACTCTCCTCCGGGGTCGGGGCCGAAAACACCCACAGGGGGACGATCATCGCCGCGAGCATCGTGCTCCCTGCGGTGTAGGGATACATGTCGCTATGGATGACGAGTCCCCGCTCCCGCGCCGCGTCGAGCATGCCGAGGGTGGTCCGAACCTTGCCCCAATTCATGCGTCCCGCCGCCTTGTGGTGAGAGATCTGCACCGGGAGCTCCGCCTGCTCGCCGATCGAGATGGCCTCGTCGATGGCGCCGACCAGCCCTGCGCCCTCATCGCGCACGTGACTCGCGTAGAGGCCCCCTCCGCGACTGGCCACAGCGGCTAAAGACACGAGCTCGTCCGTCTCTGAATAGGCGCCCGGCGGATACACGAGGCCGGTGGAGAGGCCGAATGCGCCCTCGTCCATGTTCTGCGCGACCAGCGCCTCCATGTGGCTCAACTCAGTCGCGGTCGGGGCCCGCTCTTCGAGACCCATGACGGCACAGCGGACGTTCCCGTGGGGAATGAGGCACGCGACGTTGACGCCGATGTGGGCCTGCGCCAGCCGGCCCCGGTAGTCCTCGAGGGAGTCCGAACACAGAGCTGAACCGTCTCCTCCGAAGAGCTGGCCGTACTGGCGGTACATGGTCTGCACCCGCTCGTTAGCGGGACACAGCCCCAACCCGCAGTTGCCGACCACTTCGGTGGTGATGCCCTGTCGGATCTTTGGCTCCGCTCCGGGGTCCGCAGGCAAAACGAAGTCTCCGTGGGAGTGAACGTCGATGAATCCGGGCGTTAGCACCTGTCCGGTGCCCTCCAGGACCACGTCCGGTGGGGGCAGACCCGACATATCGTCGACCGCGGCGATGCGATCCCCTTCGATAAGCACTTCGCCGGTCCGAGCTGGGGCTCCGGTGCCATCCACGATGTGAACCCCCGTGATGAGGGTTCTCGATAGGGTCATGCCTCGACGGTACGCGCTTGGGCCGGCCCTCGCGACCGAGAGAGGGCGGAGGCTTGCTCCGGGGGCTCGACCCGCGCAAAGGTCGTACGAGGTGGAGATCGTGGTCATCGCCGCGCTTGCTGCGGCGGGAGTGGGGCTCGTGATGCCCCTCAAGGATGTCGGCGTACGAGAGCGCTGGCGCGTCCTTGCGGAGCGTCTCGGTCTCGCTTTCGTTCCTGGTCGTCTCCTGGAGAGCGACGGCATGGAGGGTCAGTTTGGGCCTCATCCCGTGCGCATCGACAATCAGCGCCGAAGCGGGACCCGGGTGGCCGTGACCCTCGGCCCCAAGCTGCGGAGCTTACGCGTTCAGCCTCGCCATCTCTGGTTCTTCGAAGGCGGGGAGCGAAAAGACGACCGATTGGACGTTCCTCCCGCCCTTTCGGCGCTTTTGCGCCAAGTGGGGCTTGCTCGCCTCTTCCTGCTCCTCCTCGACCCTGCTCAGGAGGCTCGCCTGGATCAGGGCGTGTACTCCGCCCACATCTGGATCGAAGGGGGTGAGCTCGCGTTTTCATGCCCTGAGCGTATCGACGACCCGGATCTCCTCGGGACGGTCCTCGGTGGCCTCGCGCGCCTCGCCGAAGCCCTCGAGGCTCCACCTCGCCTGGCCGAGGCTCTCGGAGAAAGCGCGCGGGCCCCTCATGCTCCTCTCCGGCGCAAGCTGACCTGCCTTCAACTCCTTCTGGAGCATCAACCCGAAAGCTCCGAAGGAGGTCGGGCGGCGTGGTCCATTCTCCAGGCCCCACAGGTCGCAACCCCGGACGGGCTGAGGCTACAGCTGCTCGCGCTCCGCCACCTCCACTCCACCCAAGCCCGCTCCGAGCTTCTTCCCGTCCTCGACGACGCGCTCGCTCGACCGAGTCCGGGAATGCGACTGGTCGCCGTGGAAGGCCTGCTCGCGGTCTCGGCGGAGCAAGCGGTGCCGCGCCTGGTGGCCGCGGCGCGGGATCCATCCCCCATGGTGGCCGCTGCCGCTCTTCGCATCCTCCCCGTAGTGGCACGGGTGCGCCCGGAAGATTCCCGGGTCGAGCGCGTCCTCCTCGAGCTCCTTTATCGCGGCGAACCCGAACTGCGCGTCGAGCTCGTATGCGCCTTGGCCACCCTTGGGACCCCGCGCTGTATGGGGCCTCTCCTCGATCTTGAGCGGATCGCGGACCCCGCTCTGCGCCGAGCTTGCCGACACGCACTGGGGCGCCTTCAAAAGCGATACCCCGAACGACAGAGCGGGTCGTTGTCGCTTGTCGGCTCCGGGGGCGAGCTGTCGCTCCCCGACAAGGTCTAGGACTCGGAGCGGTCTCCGGGCCTCCACAGCACCTCTTGCTCGCCGCGGTCATGCACGGCACGACGCCCCATGACGAACAACCAGTCGGAAAGGCGGTTCAGGTAACGAAGGCACTCGCTCCGCTGCGGCTCATCCGCGTGAAGAGCTACGAGGCCACGCTCGGCTCGCCGACACACCGTTCGCGCCTGGTGCAGAAAGGCCGAGAGCATGCCGCCCCCAGGAAGGATGAACGAGCGAAGCGTCGGGAGCCCCTCGTTGGCCGCGTCCATTTCCTGCTCCAGGCGGTCCACATCCGTTTCCGAAATGACCTGCTGTTGGGGATGACGATCGGCGGGGAGGACGGCGAGCTCGCCTCCGAGGTCGAAGAGCTCGTTTTGAATGCGGCGAACCTTGCCCAGCATGCCCTCGAGCTCCTCGGCGGGCTCGCGACGTATTTCTTCCGCCACGATCCCGAGGCAGGCATTCAATTCATCGAGGGTCCCGTACGCAGCGATTCTCGCACTCGTCTTTTCGACCTCTTGGCCGCCCGCAAGGCGCGTGGTCCCGGCGTCCCCGGTGCGGGTGTACACGCGATTGATCACGACGCTCATGGGCCGCTCCTTAGCAACCTGAACGGCGTTGGGCGAGCCTCGCGGACCGACACCTGGTCGCATTTCTGACTGGGGGTTTTCGCCGTGATCAGCGAGCGTACGCTCGTGACCGTCGTAGCCTTCTTGGCATTGGGAGCGAATCTCGGAGAGCCCGTCCGCCAAATCCAGCGCGCGCTCCACGCCCTCGAAGAACGCGCCGTGCGGGTTCGGCGCCAAGCGCGCTGGTACCGAAGCGCCCCTGTCGGCCCGCCCGGTCAGCCGGACTACGTAAACACCGCCGCGGAGATCGAGACCGAACTCAAGCCCCTCGAACTTCTCGACGCGGCCAAAGCCGTGGAAGGCAAGCTCGGGCGAAACTTTGGAACCGAGCGGTGGGGACCGAGGCTCATCGACATCGATATTGCGCTCTACGATGACCGCGAGATCAGTCTTCCCCAGCTCACCATTCCCCACGCACAACTCACGCGGCGAAGGTTCGTACTCGCGCCCCTCGCAGACCTGGTACCGGAGCTGAGGCCGCCGGGTTTGCCCCCCATTCGCACTTTGCTCGCCGCCCTCGATGACGATCCCGGGGACCTACAGGTCTTCGATCCCCTCTCGGCTTCCCCGGAGTCCGACACTCGCCACACCTCCGGTTCTTGACCCGTCGCGAGGGCCCCACGAGCATCCGCGTGTGCGTCGCCCTACCGCCGCCTTTTTCGTCGCTGCCGCGGCCGCCTGCGAGCTGGGTGGTCCGGGACCTGCGACACTGTCCTCGGATGACGGAGCCCGTCTCGACGCGGCCCGGCGAGCGGCGGCTGCCGGCCCTGAGACGCAGCTACGCTACGGACAAGTTGCTCTCGAGGTCGGGCGTCTGTTCGAAGCCGCAGAGGCCTTTCGAGCGGCCGAGACCGCGGGCCTACGGAGTGCAGCGGTCTACGCAGGACAGGCGCTGACCTACGTTCGGCTCGGCTACGCAGGTCGGACCGTGGGCGCGCTTCGACAGTGCTTTCAGCGCTCGCCGCGTGAGCCAGACTGCCTACTCGCCTTCGCTCGACTCATCGAGTCCGACAGCACGGAGGGGGCGCAACGAGAGGTTCAGCGTACATGGGCGCGCTTTCTGCTCGTAGCCCCGTCTGACCATCCGGAGCGGGCCTACGCCCAAAGCGCCCTAGCTCAGCTCAATGGGCGGTTCGGACCGCTGTCGGAGGATGAGATTCGAGGGGCTCCGCCACGGGAGGCGGCCTCCCGGCCCAGCCCCCCCCTTCCCGGAAGCGTACCCGGGCACGAAGGCGGCGAGGGCGAGGACGCCATCGGCGAACTCAACCCCTTCGGAAAGGCTCTCCAGCGCGCCTATGCAGCCTGGGCTGACAAGAAGCTCGACGCCGCCGAGACCGCGTTTCGCGAAGCGCTGGCGCTTCGTGAGGACGACGCCATTACCCTCGCCGAGCTCGGGAGACTGCTTCTCGAGGGCGAGAATCCCGACGAAGCGTTGAAGCTCGTCGACCAGGCTTGGACCCTCGCTCCGGAAGAGCCGCAGGTCCGGTTCGCCTTTGGTCTCGTGAACCTCCGTAACCGGCGCCGAGGCAAAGAGGCGCTCGAAGCCTGGCAAGCCCTCCTTCAAGACAGCCCACAGTACGCGCGTGAGCTCGGCGTGGAGCGGCTCCTCGAGGAGGCTATCGCCGACCAAAAGCCCTGACCGACCCCCGCTATCCGGCCGGCGTGAGCGCCGCCAGGGCGGCCGGAGAAAGCGGAAAGGTCCCGTTGGGGGACAGGGTGCGGGCCATCAGCGAAATGCGCGCGGCGTGCTCCAGAATCTCGAGGCGGTCGTAGGCTTGGGTCAGGGTCTCGCCAACGGTGATCGATCCGTGTCGAGACATCAGGAGCGCCGTCCGCCCCAGGATGGCTTCGCCCACCGCCTGACCCACCTCCGGAGTCCCGGGGGTGGTGTAGTCGAGCGTCTTAACATCGCCGAGCTCGCAGTAGACCTCCGGCATGAGCGGCTCGAGAGGAACCCCGGCCACCGTGTGGGCGACGGCGGCGGGCGGATGAGCATGAACCACGGCACGCACGTCAGGCCGCGCCTCGTAGACGGCCAGGTGCATCCCCACCTCCGAGGACGGCTTTCCATGCCCGGGCGAGGTTTCAGGGCGACCCATGAGATCGCAGAGGACGCAGTCCTCTGGCCGGAGGTAGCCCTTTCGGGCCCCGGACGGCGTGATGAGGAGGCGGTGCGACCCTATCCGCACCGAGACGTTCCCGTCCCGGCCGGCTAGGAGACCCCGGGCGTGC
>JBCBRU010000189.1:0-14132 GCA_039819565.1 Myxococcota bacterium | reverse complement strand
CGGGGTGGACATAGTGGCCGGGTTGTCGACTGACCGTTTTGCTCTTTCCGCCCCGGACAGGGACCACCGCCAGAAGGTCCTAGAAGCTGCGCGTCAACTCGACATGCAGGTCGTGCCCGAAGGGGGTGCAACCTTCATGCACAATCTCACAATGATCGCAGACGGGCATACGACGATCGAGCACAACCTCCCCGTGGAGTCGATCTACGACGACGTTCTTCAGTTTTGGGCCAAGAGCGATACCGCGATCACCCCTACCCTCGTCGTATCCTACGGGGGTCTCAGCGGTGAGCTCTACTGGTACGAAAAGATGGATGTCTGGCGCCATAGGCGGCTTCGGACCTTCGTCCCCCGCTACGTGCTCGATCCTAGAGCCCGCCGACGCCAAAAGGCCCCTGAGGGGGACTATAATCACATCCGAGTCTCGGAAGGGCTCAAGAAGCTCGTCGACCGAGGTCATTGGGTCAACACCGGCGCGCACGGCCAGCTCGACGGCCTCGCCGAACACTGGGAGATGTGGATGTTCGAGCAAGGCGGGATGACCCCCCTAGAGGTGCTCCGCTCCGCCACCTTGAACCCGGCCCGAACTCTCGGCATGGACCGAGATCTCGGTTCCCTCGAGCCCGGCAAGCTGGCCGACCTCGTGGTGCTCGACCAAAACCCTCTCGAGAACATTCGAAACACCGACTCCGTGAGACTGGTCATGCAGAACGGGCGCCTGTACGACGCCACCACACTGGATCAGGTCGGGAATCACCCCGATCAAGTCGGCAGCCAGGCCTTCGGTGAGGGTGCCCAGAGCTTAGGCATCGGTCGTTGGTGGGGCGGGCACACCCACCAGGGCGCTCACGGGCGTTGCGGGTGCGGGGCGGGTCACAACTAACTCCTCCGCAAAAATGGGTCATCCCACGCGAAGTGGAGCGAGCCCGGAGCAGTCCGGCGAGCATGGTCCGAGAGGCGCACTTGAGAGTGCGTCAGAATTTCCGCCGGCCGTAGAGCACCAGCTACGCCGGACGCCCGTCGGCTCCCGAACCGACGCCGGGTGCCCATTCTCGCTCGCCCGAGCCCTGGGCAGCTCGGTACGCTGACCGCGATGAGCGACCTGGCCCCCGGGGACGTCGTCGACGGCCGCTACCGCGTCGTCGAGGTTCTCGGGGCTGGCAGTATGGGGGTCGTCCTGGCCGTCGAGCACGTCGAGCTCCAGGTGCCTTTCGCGCTCAAGCTCCTATCCTCACATCTTCAGGGCACCCCTGGAGTCGAAGCACGCTTTCTAAGAGAGGCGCGGATCGCGGGGGCTCTCGATGATCCTCGGCTCGTCAAGGTCACCGACTTTGGGCGTGTCGGGGCGCGGCCCTACCTCATCATGGAGCGGGTAGACGGGGATTCGCTCAGAGTCGCGTCCGAGGCCATGTCCCCGCGGCAGCGAATCGAGACCGTGCTGGAGCTCCTCGAGGGGCTGTCCGCCGCCCATCACGCTGGTCTCGTTCACCGAGACCTCAAGCCCGACAACGTCCTGGTGACCCGCGCCGAGGGGCGGGTCAAGATCCTCGACTTCGGCCTAGCTCGGTTGGACGGGATGGTCGACGATGTGCGAACCGCGGAGGGCGCCGTCTTCGGTACTCCCCGGTACATGGCTCCCGAACAAGCCGTGGGCGACAAGGCCGATCTCCGCGTCGACCTCTACGCCGCTGGGGTCCTGCTCTTTGAGCTCCTGGCGGGGGCGCCTCCGTACGATGCCGCGGATGCCTCCGAGATTTTGAGACTCCATCTCGTACAGCCCCTTCCCCCGCTGGTGATCCAGGGCTCCAAAGCCGGCATCGACGTTCCGAAACTGCAAGCGGTCCTGCAAACCGCGATGGCTAAGACGCGGGAGGACCGCTTCGAGAGCGCCGACGCCATGATCCTCGGACTGAAGGCCTGCCTACCGTCTTCGCTTGCGGAGCCGGAGCAGCCCCGGGGAGTGGCCCTCCTGGAAGAGCTCCAGCGGCGCATGGGCGACCTCGTCACTCAGGGCCGCGCGGTGCGGGCGATACGACGCATGGAGCTCCCCGCCCTTCAGCTCCCGGCGGCCGAGGCTATGCGGACCCACCCCCGTCTTACGGCTCTGGTCGGGCTGGGCTTGGCGGCCCTGTTAGCGACGGCGGCCGACGCGCTGTGGTCCGGCCCGACTGCCAAAGAAGCTCCGCGGATTTCCAAAGCCCACGAGCCGCCCCTGGCGCCCGCGCTCGCCCCACCCGTCACGGTGGTCGAAGCCGAAGAAGCCCTGGCCGCTCTCGACCGCCTCGCCGCCAGCCACGCGGAGGCTCTAGCCGTGTTCAGCGGAACCCTGACCGCGACGGCGGCGCGCCTCACCGTCGAGAGAGTTCGGGCGTGGGTCGACCGACCCGACCGAGGGACCATCAAACGAGTCCTCGCCGCCGTCAAAGCGGCCGAGCCCAAGGGCGGTCGAGCCCCCGCCTTTCTCCTTGAACTCACCCACTTAGCTCCGTCCTTCGCGCTTCGTCGTGAAGCTTACGAGGGCTTGGAAACGCACGGCTGGGCCGCAGAGCTCAATCGGCTGAACTATCTCAAGGATCAGCTACGCCGAAACGGGACCCACCACTGCCGAATCCGGCGATGGTACGTGGAGAGGCTGATCTCGCTCGACGAGCCGAGCATACGTCCGGTGCTCATCGCGGAGCGAAATCGGCGGGGAGGATTCCTGAACCTCGAACAGGTCAATCGATGCCTGCGCAGCGACATCGATGCCGCCCTCGCGCGCATTCCCTCGATCGAGACCACCGAGCGGGAGGAGGCCGGAGAAGCAGCCCGTCTGGACCCAATTAGAGCCCCCGTTCGACCATGAGGGTTTGGGTCGCGAAGCCGACCAAACCCTCCGCATCAAAGAGCTCCCCGCCCGCTACGCCGGTCCCCGAAGGCTCCCACTGCGACCAAGCTCTCAGGCCACGCCAAGCACCTGCTGGGGGTCTATGGACATGGATGGTGAGGTCGAGATTCAGGAACCGCCAATCACCGACGTCGCCGTTGCGACCGAAGCCGTTAACGCAATCTGCGAGTGGACAGAGGCTCTGAAACGGACTCGGTGCTTCACCGGAGAGAAGCGGCGGGGTCTTCATCCAAACCGTGGTGGGGCCCGGGCCGGTATCCTCCCCCGGCGGATAGCGAACCTCTACGGCGTCCAGAAAAGAGGGAAGCTCGTGCGCTGCGGAGCGGAACGGAAACGCCCCGGGCTCCGCCTCGTCAAGGTCGGGGACCGCGACCCGGCGGGTCGGAACGTCCGACAGCCGTCGCGGCGTCACGAACAGGCCCAGGGCTCTCGCGCTACACTTGCCCTGAGCGTCCCGGAGCTCAGCGGTCGCGCGGGCCGATGCCCTCCCTATCCTTTCGACCTCGACCTCGACCCGTACCCCCGACATCGGCACGGGTCGCATCAGCTCAACCGTGAGTCGCACGAGCTGACGATCGGGGACAGCGCGCTCGAGGCCGCGAGCGAGGAGGCCGGACGGCGGGCCGGCGTGACAGGCTTCGGGATCCCAAGGGCCGCGAGCCCAGTCCGTGGGTCGAAACCATTGCTCGTCCTCGAGGTTGAAGAAGGCCCGGGGGCTCATGCCGCGGAGCGTCGAGGATTCACTGCCGATGCGCAACATTGACGCCATCCACGCGCTCTCTCAATAGGGGGTGAACGCGCCCTACCCCCGAAGACCGGTGCCTCGCGCGGAGCCTGCGGCGCTGGATTCCGAATAGATAGGCGCGACGTAGGCCCCACTTGGGAATGGTCGCGAAGAGAGAGGGCCGGCCCTCACAGTCGGACCCGGAGAAGGCATGACGCAGTTCGTCATCAGATTCTCCGAGTGTAGCCCTTTCATCCCTGGCTGGTCCCTCCTACCGTCCGTGCTGGACCCGGATCACCCGGGGAGGAGGAAAGATGCGACTCAAGTTTGGTACCTTCATGGCTCCGTTCCATCCGCCGGAACACAACCCGACCCTGTCCCTCGAGCAGGATCTCGACCTGCTGAAGCACATGGACGAACTCGGGTACGACGAGGCGTGGATTGGTGAGCACCATTCGGCGGGCAGCGAGATCATCGCTTCGCCCGAAATCTTCATCATGGCGGCGGCTGAACGAACCAAGCGCATCAAGCTCGGCACCGGGGTCGTGTCCGTCCCGTACCACAACCCCCTTTGGATCGCAGAACGGATGGTTTTGCTCGACCATCTCACCCGAGGTCGAGTGATGCTCGGGGTCGGCCCCGGGGCGCTTCCGACGGACGCGTCGATGCTCGGGATGTCGCCCCCCCAGATGCGTCCGATTTTCGAGGAGTATCTCGGGGTCCTGATGCACCTCCTGACCTCCGAGGAGCCCATCTCATACAAGAGTGACCGTCTGGAGCTAAACGACGCGCGACTTCACCTCCGGCCCTACTCCGAGCCTCTCTTCGACCTCGCGGTAGCCGCGGTCGCCTCCCCCACGGGAGCTCGCCTCGCCGGACGCTATGGCGGAGGGCTTCTTTCCCTCGGAGCCACCATGGCGGTGGGCATGGACGTCTTGGCTCATCACTGGTCGGTCGTGGAAGAGATGTCGGCCAAGCACGGGCACACCGCCGATCGCTCGAAGTGGCGGCTGGTGGGACTCGTCCACCTGGCCGAGACCGAAGAGCAAGCCCGCAAGGACGTGGAGTACGGCATCACCCAGTGGTTCAGATACTTCCAGAACGTGGCCGCGTTCCCTCAGATGGCCGTCGAGGGAGGCGACATCCAGGAGATGATCGACTTCGTAAACAATGGCCTTGGCGTCATTGGTACCCCCGACCGAATGGTCTCGCAAATTCAGAACCTTCTCGAGCAGTCGAACGGTGGCTTTGGCGCCTACCTGACGCTGGCCCACAACTGGGCCAACCCAGAGGCTACCAAGAAGAGTTTCGAGCTGATGGCAAGGCACGTCATGCCCAAGTTCCAGAGCTCCGGAAGTAATCTCGTTGGCGCCGCGAACCGGGCGCGGTCGACCCGTGAGGCGCTGGCTGCGCTCCAGCTGCAGGCCGTCGATGAGGCCACCAAGAGACACGAGGAGCAGATGAAGGCCTGAGCTCATCCGCTTCCCGCCGACTCTCGCGGCTCCGCGAGAGTCGATCCCCCACCCCGTGCTATCGTCCCGGCGGTGATTCGCGCCTCCGCCGTCTCGAAGATCTACGACGCTGGCGATCGGCCCGCCCTGAAGGCGGTGAGCTTCACCATTGAGAAGGGCGAGTTCGTCTTTCTCACCGGACCGTCCGGGGCCGGCAAAACCACGCTCCTCCGTCTCCTGTTCGGCGCCGAGCGCCCTACCCATGGTGAGCTCATCGTAAACCAGCGGAATATCGGTACGATGCGCCCTCGCGACCTGCCCCGCCTCCGCCGAGAGGTCGGTGTCGTCTTTCAGGACTTCAAGCTGATCTCAACCCAGACCGTCGCCGAGAATGTAGCCTACACCCTTCACGTGGTGGGCACTCCGGAGCGAACCCTGCGTCGAAGGGTCATGGGAGTGCTCGGCGCCGTGGGTTTGATGCACAAAGCCTCGGCTCTCCCCCCGAAACTATCGGGAGGGGAACAGCAGCGCGTCGCCATAGCCCGCGCACTGGTCAACGACCCGGCCGTGCTCCTCGCGGACGAGCCCACCGGAAACCTCGACGCGGTGCTCACCGACGAGATCATGGAGCTTCTCGAACAGGCCAACGCCCGAGGTACGACCGTCGTCGTAGCCACCCACGACCGCTCGCTTCTCGACCGGTTCGGTAAACGCGTATTGACCCTCGACGGCGGAAAACTCACCGAAGGACGACCCACGAGCTTCGCCTACTGACCGGTCAACACTCTTTGCGGAAAATGCTCGGGGGTCGCCCTGTCCAGCGCTTGAAGGCACGGCTGAAGCTGGCCGTCTCGGAGAATCCGAGCTTGAACGCGATGGTCTCCACGGGGAGCTCCGAGTAGCGGAGAAGGAAGGCCGCGCGCTCCCTCCGTACCCGCTCGACAAGCCCCCCGTAGGTGCTCTCCGTAGCTTCGAGCTGTCGATAAAGGGTGCGGCGAGAAATCCCGAGGAATGCCGCAGCATCACCGGCTGAAGGCGCTCGAGCGAGGCTACGCATGAGCCAGAGGGTCAGCCGCTCCGCCAATAGCTCCTCACGAACCTGGCCCAAATGGACCGCGCATCGCCTTCGGAAGGACTCCGCGAGGTGCGGGCAGGCCTGCGGGGGCCGCGCCTCCGCTCCGGTGGGAGCGAAGACCCAGCGAAGCACTCGCGCTCCGTACCGCACCGGAACCCCTAACTCGGCTTCGACGTTGAGTCCTGCCTCCCGCCGCTCGAGGGGAAAGTCGATGCAAGTAATTTCGAGTTCGGGGCACATCTGCTGAAGGATGGTGGTGGCTGCGGCCACTCCACGAAGCCAGACAAAGGCCTCCAAGCCATCCGGGACTTCGTCGTGGGTAGCCTCGAACCCCATCACCCGCCCGTCCCGACCGTAGGGTCGGTACTGGAGCAGATCATAGGTGAGGCCTTGGAAGGTCCCGGCGGTGTCCAGGCCCTCGGCGACCGTGTTGGCGGTCAACATGGCGGGACCGAGGAGCGGAAAGCGCTCGGCCCGATAGCCTCGACCCAAGCGAAACCAGAGCTGCGGCATCTGGCGTGTGGCCTCAACGAAAGCGCGCTGGAAGGCGAGTTCCTGCTCGCCGAGGATCTCGCCGTCGGCAGCGAGGGCCGTAGCCTCGGGAATTCCCGCCTGGTCGAGCAAAGGAGCAACGTCCAGCTCGAGATGCTCGAGCGCGTCACACATGAGGCGAAGGCTTCGATTGGGTAGGGGGACCCGATCCAAGAGTTCAGTTTTCACGCAGTGCGTCACTCCTCCCGATGGACGTGGCACGATGAATCAAGCTCATCGGGCTCCACCCCGTTGCGACACTTTTCCGCAGGCCGGTACGGTGGGTCAACCACACGGAGGAGGGTGGATACATGGCTCTAGATATTTCAACGACGGCCTTCCTGGCTCAGATGGGCTCAGCCCCGGGCGCGAAGGGACTCCACGAGATGACGACCGAGGAGGGGCGAGGCCTCGGGCAGATTCTCAAGACTTTGTACGGACCGGGTCCCGAAATGGACCGGTCACTCCGCGAGAAGATCCCGACTCCTGACGGCGCGGAGCTCGACTGCCACGTGCTGGTCCCAACCCCAAATCCCCGAGCTCTGATTGTGTACTTTCACGGCGGTGGATGGGTGATCGGGGCCATCGACGAGTATGAGACCCTCGGTCGAAACCTCGCTGCCAAGACGGGAGCCGCGGTAGCCCTCGTCGAGTATCGGCTCGCTCCCGAGCACCCTTACCCCACTCCCACCAATGACGCCTACGCCGCTACGCAATGGGCCTCAGAACAGTGCTCCCGGCTCTTGGGTCAGCGGGTCCCGCTGATCGTGGCCGGCGACAGTGCCGGCGGGAACCTCGCCGCCGTGGTTGCCCAGCGCGCCAAGCGTGAGGGCGGCCCGAGCATCGACCTTCAGGTGCTGGTGTACCCCGTTACGGACTGCGACACCGAGAACGAGAGCTACCAGAACCCCCTCAACCAGCTTCTGTTGAACCGCGAGGGCATGCTCTGGTTCTGGGAACGCTATGCTCCTGATGCTTCGGTCAGGAAAAACGTCGATATCAGCCCTCTCCGGGCCGACGACCTCAGCGGCCTCCCCCCCGCGGTCGTATTGACGGCCGAATTTGATCCCCTCCGCGATGAAGGGGAAGCCTATGCGGCCCGGCTTCAGGGCGCGGGTGTGCCCGTGACTTTCAAGCGCTTCGACCGCCAGATGCACGCATTCTTTCAGCTCATCAACGTGCTACCGGGAGCCATGGAGGGCGTGGATTGGGTGGCGGATCAGATAGACGCTCAGCTGAAGCCCCGCACTGAGCTAGACGCGCTCGTGGTGGGCGCAGGTTTCTCTGGGCTCTACCAAATCCATCGTCTCCGCGAGGCCGGATTCTCCGTGCAAGGCATCGAGGCGGCCGAGGCCATCGGGGGGACCTGGTACGCGAACCGCTACCCCGGATGTCGCTGCGACATCCCCTCGGTATCGTATTCCTATACGTGGTCGGAGGAGCTGGTTAAGGAGTGGGATTGGAGTGAAAAATATCCGAGCCAACCCGAGATCCTCCGCTACATGAATCACGTCGCCGATAAGTTCGACCTTCGCCGAAGCATCAAGCTCGAAACGAAACTCGAGACCGCCAAATGGGACGACGACGCGCAGCGCTGGACGGTCAAGACCGACACCGGCGAAACTTATCGGCCTCGATTCTTGATAATGGCCACAGGCTGTCTCTCCACCCCTAAGGATATCGATATTCAGGGGGCATCGAGCTTTCAAGGACAGACCTATCACACTGCCAACTGGCCGCATGAGAAGGTGAGCTTCGAGGGTAAGCGCGTGGGCGTGATTGGCACCGGGTCATCGGCGATTCAAGCCATCCCCGAAATTGCCCGGGAGGCGCGACACCTAACCGTCTTCCAGCGGACCCCAAACTTCAGCTTCCCGACCTTCAACCGCCCCCTCACGGACGCGGAGCGGGCGGAGGCGAAGACGAACTATCTCCGAGACCGAGACGCGGCCCGGGCCGCGGGCTTCGGTATCCCCACCCCCGACCCATTGCCGTCAGCTCTTCTCGCCACCCCGGAGGAGCGCGACGCGCTCTATGAGTCACGCTGGCAAGAGGGGAGAATCGTCGCCGTGCTGACTGCCTACGGCGACCTCGTGCTGAGCAAAGAAGCCAACGACACCGCCGCCGACTTTGTCCGCCGAAAGATCCGAGAGAAGGTCAAGGACCCCAAGGTAGCCGAGGATCTCATCCCCACCGACCACCCGGTGGGGGCAAAGCGTCCGTGCATGGACACGAACTACTTTGAGACTTTCAACGAATCCCATGTGGACCTCGTAAATCTTCGCCGCACCCCGATCCTCGAGATAACTCCGAAGGGTGTCCGGACCGCCGAGGGAGAGGTCGAGCTCGACGCTTTGGTCTTCGCTACCGGCTTCGACGCCTTAACCGGGACTTTGGTACGGCTCGATATCGAGGGTCGTCAGGGCCAGACTCTAAAAGACAAATGGGCGGATGGTCCTGTGTCGTACCTGGGTCTGACGGTGGCCGGCTTCCCGAACTTCTTTACTCTCACGGGTCCGTCGAGTCCTTCGGTGCTGAGCAACATGATGGTCTCCATCGAGCAGCACGTCGATTGGGTCGCTGACTGTCTCTCCCACCTCAAGGACCAGGGAGTCTCAGCCATCGAGCCCACCCTCGAAGCCGAGGAGGAATGGAGGGCGCACGTCGAGGCCACGGGCAACCGCACCGTCTATCCTCTCGCGGATAGCTGGTACATGGGAGCCAACGTCCCCGGAAAGCCTCGGGTCTTTTTGGCCTATATCGGCGGCGTGAACACCTACCGCACCGTCTGCGACACGATCGCCGCCTTCGGCTACGACGGCTGTCGTCTCGAGGCCCCGGCCCCCGCCTGAGACCCTTGGACGAGGGCTCGGGCGCAACTCATAGGAGGCGCCCGAGCCTCAGCGTAGCCAGCGCCACCCGTCCGTGATCGGTGTACTCGAGGTCCTCGCACAACCGTCTGACCAAGGCCAAGCCGCGCCCCGAAGCGCGCGCGTTGCCCGCAAGCTGGGTGTCTACTTTCGAGGGATCGAAGGACTGACCATCGTGCCTCAGCATGACCCGCACTCGATCTGGACGAAGCCACTCCAACCCAACCGAGATATGACCGTGAGTGAGCTGCGCGAGGCTACGGTCCCGAGCTTCCAAGTAACGCGCGAGGCCCTCGGATCCGTTCTTGAGGCTCGAGTCCAGGCGCAGCAGGCCGTGGTCCATGGCGTTGGAAAAGAGCTCTGCCATGACCGAGGAGAGAAGGCTCCGGTCGCATGGCGTCATCGGCGTCATGCGCTCCGCGGCGTCGAGGACCATCCCCAGACACGCGGATGCGTCAGCCAGAAGCGGGCGATCGAACTGGAAGGTGACCCCGCGAACCGCCCCGGGCGGTTGTTCGCGGGGTTTGTCGGTTCGCCTCCTCGGACAAACGATCTCCAGGAGTGAGGCATCATCGATGCGCCGAAGCCGCCGCTCTAGCAGCTGAGACTGCACGACATCGATGAGGCTCGTAGCCTCACGGGTTTCATGAATCGTTCGTGAGATCCATCCCTGCTCGGCCGGTACACCTTGGATCTCGAGGGCCTCGGCGATGCCGTCGGTCATGAGGAGCACCCGATCCTCTGGCTGCAAACAGACCGCGTCGGTGCTGAGCTCGAGGTTTTCGCTGGGCACCACTCCCAAAGGCGGATGCCGAGAATGGAGTTCTCGGATCACGCCTTGCCCTTTTCGCCATACGAAGCCGGCGGGTAGAGCTCCGTTCCACACCTCCAGCCGGCCCGTACACGGATCGAGGCTCACGACCGCCGCAGCCATGAATCGCCCCGTCGGTAGGAGCTGCCGCAGCTTACGGTTGAGCTCCCGGACGATGGTGCGGTGATTCATGACCTTAGCCACCATCGCGGTGAAGATCTGGCTCGCAAACAGAGTGCCGAGAGCGGCCGCCAGTCCGTGGCCGGTGAAGTCTCCAAAGAGGAACCACTGAACGCCGGTCCGACTCTCGTCCGCGATGACGAGGTCGCCGTTGAAGTTTCCCTTGCCACGACTTGAGATGATGGCGTTTCCGAGCTCAACCCGAGGGCGGTTGAGCACCTGGTCGAAGATCTCCTCCGCCTCTCGCAACTCATCCTGCATCGAGAGGAGGGCCTCCTGTAGATCCGAAGCCGGGGCCTCCGGGTTCATTTTTCGGGCTCTACGATCTCCACGAGCTGGTCGAAGTGCGCCAACTCAAGCACATGGCGAACAGGACCGCCGGTGAGAGCTATGACGGAGAGCTTGCCGCCGCGAGTGGTCGCATGCTCCTTCAGCTGCAGGATCATCCCCAGACCGGCGCTGTCGATGTAGTCGATGCCCGTGAGGTCGACCACGAAGAAGCGGGCTTTCGTCTCCGTGATGACCTGTTTGAACCGTCGATGGACGTTGAAATCGAAGGGCCCCGTGAGGGCCACGGTCAACCGTTCGCCGGCTTCGTCGATCAACGGCGTAATGCTGGAGGTCCTCATGGCTCTCGTATTCAACTCGGCCGAAGAATCCGCAGATGGAGCCTGCGAAAAGTGGACTCCGAGCGGTCGTCTCGTGGTGGGCCATGAATAGGGACGAGGGGCCTCCCGTCGACTCCCAGGAAAGGAGCCTCACCTATGTCGAATTCTCTGGTCAGCTTTGCTCTTGCTCCCCTGTTGGTCGTCGGGGGCCTCTCCTACTCGCCCGAGGCCTACGCTCAGAGCCGTGGGGACGGCGAGCGGCGCACGGAACGTGGCGAAGGTCGTCGTCGCGGTGATCGAGCCCAACGGGGCCGCCCCGGCAACGACAGCGCTGATCGTGCAAACCGGGATGGTCGAAGCGAGCGCGCCGACCGTCGTACCGGACGCGAAGACGATCGCGCCGACCGTCGTACCGGACGCGAAGACGATCGCGCCGACCGTCGCCGCAACCGGATTGATGACCGCGCCGACCATCGGCGAGATCACGAAGACCGTCGTCGGCAAGACCGCATCGATAGCCGCCAAGAGCGTCGCCGAGATCGTTACGATCGACGTGCGCAACGGCATCAGCGCCGCTACGAGGGCTTTAGGTATCGCTACGGTCGCCGGGACCGAGTCATCGCCGCGCAGCGCCGAGCCGAGCGACAGCGCGAGATCGAGCGTCGTCGTCGAAACGAGATTCGCCGACGGCGAGCCATCGAGGCTGAGCGCCGGCGGCGTCTCGAAGCCGAGCGATGCCGGCGTGAGGAACGCCGGCGCCGTCTACGGTACGGTCGATAGACTAGGCTCCGCGACGCGCTAGGTGCCGCTCGCGATAGGCGCGGTAGCTCGGGTACTGCTCGAGCGCCGCGCGATCACGAGGGGGCGCGCTCGCAGCCTCCCCGCCGGCTTCGGTCAGGGCGTATCCTTCTGCATCAAGGCGAGAAAGACCCGCGTGGCTCAGCTCTTGGAGGGCCATTTGGGTGCGAGCCACGTAAGTGGGGCGCCCATCGTAGGCGATCGTGTCCGCTCGCGACGCAGCGTCGAGGCCGAGAGAGTCTGCGCAGTCCTCGGCCAGGGCTTCGACGCTCCGCGCCGCGGAGGTAAGGGCACGGAGCAGCGGGGCGAAGAACGCTTCGAAGTCAGGCACCATGGGCGACCCCTTGGTCTTCCTATACGCCGCGAGACAACCATTCTCCGCCTCTGGGCCTTGCGTCCGTGGTTTTCCTCAGGAGAGGTCGCAAGCGGCCAGAGCGGTGGCTAGGTGCTCCATGACGCGTTGAATACGGACACTCGATCGGAGCTCGCGGTGACTGACGAGCCACATCGGAAGAGGCTCGAGTCCCAGCTCCGGGACCACTTCCCGTAGCCCTCCCACCGCCCGAGCAACGGGCCGGGCGATGAAGCCGATACCGGCCCCAGCCCTCACCAGAGCGAGGTAAGCGAGCTGGTCGTCCGTCCTCCAGGGAAAGGACCGTCGATGTACCCCTTTGAAACCCATCTTGCGCACGCCATCAACGATGCTTGGGTTTCTGTCGAAGCCCAGGAGATCGTGATTCATCAGATCCTCTACGTCCTGGGGAACGCCTCGTCGGTCTAAGTAGCGGGGAGCCGCGAAGGCTCCGAGCGCCATGTGATTGACCCGGCGGGCAATGAGGTCCGACTGCTCGGGACGAACCATCCGCACCGCGATATCCGCATCACGGGTAATCAGGTTTTGGACCTCGTCCGACGCCACGATCTCGATCTCGACCTCGGGATGAGCTCTGCGCAGGTCGACGACCATGGGGGGTAGAAAGAAGCAGGAGACCATGCGACTGGCGGTAAGGCGAACCGGGCCCGCGAGTTCGACAGATCGCCCGACTGCGAGCCGAGATATGCGAGAGGCTTCCGACTGCATGGCCCGCACCGCCGGCAAGAGGGACAGCGCCGCTTCCGTAGGCAAGGTACCCTGACGGGTGCGCTCGAAGAGAACAAGACCAAGTTGGCTTTCCAGAGCGTCCAGATGACGTCCCAACGTGGGCTGTCCGAGACCCAGTTCACGAGCCGCTCCCGCTAGGCTTCCGGCCTCCGCCACGGCCAAGAAGCTGCGAAGGAGCGACCAATCGAGTCGGTCGGCGACGTCTTCCGGAGAATGCACTACGAAATTGCATACCAGATATGCGAAATGAGACAATCGACCACCCATATTCGAATATCTAAGACTAGAGACGATGGAACCGAACAAGACGATAGCCATCCTGGGCGCCCGAGGACGGTGCGGCGGCGCCACGATGGAGGCTTTTCATGCCGCCGGATGGTCGGTGCGAGCCGTAGTTCGACCAGGATCGGGATGGAGGCCGCCGTGGCCAGAGGTCGAAGTCCGCGAGGCTGATGGGATGGTCGCTGACGAGCTGAGCCCTGCCCTTCGCGGGTGCAAGGTCGTGTTCAATGGCCTCAACCCGCCCTACTGGGAGTGGTCAGAGAAGGCGATCCCGCTCGCTCAGAGCGTGATAGGAGCTGCCGTCTCGGCAGGCGTGGAAACTCACCTCTTCCCCGGGAATGTGTACAACTATGGCGAGTCGATCCCCGAACACTGCCAACCCGGCATGTCCTTTGCGCCGGGGCCCGTTCGCAAAGCCCGTCTCCGCGTAGAAATGGAGCGGATCTTCGAGGAAGCTTCGACACGGGTCCAGACCATCGTGCTCAGAGCGGGCGACTTCTACGGCTACGGATGGGGCTCGTGGATGGACCTCGTGGTGGCGAAGCGCCTCAGGGAAGGAATCATGACCTATCCCGGGCCCATGAACGTGAAGCACGCCTGGGCCTTCCTCCCCGACCTCGCGGCCACCTTCGTAGCGATCGCCGAGCGCCGCGCGGAGCTCTCCGGCTACAGCGAGCGCCTCTTCGCCGGGCACGCTCTCACGGGACAAGAGCTGCAGGATGCCTTCGAAAGCGTCCTTGCGCGCCGACTAAGAGTCACGAGCGTACCCTGGTTCTGGATGCGCCTGGCCCGACCCTTTTCGCCTATGCTTCG
>JBCBRU010000188.1:0-14135 GCA_039819565.1 Myxococcota bacterium | reverse complement strand
GGAGGTCGAGATCTTCTCTTCCGTTATCTTGCGGACGGACCGCTCCCTGAACTCATGCCCCTGAGTCCGAGGCGCAGGTAGGCCATCGCCTCCCGGCGAAACAGGTCGAGGGTAGCCATCAGTGGTGGTGGCGTCGGCGCGGACTCAGGGGCATGAGTTCAGGGAGCGGTCCGTCCGCAAGATAACGGAAGAGAAGATCTCGACCTCCGATGCGAGCGAGCCACTCCAAGCCCACGTCCAGAGCTTCTTGGGCGGTGGGCGCAGCGGTGGTTCGAAACAAGGCGTGGCGCCAGGCGGTCCGGCCGCGGTCCACCTGCTCGAGGTCGATGCGCACTGTGACCTGGCGAGTGTCCCCGCGGGTCTCGACGTTTTTTGCGCCAATCTTGAGGATGAAATCGGCCTCGGCCGGGGCCACGGTCTTCAGACGGACGCCCACCTTCTTGAGTCGGGCGCGAAGCCGCCGCGCGAAGCGCGGGGCGTCCAAGCTCGCATTGCGGGAAAGCACCGCGGCTCGGATCCTGAGCTCGGGTACGGCGATCGGCGAGTCCTCGTCTGCGATCGCCCGCTGGCGCGCTAAGAGCGCGCGCTGGAGGTCGGTGGCGAGGCCGGGCTCGGCGAGATCCAGGCGGGAGTAGGTCGAGAGGGCCTGAGCTTCGCGCTGGACCTCGCTGAACTGCTGAGCGGTGCGAAAGACCTGCCGCAGCGAAGTTGCCGCCCGACGGAGGTCGAGGGCGGTCCGGTGGCGGTCCGACGCGAACTCGACGCGCGCGTTCTTGAGCAGGGTCTCCGCGTTTCCCGGGCCACGCTTGGGATCCTGCTCGGCCGCCCAAGCCTGCTCGACGAGGCTACGGACCTCCTCCCAGAGGAAGGGATCCAGCTGGGCAGCCTGGGGTCGAGGCCGCGGGCCGATCTGACCCGTGGCGGCGAGGGCTACGCCGAGGAGGAGGCAGGCGCTGCTCATTCGGTGTCCTCCTCCTTCACCCCGGGGAGGACCCGCTCGAGCCACGCGTCGACGTTGCCGGCGGTGGGCTCGCAGGCTTTCTCCACGGCGCCGTCGAGATGGACGTGGCCACCCTTGCTCGGCTTCACCTCCGTCATGCCCACGATGCGGCCGCCGTCCGTGTCGAACACCACGGCCCGGGCCCCGCATCGCGCGAAGACGAAGCCGTCCTGGGAGCCGAGGCTGCGGGCATCGAAGGTCACGGCCAGCACATACCCGGAATCCCGGACGTCGGCCTCGACGGTGGGTCCGCCGGCGTCGGAGATGGCGCGCGCGAGAGCGGGCGAGAGTCCGTTGGCGGAGACGTCTATCCCGGACCGGGTGACCCGCTCTCGGACCTGTCCTACGTGCTGCGGCAGGCAGGGGCGGGTCGCGCCGTCCAGACGGCAGTCCAGCCCGACCGCCATCACCCCTCGGCGCGTCCGCTCGAAAGCCTCCAGGCGCTGTCCGAGGGCGATCGAAGCATCGAAGAGGAGTCCGGTATGGGCGAAGCGAGAGTGACCCAGAGCGACCTGGGCTCGAGTGGCCCCGAGGATGCGCATCGTCTCCGAGAGCTTTTGGCGGGTATCGGCCACGCGCCGCTCCGTGAAGGCCACCTCCGCCTCGAGGAAGACCTGAAGGGCGCGCTGAGCCCGGGCCTGCTGCATTTGGAGGACCTCGTCGTAGCGGGCGCGGGGCCAGCGCACGAGGGCGTAGCCGTCAAAACCGCCCGCGGAGCCAGGCTGAACGAGGGTCTCCTCGATGACCGCCTCCCGCAGAGTGAGCTCCTCACCGGAGACGTCCACCGTGAGGGCGACCATCTGCTCCATCTGACCGTTGGTCTCGCGCTCGACCGAGGAGAAGTCGGACTTCACGGTGGCTCCGCAGTACTGGGTGAGGCTGGCGATGGCCTTTTGCACCGCGAGATCCCGGGCTGTTCCGCGCTCGGGGGCCTGGGTGGATTCGCCGACGAAGTAGAGGAGGCCGGCGTTTGCGGAGGGAGGTCGCGTGAACCAGCTGGGGGGCGGGGTTTGGCCCCCCGCGCAAGCGACCCCGGCGAAAGCGAGACCGACGGCGAGGCCCCTCGCTCGCCAGGTCGAGATCGAGCGAGAGGGTCGACGCGGAAGAGCTCCGAGCCACGTGAGCATCGCGAGGAAAGGTAGCAGGAAAACCGCGGCTGTGGTTCTCGACCAGCTCCGCCAAACGATGACCAAGGTCACGATCGCAGGGACTTCCTCCCCTCGGCGTCGTTTCCGATGCGCGCCGGCGCGGGAAGCTCCACCATGCCGGCATGGTCTCCATGGGGCGCGGTCCGCGGGCGGTCATTTTCGCCTTGGGTCTCCTGGCCCTCGGCGCCAAGCCGGGTCCAGGTCGGGTGCGCAAGGTCGATCGTATGTGGGTGGTGGGCCGTCCGGCCCTCGATGCCGCCCCGGAGGGGATCTACGCCTGGGTCGCGGATGGCCACGTGCGCTTCGCGGTGAGCGCGGGGCCCGAGGGATCAGCCTCGAAGGTGTATCGTTTCACCGTGCGCGCCAAAGAGAGCCTTCGCCTCGAGGCCGGCGGAGAGTGCAAGGTGGCCGCGAGGGCGGAGGGCCGGCGGGGCCTGGTCCTGGCCGCTCGACCGGGCTCCGCCCTGGCTCGATGTGGCCTGCGCACGAAGGAGGAGGTCACCATCTCGAAGGCGCGAGAGCGCGATCGGGTGATTCCGATCTTCGTAGGCCCGCGGGCCCGGCGGGCGGCGGCGGCGGTGCGGATCGGCGCCTACTAAACTTCCGCAGCAGGAGGAGTTGACCTGGCGGGAGGGGCGAGATCTTCTCAGTCAAGGACGGTACGGAGCTTTGCGGCGGACGCGCGCCTCGCGCACCGTGAGCTCGGTCTCTTCATGCGGTGGGTAGGTCACATTGCGGTTGTCGCTCTGGCGCTCTTCAGCCGCGTGGCCTCCGCCGAGGACGAGGTTCGGATCATCCTGCGCGAAAACGCCGGTGCGGTGCATCTCGCCGGGCGCGGGCTGGCGCTCTTCGACGCTCGAGACGGGCGTAAAGTGTGGTCCTTCGCCGGCCGCGGCACCGTGAGGGTCACCGGAGCGGGAGCCTTTCTCGAGGCTCGCGGTCACCGAGGGAAAGACCGATACGGTACCGCTCCCGGGTTCTACGTGGAGGCGGATGGACCGGTCGAGGTCGAAGGCTCGCCCTATCTCGGGCGGGTTCAGCTGTTGGGGTCGAAGGGCGGGCTCACGGTCCTCAACCGTTTGCCGCTCGAGCTCTATCTCCTCGGCACGGTGGGCTCGGAGATGCCGCCCACCTGGCCCCTGGAGGCCCTCAAGGCCCAGGCGGTGGCGGCGCGAACCTATGCGCTGCAGCGGTTGATGATCGCGCGCGCCGCCAATCGTCCCTACGATCTCGGGGCGACGGTCTTGTCCCAGGTGTATCACGGAGCCAAGACCCTCCACCCGGCGGTCAAGAAGGCGGTTCAAGCCACCCGGGGCGAGGTCCTCGGGCATGGCCGCACGCTGATCGAGGCCCTGTTTCATTCCACGTGCGGGGGCGGCACGGTGAGCGCTGAGGAGTACTTCGGCAACCGTAAGGACTACTTGCAGAGTCGGCGATGCGACTGGTGCAAGCACTCCAGCTTTTACCACTGGCAGCGAAGAAAGCCCCTCCAGGAGGTGCAGGAGAGGCTGCAGAAGGCGAAGCTCATTGCCGGACCGCTCCAGCAGGTGTGGCGAGGCCGCCAGCACAAGGAGATTCGGGTGAGGGTCCACGGGCGGACGATCAAGCTCGACTCCAAGGCTTTCCGCCGCGCCGTGAAGATGGACACGATCTCCGGCCGATTCACCGTCCGCACCCACCAGGGCTTCGTCGAGATCGACGGACATGGCTTCGGCCACGGCGTGGGGATGTGCCAGTGGGGGGCGAAGGGGATGGCCGAGGCTGGGCGTAATTACCGCGAGATCCTAGGCCACTACTACAAGGGGGCCGAGGTCCGCCGTCTCTACTGAGACCCTCAGAGGCCGGGCATGGGGTCGGTCTCGGGACCTTGCAGACGGCGCCGAGCCGGAGCCGCCCCGGAGGCCAGGTGGTCGATGCATCGGGTGAGTTCGGACTTCACAGCCGCCACGTCCGGGCGTCGCTCGGGGATCTTTTCGAGCATGGCCGTCACCAGAGGACCGATGCCGCCGGAGGTCGGGGGACGCGGCGGAGGCAGGGTGCTGTGGGCGATCATCACTTCGAGGGGGGTGGTCCCTCGGAAAGGGGCCTGACCGGTGAGGAGCTCGTAGAGCACGACGCCCAGGGAGTAGACGTCGGCGGCCGGACCCACGTCGGAGGCGTTGCGCGCCTGCTCGGGGGCCATATAGAGCGGCGTCCCCACGAAGCTGCCGCTCGCGGTGATGCGGGCGTCGGCGTCCGCGGTGGCCAACCCCACCAGCCCAAAGTCCAGAATCTTGACGAGTGGGGCTTCGACCGGTCCGTCGAGGACGAGATTGGCGGGTTTGATGTCGCGGTGGACGAATCCGGCCCGATGGGCTGCGCCCAGCCCCCGAGCGACCTGGAGCCCGATATGAGCAGTGAGGAGAGGGGCGAGCGGGCCTCGCTCAGCGACGACCTCCTGCATGCTTTTGCCGCGCACGAGCTCCATGACGAGGAAGGAGAGCCCGCCGATGGTGGTCCCGAAATCGAGGATGCGCACCACGTTGGGGTGATGAACCCGGTGGGTGGCCGACGCCCCCCGCTGAAAACGGCGGACCAGGCGTTGATCGGACCCGAGGTCCCCCCAGATCACTTTGAGGGCAAGTTCGGCTTCCCGGGTGCGGTGCACGGCGCGGTAGACCCGCCCCGTGCTGCCGGTCCCGAGCAGGGCCTCGATGCGATAGCGATCCACGGCCCGTCCGAGGAGGGGGTCTCGGTCCCCGTGCACGATGTCGAGTCGAGTTCCGTCCACGGCGCAGTGCTCGAAGTCGCCGCGGTAGAGCGAGGAGCAGTAAGGACAGAACCGCACTCGGATCATGGTAGCCCTTGGCCCAGGGCTTGTCGCTGATCCGGCCCGTCCCCTGGCGACAACAACAGCCCTCGCGCAAACCCGTTGATCTTCGGGTCCGCTCTCGTACCGTGCGCGCCTCGTGCTCGCCGATTACCACTTCGAGCTCCCGGAGGAGCAGATCGCGCGCCGTCCGGCGGCGACCCGGGACGGCAGTCGCTTGCTTCACCTACCGATACGCGGGCCGGTCGCCCACCGTCGCTTTCCGGACGTGGAGGCGCTGCTGCGGCCCGGAGACGTGCTCGTGGTCAACGACAGCCGCGTGCTTCGGGCCCGGATGGAGGCCCGTAAGGTCGATACGGGAGGGCGGGTAGAGATCCTGCTCGTGGAGCCGGCCCCCGGAGGCTGGATCGCTCTCTTGGGGGCCTCGAAGAAAGTCCGCGGGGGGCAAGTTCTCAGCTTGCCGGGGGGAGAAGCGGTCACCGTCCAAGACGATCTCGGGGAGGGGCTCTACCTTCTCCGCCTCCCGGAGAGCGCTGAGACGCTCACCGGCCGGTACGGTTCGCTGCCGCTCCCCCCATACTTAGGCCGCCCCCCCGATGAAGCCGACGAGGAGCGATACCAGACGGTGTATGCCGAGGGGCCGGAACGATCGGTGGCGGCACCCACGGCCGGTCTTCATTTCACCTCTGGTCTCCTCGCCCGCTTGGAGGCAATAGGGGTGGAGCGCCGGGCCGTGACCCTGCACGTAGGTCCCGGGACCTTTCTCCCGGTGCGGACCGAAGACGAGTCCCAGCACGTGATGCACGCTGAGCGCTATTCGGTGCCCCCGGCGACGGCGGAGGCGGTCCGTCGAGCTCGCGCCGAGCGACGCCGGGTCGTCGCGGTGGGGACGACCGCAGTGCGGGTTTTGGAGTCTTTTGAGGGCCAGGCGGGGGAAGGCTCCACCCGGCTGTTCATCCGCCCAGGCTTCGAGTTTCGTTGGGTGGACGCCCTGGTCACCAACTTCCACCTGCCGCGATCGACGCTCCTGATGCTGGTGGCGGCGTTCGGCGGGCGAGAGCGCGTGCTCTCGGCCTACGCGGAGGCGGTGCGTGAGGGCTACCGCTTCTACAGCTATGGAGACGCGATGTTCGTCGAACGACCCGAGGGCGGCCAGCCTTGACGCGCACCGTCCGCTACGAGCTGCTGCACAAAGACGCCTCCACCCACGGGCGACGGGGACGGCTCCATACCCCCCACGGCACCGCCGAGCTCCCCGCCTTCATGCCCGTGGGGACGAACGCCTCGGTGAAAGCTATGTTGCCGGAGGAAGTGGTCAGCACCGGTCACGAGATCATCCTGGGCAATACCTACCACCTCATGACCCGCCCCGGGCATGAGCTGATCGCCTCGCTCGGGGGCCTCCACACCTTCACCCAGTGGGACCGCACCATCCTCACCGACAGCGGGGGATTTCAGGTCCTGTCGCTCAAAGAACGTCGGACCATCTCCGAGGACGGGGTCCGTTTTCATAACCCCTACGACGGTCACTGGTACGACCTGACTCCCGAGCGCTCCGTCGAGGTGCAGGAGGCCCTCGGGACGGATATTGCCATGGCCTTCGACGAGTGCCCGCCGCACGACGAGAGCCGGGACTACGTGGCCCGAAGTATGGAACGCACCACCCGCTGGCTCGACCGCTGTATCGAGGCCCGTCGGCGCCCGGAGCGGACCTCGCTGTTCGGCATCGTGCAGGGCGGGCTCTACGACGACCTTCGTCTCGAACACCTCGAGGTCCTCGTCGAGCGAGATCTCGATGGCTACGCGGTCGGAGGCGTAGCCATCGGGGAGAGCAAGCCGGACATGGAGCGAGTGGTGGCTTTTACGGCGCCCAAGCTCCCCGCGGACCGGCCGCGATACCTCATGGGGGTGGGACACCCCGAGGACCTGGTCACTGCCGTAGCCGCGGGCATCGACATGTTTGATTGCGTGGTGCCCACCCGCAACGCTCGCAACGGTCGCTTGTTTACCTCCCAGGGGAGGTTGGTCATCAAGAACGCCAAACACAAGATGAGCTCGGCTCCGATCGACCCCGCCTGCGGATGTCCAACCTGTCGCCGCTTCTCCTTGGCCTACATTCGCCATCTATGGATGACGAACGAGATTCTGGCGCACCGCCTCACCACGATGCACAACCTTTGGTTCTTCGGTGATCTGATGCGTCGCATTCGCGAGGCTATCGCGGAAGACCGACTGGCGGAGCTCGTCCGCGAGGTCAGGTCCATTTGGACCTGAGCGACTCGGGTAGAAGCCAAACCGGCCGGCTCACGATGGCCGGCTCGGACTCCCCGGGGCGCGGTGGGCCCTCCGTGGCCGGGGCCGGAGGCATCCGTGAACACGCCGCACTGCGAGTAGGCTAGTCTTTCCTCATGAGCTCCGTCCTCGTGACCTCAGTTCGTCGAATCGAGCAGGATGGCCTGTTTATCGAGACCCCGGAAGGGGCGCAGGCGACCGTACTGCTCTACGGCGGTCACCCGATCTCCTTTCGTCCGGCGGGCGGCGACGAGGTTCTCTATCTATCTCCCCTAGCCACGACCGCGAAAGCCAAGGCGGTGCGGGGGGGAATACCGATCATCTTTCCACGCTTCGACGAGGGCGACTCAGAGCCCGGAGTGCCGCGGCACGGCTTTGCCCGAAGCCACCGATTCGAGCACACGGGTACCCTCGCGAACGGCGTCGAGCTCACCCTCATGGACGACGCCGAGACGCGGAGTCTCTTTCCCGGCCGTTTCCGCCTGCGTCTCGAGCTGACCCTCGCCTCGGCATCCCTCACCGTGGCTATGCTGGTCGAGAATCGAGGTTCGGAGGCTTTTCGCTTTACGGCCGCCCTTCACAGCTACCTGCGCGTGAACGATCTCGAGGCCGCCCGCGTCAGGGGGCTCAAGGGCCGTCGCTACCTGGACAAGGTCGCGGGCAGCGTGTGGGGCGACGAAGGCGAAGAGCTCTTCAAGGTCCAAGGCGAGGTGGACCGGGTGTTCGAGGAGGTCTCCGAGCTGGAGCTCGAGGATGGCAGCCGTAGCGTCCTCATCACGCAGGAGGGATTTCAGGACGCCATCATCTGGAATCCCGGTGCCCACGGGGCCGCCACCATCGGCGATCTCCCCGATGAGGGCTACCGTGAGATGTTGTGCGTGGAAGCGGGGGCGGCCCTAAGGTCCATCCATCTCGCTCCTGGCGCTGCCTTTCGCGGGGCTCAAACCCTCTCCGTCCGGACCCGGACGAGGGCGGCGTAAAAGACTTGGCCGAGGCCCGTGGCCCGGCGCCTCAGGCGCGGGCGAGAGGAATCTGGAGCTGGTGGGGACGCCGCTCCGGCCGATCGAAGGGCGTTCCGTCCACGTGCTTGGCGCCCATGAAGAGCAGGCCGTTTCGGAAATATAGAAGGTCGTGATCGACCAGAGTCTGGCCGGCCTCGATGCCGAATAGAGGGAAGGGCTTTCCGAGGATGCTCGACGTTTTGTCCACGGCGAAGGGGTCCATGCCCTCCGGCAGGCCTGCGTTCAGCATCTGCACCGCACCCTCGTGGAGAGGGTCGACGTCGAAGCCCTGGTCGAGGACGTAGTCGATACACCAAGCGCCGTCGGCGATGGGGTGCTCCCCTCCCCATTTCAGATGGCCGCGAAAGGTGAAGCGCATGAGAGGGGCCGCTCCGTAGTCGTCCATGAACATCGTGATGGCCCCGGTGAAGCGCTCGGGGGAGTGATACTCGAAGCGCCGAGTCAGCCGCGTGGGCTCGATGACTCCGGTGCCGGCGCGGTCCTCCGTAGGACGGAGCTCGACGGAGAGGCTCTCCCAGGTGCCGACACAGAAGGCCTTCACGGCGTCCAGCGTCTTGGGGTCGGGGGGGGCTGCGTTGTTTTGCATGGCTCTATCGAACCGGGGTGAAGTGCATTTATGAAACGAATAGAGTGCATGCCTCATGCACGATATCGATATCCATCGACTGGACCTCAATCTGCTCGTGGTCCTGGACGTGCTCCTCGAGGAGCGAAGCGTCACGCGAACCGCTCGCCGTCTCGGACGCACTCAGTCGGCGATGAGCCACGCCCTGGGCCGGCTTCGCGAGCAGCTCGCGGATCCCCTTCTGGTGCGGGTAGGGGCGGAGATGCGCCCCACGCCGAAGGCGGAGCGGCTCGCTCCGGACATCTCCCGTTTGTTGCGAGCTCTCGCTCGAGTCCTGGGAGACGAACCCCGCTTCGATCCGCTCCGCTCGACCCGAGTGTTCACGCTCGCCGCCCCGGATTTCTTTGCTCCCGCCCTGGTTCCCTTGGTGGCGGCGCTGGCCAAGGAGGCTCCGAAGGCTCAGCTGGAGGTCCTCCCCGTGACCATGGGCGCCTTCGCGGATCTCGCGGACGGAGCCCTGGATGTGGTCGTGGCGCCGCCCCGGTCGTCGTCTTTGGAGGGCACGGTCCACCGAGAGGTGGCTCAGCTCGACTGGGTGGTGTTTGCGCGGGCGGGACATCCGGGTCTCGACGCCTGGGGCTTTGAGGCCTGGCTTAGCTACCCTCACGTTCGCGTGCGGACCCGGGGCGGCGCGAGCCCCGTCGAAACCGCTCTGCAGGCCGGAGGCCGACGCCGCATCCGGGGTCCCCTTCTGCCCCACTTTCTCCTCGGGCCGCCGCTGGTGGCGGGGACGGATCTGCTCATGACGGTTCCGTCGGCGGCCGTAGGGGGGCTGGCCGAAGCCTACGGGCTCGAGCGTCGTCCGTGCCCGCTCGAGCTCCCCCCCGTGAACCTGGCCGTGCACTGGGGCCTCACGGCGGACCGGGATCCGGCTCTGGTATGGTTTAGGGAGCAGGTCGAGGGGGCCCTGGCCGCGATGGGCCTAGGATAGTTCCTCGCCGCCTCGCAGGCTGGAGTCGAAGGTCACGCGACCGCCTTCGATATCCAAGAGACAAGCCTGTCCGGTGCGAAAACCATCGATGGAGGATCCGGACAGCATGGATGTAGCAAAGGCGCTCAGGGTCGGCTCATGACCCACCAAAGCCACGACCCCCATCGGCGTCGGCCTCCGCTCGAGAACGCCGCGCAGCGCGCGAGGATGGCTCGGATAGGCGATCTCCGAGACCACATCCACCGGGGTGTCGAGATCGAAAGCTCCGACCAAGATCTCCGCGGTTTGGACGGCCCGGACCAGGGGGCTGGTGACGATGCGGTCCAGGCCCGGGAGCCGATCGAAGAGGGCGCGAGCTTGCGCGTGCATACGCCGACGACCAAGAGCGGTCAGGCAGCGGCCTTCGTCGCCCTCCGCGCCGGCGGGCTCTGCCTCTTCGTGGCGGATCAGAACCCATTTCATCGCCACCAGCTTAGCGCACCGCCGCCAGCCTGCCTCTTGTTTCTAATCCTCGGGCTTGGCTGTTACCGGCACGGTGCCGCGCACCTTCCGCCCGCTCCCGCACCCGCGCCGCGGGTGACCCAGCAGCGGTTTCTCGGCTGGTCTCAGGATGGACTCTGGCTGGGCGAGGCGATCCGGACGACGGAGCGAGGCCAGGGTTCCCTGGTTCGCCTGGAGCTCTCCACCAGGACGGCCACGAGCACCCTCGAGGTGGCCACGGACTCCGACGGGCGTCCGAGGGAGCTCAAAGCGACGCTTCGCTTTTCTGGGGTTCGGCGCGGGTTGATCGCGCGCCGCACCTCCGACGGTCTCTCCGTGTCCTCCGAGGGTGAGGTCGTGAGCGCCCCGCGGACGGTGGCGTGGGGCGACGAGAGCGGTCTCGAAGCGGGTCATCCCCTGCTGTGGGGGCCCCTCGCCGCGCGCGCTCCATCCACCGGACGAGCGGCGCTCCGGGTGGTGCGGGTCGACCCACGGATCCCCTCCGGGGTCGAGATCGACCACTTTGTCCTCGAGCGCCGCGGACAAGACGGCCAGGGCCACCGGATCTGGGTGGAGACCCGCCGAGGTCCGGTCGCGCTGTGGGTGAACGAGAAGGGGGAGGTGGTTCGAGCTCGCTGGTCTCGGGACGGCGAGCCGGAAGAGTGGCGAGCCGCGACCGCTACTTATAGCGAGTGAGGAACTGGGTGCGGAAGTTGGACAGCGCCTCGACCATCTTGTTCTCGAGGTCGGCGTCGATCTTTCCCGTCGAACGCAGCGTCTCGAGAATCTCGGGCGCGTTGCCGTCGAGATAGTTGAGCAGCTCCGCTTCGAAGGTCCGGATGTCGTCGACCGGAATATCCAGGATGAACATCCCTTCCGGGTACTTCTGTCCGTCCTTGTACTCCTTGTTGACGGGCTTGGCGGGGAAGGTCGCGGCCCACACCGCTGCGACCTGACGCTCGACGCGGAGCGGCTCGTACTGGTCCTGCTTGAGCAGCTCCATCAGTCGCTGGCCGATGTCGAGCTCGCGCTTGGTGGCGGGGTCGAGATCCGAGCCAAACTGCGCGAAGGCAGCGAGCTCGCGGAAGGAGGCCAGCTTGAGGCGCAGCTGGCCCGCGACCGCCTTCATGCCCTTGATCTGGGCCGCGCCCCCTACTCGGGACACGGAGATACCCGCGTTCACGGCGGGACGCTGACCGGAGTTGAAGAGGTCGGTCTCGAGGAAGATTTGGCCGTCCGTGATGGAGATGACGTTCGTGGGGATGTAGGCCGAAACGTCGCCCGCCTGAGTCTCAATGATGGGCAGCGCGGTGAGGGAGCCCGCTCCCTCCGAGTCCGACATCTTCGCGGCGCGCTCCAAGAGGCGGCTGTGCACATAGAACACGTCGCCGGGGAACGCCTCGCGACCCGGAGGACGACGCAGAAGGAGCGCGAGCTGACGGTAGGCCACCGCCTGCTTGGTCAGATCGTCGTAGATGATGAGCGCGTGCTTACCGTTGTCTCGGTAGTACTCCGCCATGGTCACGCCCGCGTACGGGGCGATGAACTGAAGGGGGGCCGGATCCGAGGCGTTGGCCGCGACGATGGTGGTGTATTCCATCGCTCCCGAGCGCTCGAGGCGGTCATAGACCTGGGCGACGGTGCTCTGCTTCTGGCCAATGGCCACGTAGAAGCACTGCATGTTCTCGCCCTTTTGGTTGATGATGGTGTCGAGGGCGATGGCCGTCTTGCCGGTCTGGCGGTCGCCGATGATGAGCTCCCGCTGCCCGCGACCGATGGGAATCATCGTGTCGATGGCCTTTAGGCCGGTCTGCATGGGCTCATGCACGGGCTTGCGGGCGATGATGCCGGGCGCCTTCACCTCGACCCGGCGTCGCTCGGAGGCTTCGATAGGGCCCTTGCCGTCGATCGGCTCACCGAGGGCGTTCACCACCCGACCCAGCAGAGCGTCACCCACCGGGACGTCGGCGATGCGGTTCGTGCGGCGTACCGTGTCTCCCTCGCGGACGTGGTCCGCTCGGCCCATCATCGCGATTCCGACGTTGTTCTCCTCGAGGTTGAGCACCATGCCCTGAACCCCACCTGGGAACTCCACCAGCTCGCCGGCCTGGGCGTTCTCCAGGCCATAAACCCGGGCGATTCCGTCACCGACGGAGAGGATCGAACCGGTCTCGGCGACCTCGACCTTCTTCTCGTAGTCGTCGATCTGTTGCCGGATGATTTGGGAGATCTCGTCGGCGCGAATCTGCATCTCGGGTCGCCGGTTAACCTGCGCCCGGCGGGAGATCAACCGAAGAACGCGCGCATATCGTTAGGGACGACAGGGACTTGAGGAGAGTGGATGTGGCATCGCGTCGCGGGCCGCAGATGCGGGACGCCGCGAGAGCCGTCGGTCGGGGATTGCGCAGGGAGACTTGCGAAGACTAGGCGTCGTCGCCGAGCTGTTCGCGCAGCTTATCGAGCTCGGCTCGGATGGTTCCGTCAAAGACGATGGTGCCTACCTCGGCACGAACCCCGCCGATGAGCGCCGGATCCACGGCGAGCTCCACCTCGATGGTCTTGCCTGTGCGTTTCTCGAGCGCCTCGCGGATGCGGTCTGCCTCGGCTTCCTCGAGGGGTTGGGCGGAGGTGATGAGCGCGCGGGTTCGACCCGTACGCTCGTCCAAAAGAGACGCAAAGGTCTCGGACATCTCCGTCAGCTCTTCGGCGCGGCCACGCTCGACCACGAGTCGGGCGAAGTTTTTCACGCGCGGCGAGAGCTCGAGTTGGCCCGAGACGGCGTCGAGCACGGAGAGGCGCTCCTCGCTGGAGTAGGAGGGGTTTTCGAGGGCGTTTCGGAGGTCCCCCACCGAGGTGATCGCCTCCGCAAGGCGCTGGACCTCGGCCTTCGTGGCGTCTCGAACCTCGGAAGGCTCCTCCCACACGGCGTCCAGGAGGGCTTCGGCGTAGCGTCGGGCGGCACCGCTCATGTCTCACTCCGGAGGCTCTCGACGTACTGGTCGGTCAGTCGCCGATGGTCGTCGTCGTGGATGCGCGCTCGGATCTTCTGCTCTGCCGCTTGGAGGGTGGCCTCCACGGCGGCGGCGTGAATCTTTCTCTCCGCTTTGCGCATCTCCTGATTGATCGTGAACTCGGTCTCTCGAAGCATGCGCGCGACCGCCTTCTCCGTGTCTTCCTCAAAGCGCTTGCGGTCGGCTTCGGCCTCGCGCTCGTAGGATTCGATGACCCGCGACACCTCTCGCTCGAGGTTGTCGAGCTTCTCCTGATACTCCGCGAGTCGGGCCTCCGCCTCAGCCTGCTTCTTTTGAGCCCGCTCGAGCTCGGTCGCCATCGTGGCCCGGCGCTCCTTCAGGCCCTTCGAGACCATGGGGGCGACCTGCCAGAACAGGAACCCGAAAAAGAGGAGGGCGTTCGTGAACAAAGAGATCACGACGAGCCAGTCGATGCCGTGGCTCTCGGCCGCGTGTCCGCCGGCATCGGCGGCGGCGACGACGAGCTCGCCCAGCTTCGTGGCGAGGGAGGTCATGTCGGTCGTCATCAGGCCGCCCTCCCGAGGAGCTTGTTGGCGGTGGCTTCGGCGATGGCGTCCGCTTGGGTGTTGACCTCAGAGAGCGCGCTCTCCCGCTGTGCGTCGATCTGCCCCAGGGCCTCGTCCAATCGCGCCTGCATCTTCTCCCGCTCCTCGTCGATGCGAGCGTTCATCTTCTTCATCGCCTCGGCCCGGATCCCCGAGCGCGCCTCGATGCCCCGTTGGGTGGCGGAGCGGATCTCATCCTCGAAGGTGGCGGAGCGGCGCTCGGCCTGCTCCAGCATCTCCTCGGCGCGCTG
>JBCBRU010000187.1:0-14145 GCA_039819565.1 Myxococcota bacterium | reverse complement strand
CGTTGACTACACGGAAGCCAGCGGGCCGAAGAGAGCCCGCGACGTGCTCGGTGAAGAAGCCGTAGAGGCCGCCCTGCGTCACGGCCGAGCCATCGTCCAGGTCAACGCCTGGCGGCCCATCGAGGGCCCCGTGCTCCGCTCCCCGCTGGCCCTGGGAGACGCCTCGTCCCTTCGGACCGAAGACCTCCTGGCCACGGACCAGCTCTTTCCGGACCGGGTCGGTGAGATCTATCACCTGGCCTACCATCCGGATCAGCGCTTCGCCTTCTTCCCCCGGATGACCCGAGACGAAGTCGTCCTCCTCAAGGGCTGGGACAGCCGCACCGATGGCCGAGCCCGGCTCACCCCTCACTCTGCCTTCGCTCTCCCCGACGAAGCCGGAGCTCCGCCCCGCAAGAGCGTGGAGGTCCGCACCTTTGCTGTCCTTTGAAGACGACTCAGATCTTGTCGATGTCGAACAGCTCGTTCGAGCGCAGCCCCGGAAACACGTACAGGCTCGCCCCCTCCGTGCTCACGTCCTTCTCCGCGAAACCTGACTTGACCAGTGCGTCGAGCTCTCGCTGCGCCCGGCGAAGAGACAGGCCGGTGTCCATAGCCACCATGGCGACCGTCACTCGGCCTTCGTTCTGACCGGCCAGCCGAAGGATGGATTGCTCCGTAGTGGGCGGGGGTAAGGAAGGCGCAGGGGGGGCCGAGCGGGGCGGGGGCAGAGCCTGCACGGAGCCCATGAAGCCCGGGGGAAGGGACCTAAAACCGAGCCGCATGTTCTCCTCTTCAACCAGGCGCGGCAGGGTGAAGATGTCGACGAAGGTGCCGACGCCGAAGAAGCCCCAGGTCAGGAGGTACAGAAGACCGCTGACCGGTCGCCCCAAATAGAAACGGTGGAGACCGGCGAATCCAAACACGCTCAGGGCGAGCAGGATGTAGGATACTCCGGTGCTCTTCGACTCCATATCGAGCGATCCTACCCCGCTCTGGGATGAGAGTTGAACACTCACCCGTATTACATGAGCACCAGTTCGTCTGCGTCGAGGGCCAGGCCCTCCGCCGAGGCTGCCTCCGTCTCCTCGAGGCGAGCGCTCGAGAGCTTCTCGAGGTAGGTGGCCAGGGCCGGATGCGCCGCCACGAGGGCGTCGAAGCGCTCCCGCGGCAGGCGGAGGACCACGGAGCGTTCAGATGCCGTGACGGTGGCCGTCGCCGGCTCCTTCGCGAGAACGCTGATCTCGCCCACCACCTGCCCCTCACGTAGGTAGGCGAGCACGACCTCGTCGCCCTCCTCGTCCGCCGTCATGACCTCGAGCTCCCCCTCCAGCACGAGATAGAGGCCCGCGGGGTGCTCCCCCCGAGTGATCAGCACCTCGCCCTTCTTGGCCACGTCCGTCTCGAAGGCCGCGACCACCTCTTTTCGCTCCTCGGGGCCCAGAGGTCGAAACAGAGGAGAGGTGCCGAGGAGGTTCGAGATCATCCGCCGACGCGCAAAGCGCACCAGGTCCTCGACGATGGCGGGGTGGCGGCGGGCCACCGCCTCGAGGGCGGCCCGGTCCACTTCGAAGAGCTCCGTGGGGCGGGTCGAGGTCACGCTCGCGGTTCGCGGTTTCTGCGTGAGGAGCGACATCTCGCCGAACAGGTGCCCCGGTCCGAGGGTGGCCAGCTCTTGACTGCGATCTTCTTCGCGCAAGGTGACCGCCACCTCCCCGGATACGATGATGAACAGCGACCCGCCGGGGTCGCCCTGCTTCACCACTGGGTAGCCGGGAGGAATCTTCAGGAAACTCAGCCGGCGAACGAGGTCCAAAAAGGCGTCCCGTCCGAGGTCCGAGAAGAACGGCACGGGCTGCGCCTCGGACTCCTCCGGGGCCCCTACAGCATCCGGGTCCGAGACGGCCAGGGCTCGAGCACGCTCCACGAGATCGGGGGCGTCGGGACGGTAGACGGGGGGTCCGGACGCCACCTCGACGGGAGCGATGGGGGGCGGGGTCCGCGGAACGGGTTTGCCTTCGAGACCGCCGAAGCGCTCGTGCAAGCTCTCCAGCACCGGAAGGATGCCCGCGTGCTCGGCGGCGAGGCCCAGAGCATCTCGGCACGCACCGATGGAGGCCAGCGCGAACCCTCGACGCGCCAAGCTCCGGGCCACGAGGAGAAGGGCTGAAGCCCCATCGTTGGGGCGGCCCAGAGCGGCCAAGCAAAGCCCCGCTTTGGTGCGAGCCCGGTGATCCTGAGGGTCGCACCGGAGAATCTCCGCGGCCTGCGCGAGAGCCTCCTTGAAGTCTCCCCGCTGGGCGGCCGCGTCGGCGGCGGCGTGGAGTTGGACGGTCGTGGACACGCGGTCCTGGTACTCCGAACGTAGGTCGAGGACCACTGCTTGAGGCTGCAATGACCCGCGTGTTACGCGTCCAGGAATGCTCGGCGGGCGCGAGCCGCAGCTCGTTATACGCGACGCTGTAGACGCGGATGCAAGCGAACTCTTGACCCTTTGGCACGAGCTCATGGAGCTCCACGTCCGTTCGGATGCGCGCTTCGCGCTGTCCGAGAACTGCGATCAGCGTTTCTTCAACTATGTCGAGACCGCCCGGGGCCGGGATGACTACCGGGTCCGGGTCGCCGCGGAAGATCGCCGCCTCCTCGGGTTCGCGATCTGCTGCGTGCTCCCGAATAGCCCCGTCTACCGGACGCGGTGGATCGGATACGTCAACGACATCGTCGTGACCCACCCAGCCCGAGGTCGAGGGGTGGGGCGAAGGCTGGTCGACGACGCGGTGGCCTGGATGCGCGATCAAGGAGCGGAGTCGGTCGAGGTGTACGTCGCCAAAGCCAATGAGGGCGCGCTAAGGTTTTGGCGTTCGATGGGCGGCGCCGACTACCTCGAACGCTTGAGTCTGGATCTGTCGCGGTTCGGCCGAGGTCGATGATGAGCTCGGACGCTTTGGAGGCCATCGAGGCATTCGTGGCGCTCCACCGAGCTTCTCGGCGGCGCGCCCTCCCTCGCACCGACCGAGCGGAGCGAGACGCGCTCGACGAGCAGCTGCGGGATCTCATCGAGGGGGCCCGCCCCGCCCCCAGGAACGCGCCCAGCCCCTCTCCTACGACGCCCAGCCGTCCGACGCCGGCGCCGACCCGAGGAGCTTCGGTCGCCGAGCGAGGACGCTCGGCCCCGGAGCGACGCGTCTCTTCGATCTCCGCCGATCGTCGCCGGCCCACGGAGGACCGCGGCGCGCCCGTGGTCACCCCGGCTGAGCGGCCTCGCCCCACCGCCCGCGACGTCTCCGTAACCGCGGGGGCGCCCCCTCCCCCGGGGCGCCTCGCCGACGCCTTCGAGGATCTCGAGCTTCCGTCTCGAGACGCGCGACGCCTCAGCCGGGTGGATCCTCGCGACCTCCCGGTGTCCAACTATACGCCGGCCCGGCGACCGACCTTCTTGGACCCGTACTTCGACGACGCCGTAGACCCCGCTCTGGAGCCTCCGCAGGAGGCCCCGTCCAAGGTGATCGACACCGCCGGTGAGCCGGTCGAGCTTTCGGCGACCACCCGAGATCTGTGGGGGATCGCGGAGGGCAACAGCTTCGAAGAGAACACGCCCCCCCCATCCGGGCCGGCCCTCCGGGTCCAGCCCGTCCACGAGCAGCCGCTCCGCACCCGCCCGGACGTCGAGGTGGGCCCGGAGCAAGTTTCCCGCCGGGCCTCGCGAACCGCGCCCCATCGCCCGGCGAAACGCGATGGGGGGATCAAGGTGGAGCCCGCGGACGTCCATCTGCGGGAGAAGACCAACGTGTCCCCTCCGCCCAGTCCCGCGTCCCCCCCGCCGCCCCAGGCTCGACCGACGCCGCCGCCCCAGGCTCGACCGACGCCGCCGCCCCCGGCTCCACCGACGCCGCCGCCCCAGGCTCGACCGACGCCGCCGCCCCCGGCCCGACCCGCTCCGCCTCCTCCATCAAGCCCCCGACCGCCGCGAACCCAGTCGGAGGCTCCCGCCACCCAGCCAACCGCCACCAAGGCGGCCCAGAGCCTTCCGCCCGCCATCGTGCATCTTTTGAAGGGGGGAACGGTCCGGGGCTTCATCGAACGCTTCGAGGCGGACGAGGGTCGGATCTTGGTGCGGGGACGAGACGACGACGCCAGCCAAGAAGTCCGGCTCGATCAGGTGCTCTTGATCTTCTTTGCTCGCCGCCCCGAGGACGCACCCTCGCCCAAGCGAGGCCCCAAGGTGGACATCACCCTCGTGAACGGCAAGCGGGTGGTGGGGTTCAGCCCCGACTACCGGACGGGGGGAAGCGCATTGACGGTGGTACCGGCGGCCGACCGAAGCGGGGTGGACCGAATGTGGATCCCCGCTTGGTCAGTGAAGTCCATCGTCCTCGACTGAGGCCGACGCCGAGGCGCGAGAGGCCGTTCAGGGCATGACGAGGCCGGTGCGGATGGCCAGAAGCACCGCGTCCGCCACGTTGGAAGCCCCCAGCTTCTTGAACAGTCGAGCGCGATGGGCCTCGACCGTCTTGACGCTGATGGAGAGACGCTCGCCGATCGACTGGTTGCTATGGCCGTGCGCCATGAGCTCCAGAACCTCTTTCTCGCGGGCGGTGATCTGGACCGCGGCGCGCTCGCGCTCGGTCGACTGTCCGCTGACGTACACCCGTCCCTCACCGGCGGCCTGAAGGGCGAAGACGAGGTCGGCCACGTAGGGCTGCTTGATTATCACCGCCTGCGCGCCCGCTTCGGTCAGAGCCCGCGAGAAGCTCGCGTCGGTCCGAGAGGTCACGGTGATGAGGCGAGCCTCCGGCACGTGAGTGCGGAGATGTCGGATGGTCTCGATGGGCGGGTGCTCGCGAGGGAGCTCGTCCAGGTCCATCACCACGTACCGCGCGCCCGTGTTCCGAATCTCATTCGGATCCACGGTGGTGCGGTCGTTGAGGTGAAAGCGAAGGTTCCGCTTGCGGAGCCAGTGCTCGAGCTGCTGCGGGACAACGGACGCGTAGACCAGGACCAGGTCCTGAGCGGCCACTTCCCCGGGTTGTGAAGAGACGATTCGGGCGCCGCCGAAAGGGTTGTCCTGATTAGTCATTGCCTTACCTCCAGAAACGAATGTGTCGAACTTGGTCGATTACGAAAAGGCCGTAGGGGCGAAATACATTATCAATTACCCCCGGCGCTAATCGTTTTGCCTGAGATGATCAGACCTTTGAAAGTGTTTTCGGTCGTTTTAGACCCTAAATCGCCTCTTGGATGGTCGATTTTTGTCCGCGCTAACCCTATGCAAGCCCGACAAACCCCGCTCACTCAAGGAAAACCCGAACATCTCTCCCACTAAAACGGCCGTAGCGCCCAATACGTCCCGCGCCGCTCGGAGTGACTCGACCGGAACGGCCGGATCGGATCGGACGAAAGCAGCGGTGACGAGCACTTCGCTCCCGAGGTTTCCGAGGACCATCGACCGTCGGATTTTCCCCAGTATTCTCGCCACCCAAGAGGATGGGTGGTCGGTCCCCGAGATGTTCAAGAGGTCCGACCGATGCATCGGGATCGACCAAGCCTCGGCCCGAGCCGCAAGAACATCGCGGCTGGGCAGGGCGTAGCCATCGTCGAGCCCGACCAGGGCTGCCGGCAGCAACAGATCCCCTCGATCCGAGCCGGACCGGCCGAGCAACGCCAAGCTGGAGGCCAAGCCCGCGTCGATGACCACCTCGAGGGCTCCCTCGAGAGCGAGCCCATCACGCCCGATGAAGAGCCCGAGGGTGCCTTGGCCACCCTCCAGCCGGGGATGAGGAGCATCGAGGTGCTCCAGATGAGCCGTGCCCACCACCAGACCGCCGTCGTCCTCGACCTCGAGCCCCTGGCTACGCTCGGCGCGCCTCCGCTCGGCCCGGAGGTCCTCGTCGTCCCCCAGCGCCGCCGCCACGATGGCTCCCGCCGCGGGGTCGGGCTGCCCCGGCCCAGCCGCAGCCCATCTCATGAGGTCGGGGTCGTGGATGCGGTCGGGATTCTCGGATGCCCACGCGTGGAGGGCGTGTCCCAAGTCGCGGACGTAGGGCGAAAACGTGTCCAAAGCGACGGGAGACGCGGCGGCGAGCACCGGCAACGCGCCCGCCGAGCGGCGCGCCCAACGCTCCCCCGCCCGCGCCCCCGCGCTCTTTCGAGCCCCGGGGCGCAGACCCACGTCGACGCGCATCACCGGAGCGAAAGGAAAGCGCGCCGCCTCCGCGATCTCTGCCCACCGATCGTACGCGTCGAGCCAGGCCACCGTCGCGGTTTCCAGCTCGAGATCCATCGACCACGCCAGACGCTGGGCCTCGTCCGAAGGGTCTCCGGGACGTACCCGCTGCCGAACCCGGGCCCACCACCAGGCGAGCTCCGCGAGCTCTACGAGCACCGTCTCCGGCGCCGTGGTCACGACGGCGAGGCTTCGACCGGCTGACCACCACGCGCTCTCCGCAGACAAAGGACGAAATCCGGAGGGAGGATGAGGGACGATGGCGATGGCTTCCGCGTGCACCAGGCCCTGGGGTAGGGAGGCGAGAAGCGTCGCGAGCGGCCGCGCCCCCGCCTCGCCGACGACGAGCTCAACCAAAAGGGGAAGATCGACCTGAGGGCGGTCCCAGGCAGTGATCCAGCGACTCACGGAGAGGGGACTCTACCCTTCCCCGAGCACCTCTTCGATGGCCCGCTCGAGACGCGCCGCAGACACCAGACCGCGGAACACGGCCCGAACCCTGCCCTCGCGATCGACCAAATAGGTGGTGGGCAAGCTCGTCACGCCATAGCGCGCGCCAACCTCGCCGGCGTCCATGACGGTGGGGAAGCTGAGCCCCTTGCCGGCCACGAAAGCCCGTACTCGGGCTTCGTCACCCGGCTCTTGGTTCACCCCGATCACGGCAAAGTCTCGGTCCGCAAAGTCCCCGTGGATGCGCTCCAAATGCGGCAGGCTGGCCACGCACGGCGGGCACCACGTGGCCCAGAAGTCGATGAGGAGCACCTTCCCACGGGCGCCTTCGAGGTCGAAGCTTCCGCCTTCCAAGAGCGGGGCGGTGAACAACGGGGCGGGTTGCCCGGCCACGGGAGGCGGGGTCCCGGACGCGATCTCCCACACCCGACGACCGGCCAAGCCCACCGCGGCGAGAAGACACAGCACCAAGATCACGCCAGCCGCCCGATCGCGGGGGCGGGCCTCCTCACGACGGGTCAGCACGCGGTCGGTGGCGCTGAGCGCCGCTGGGGGAACCGGAGCGTTCACGGGAGTCAGTATGCGGCGGGGATCTCCCGGTTTCGAGTCAGACTTCAGTGCGAAGGATACGGGAGGCGTTTTCTCGTACCGTGGCTCGAAGCTGACCGTCCGGGGTCGAGGCTTGATACACGGCGTGAATGGCCTCGAGTTCGTCTTCGGCGGTGTGCGAGCCGTGCAGATCCGAATAGGAGAGGACCCCCTGAGGCGCCGCCCGGAGAATCTCCTGCCAATCGGGAGACAGCCGTTCGAGTTGCTCGCGGGTGCGCGGCAGCACCCCGACCATGCGCATTTGACCCGCCACCACGTGGCGGAGCCAGGTCCGGCGGCGACGCCAGAGCGGACCGCGCCCTTCCGACATCGGTAGCCCCCCGAAGGTCTCCCAGGTCTCGGAGGTCGCGGGCCGGCCGGGGAGGACGCGATCGGCGGCCGTGAAACCCACGTAGAGCGCGGCGGCGACGGCGCGTTCGGCCACCGTGGGGCGGGTGTCGTCGTGGTTCCGCAGGCGGTCCGCCACGATGGCGTCGAGGCCCTTCACTTCGGCGGAGAGGCGAATGTTCAGAAGACGTCCACCATCGAGATAGGCGTCCACGAGCTCGGTATGTCCCGCCAAGTAGGTATGGTCGGTAATCACCGAGTTCTCGAGGTGGGAAGGCCCCTCCAGGACGGCCCCCCGCCCCACGCTGACCGCGGGACCGACCACGCACCCGGGGCCGATCTGGGCATAATCGCCTATCCAGACCGGCATTCGCAGCTCCGCGGTGGGATGAATCGAGCAGAAGCGGCCAATGGCGAGGGTCCTGAACGCCTCCATCTTGTCGTTGTCGACCGAGTCGAACCACGTCTTGCGGAGGGCGTACCAGTGTCGAAGCAGCGCCCACCCGTCGTCGGGCGGGCTCTCCAGCGGCGCCTGGCCCGGGAGATGGTCGAGGTACTCGACGTCAGCGTCGTCGGGACCGGGGGGGACGGTGGCCGGCTCCGGCACCACCTGCCACTGGATGGGCCAAAGCTTGGCGTCCTCCATGGCCCGCCGAACCTCCGCGGGACGGTCCGAGACCCGCAGACGCACCGACCCGTATCCCGCGTCGACCGCGTGATCGAGCCAGTGATGCAACAGAGGTTGCGCCCCTACGCTCCAGAGCGGGAAGGGCAGATCGCTCCCGAGCACCGTATCGAGACGCTGCCAATCGGGAAGCACCAGAGTGAGTACCTTCTCCGGATCCGGAGCCTCACCCGAAGGAGCGCTCATGTCAGTATGCGCCCTCTCCCTTGAGCACCGCAGGGACCGTCTTGAGGAGAATCTTCACGTCGTTCCACACGCTTTCGGAGGCGATGTACTGAAGGTCGAGACGAACCTGGCCCTCGAAATCGATCTCGGCCCGGCCGCCCACCTGCCACAAGCAGGTGATCCCGGGCTTCACGGCGAGCCGGCGCAAATGCATGGCCTTGTACTTCGCGACCTCGCGGGGCACCGGAGGACGTGGACCGACGAGAGACATATCTCCGAAAAGGACGTTGAAGAACTGCGGAAACTCGTCGACGGAATACTTACGGATGAAACGACCGACGCGCGTTATGCGGGGGTCGTCCTTCATCTTGAAGGTCACGCCCTCTCCGCCGTGCTGATTGGCCGCGAGGAGTTGGTCCTTCAACTTGTCCGCGTTCGGAACCATCGAACGGAACTTGATCATCTTGAAGAGTCGGCCCCCGCGCCCCACCCGGTCCTGCCGAAAAAGTATGGGCCCACCGTCCTCGATCTTGATGAGGAGCGCCGTGCCCATGAACACGGGGCTGAACACGGTGATGGCCGCCAAACTCCCGGCGATGTCCATGGCGCGCTTGATGGATTCGGCGAGGCCGAACGTACCCCGCCAGATCAGCTTCTTGTAGGCCAACCTGCGCTGCCATCGGCGGATGTGCCGAAGGTCGGCGGGGCGCTCCCAATGGGACACGACCGAATCGGGGTCGAAGGTCTCCCCGGTGTCGTTCATCGCGCGGGACGCTAAGGGGAGCGGAGTTACGAGTCAAATGAACGCCCCTTCGTCATTCAAGCAACGGGTCAGGTTGTGGCCGCGTGCAAACTAGTCTTTCCTAGCTGCGCCCATGTTCGATTTCGAGCTGAGTGCCGGCGGACGGGAGCTCACGATCCGGGTCGGTGGCGATAAATTCGACATCACCCTCGCGCCGGAGTTCCGCCGTCAGGTCGAAGCCGAGTGGAAGGATGGGATCACCCAGGCCTCCATCGACTTCACGTCGGTCGACTTCATCGACTCGTCCGGCGTGGGCGCGCTCGTGAGCGTGCACAAGCGGGTCGCGCCCCACGGCGGAGCGCTTAAAATCGTCAATCCCGGGCCCGCGGTGACCAGCGTCATCGAGCTCCTTCGACTGCATCGCGTCTTCGACCTCGTCGACCGGAGCTGAGGCGGCGCCCTCGCGGTGCTCTCTCTGACTCTCGGAGCGCGCGTTGACGACCTCCTCGACGCGCTCGCGCGTGACGTGGCTCAGCTCCGCCGTGGTGGCCACGGCGAGGCCCCGAGCGGGGCGGGTCCTCTCACCCTCATCGACATCGCAGTTGCGAGCCCGGCGGTGGGCACCGCCGTCAAACAAGGCCTAGCCCTCCGACTCGGCATCTTTGCTCACGCGCGCATTCGCGGACTGAGGAGCCTCCTCTCGGACCGGGTTCCTGGGACCCGACCGGCCAGCCCCGCGATCCTAGCCCTAGGACTGCTGGACCAACTGCACGGCGACGAGCTGTCGGCGACGGCGTCCCTGCACCCGATCGCTCGCTACCTCGAAGCCCCCACCCCCGCGGCGCGGGACTTGCGTCGGGTGCAGCTCGCCGAAAGCCTGGGTCATCTGTTCGACGACTATCTCCTCCATCGTCCCGAATGGGGCCAAGCGTGGCGGCGCGCCCAAGCGGGCCCCGAGGCCGCCTCCGCGCCCTGGCAAGCGGAGCTCGTACGCCAGCTCCTGAGCGCGGAGACCATCCGCCCCCTCGGTCCGGCCCTGGAAGACCTCGACCCTTCGCTCGGGACACAAACCCTCTTCGTCTTCGACGTCCCCGTCACCAGCCCGGTGCTGGCCGCAGCCCTGGAGCGTTTGGGCCGAGCCGGCGACGTGCGGATGTATGCCACCACCACCACCCGGGGGTACTGGGACGACGTCGACCTTTCGGATCCGACGGCTTGGGTGGCTTGGGGAGGCGCGGAGCGGGCCTCTCTCCGCGTGGCGTCGGCCCTCGCCGGGGACGCCGTCGAGACCCCACCGCCTGGACCGGAACAGGATCTGTCGAAAGACAGCTTGCTAGACGCCTTTCGTACAGACCTTCAGCTTCGGCGGCGCGAGCGCCCCGGCGCGGGCCGGTCCCCCGACGAGAGCCTCGTGGTGCTCGCCGCCCCCGGCATTCGACGGGAGTGCGAGGGCCTCGCGGAGGTGCTGCGCTCCCGGGTCGAGGACCTGGACCTGAAGTGGAGCGACGTGGTCATCGCCCTCGCCACCCCTGAGGCGGACCTCTACCGAAACCAGCTCGCGGCCGCCCTCACCGCCGTCGAAGTCCCGTTTCACGAGCTCGACGTTCCGCTGGCCACGGACAGCCGGGTCCTCGATGCTGCCCGGCTCCTCCTCGAGCTGCCTCGCTCCGAGCGGACACGACAAGACGTCTTACGAGTCTTGACCCACCCCACGGTGCGCGCTCGGCACGACGTGGGAGATACGGACGATTGGCTGGCCTGGACGGACCGCCTCGCCGTCCTTCGCGGCCAAGACGCTCGCGCTCACGCCGACACCTACGTCGAGAAGGATCTCTTTCACTGGGACCAGGGCCTGCGGCGACTCGGTCTCGGAACCTACCTTGCGGGTCCGGACCTCGGTGCCTCGGACCCGGTGCAGTTGGGGGGTTGGACCTTCCTTCCTACCGATCTCGCCCCTCACGAACGGGGCAGCGCGGGTCAGCTTCTGCGCCTGGCTCGAGCCCTGCTGGACGACGCTCGGTCCCTGGAACGGGCGACCCATGACTTCGCGACATGGGCGGAGCGACTCCGCATCTTCTTCGAGATCTATCTAGGGGCCGACGACGACGAGGATGAGCGCGATCTCGAACGCCTCTACGGGACCCTCTCGGATCTCGAGTCCCTCCCCAACCAGCGGCAGGTGAGCTTTGCCACCGTAGCCGCGGTGATCGAGGACCGCATCGAGGGTATCCGAACCCACCGAGGTCAACCTCTGGCCGAAGCGGTGGTGGTGGCCCCCCTTCGAGACGTCGCAACCCTGCCCTTCCGCATCGCCTTTCTCCCCGGTCTCGGAGAGGGTCGATTTCCCGCCTCGGAGCGAGGAAGCGCTCTGGATCTGCGACGTGGGCAGCCGCGCCGCCCGGGTGAGATCACCCCTCGCGAGCGCGACGAGCACGCCTTCCTCCGGCGCCTTCTCGCTACCGAGGACGCAGTGGTCCTCTCCTGGGTTGCTCGAGACGCGGTCACCGGGGACCCTCTCCTCCCCTCAGCCCCGCTCGCGGAGTTGATCGAGATCCTGGAGCGCGACTACCTCGAGGGCCCCTTCGTACCCCGGTCGCTGGCTTGGTTGCGCCATGAGGTGCCCGGTCGAAACCCCGCCGCTCATGCCGAGCAGCACGCCGCTCAGCTCGGGGAGGCGGTCCGGTCTGAGCACCCGGAGGTTCGCGGGGAGGCTCGGCTGGAGCGGATACTTCCGGCCCTCCCTCTCCATCGGCGCGAAGCGATCGCGCGACGCCTAGGCATCACGCCCCCCCCGGAGGACATCCGTGACGGCGCCCCGCGCCTTCCGCGCGTCCGCCTCGCCCACCTCCGCCGCTTCCTCGAAGAGCCAGCCCAAGGCTGGGCCCGGCAGCGACTCGGGATGACCGAGGACGAGGTCCACGGCGAGGCCCTGATACGGGCCGACGAGCCCTTTGCCCTCGAACCGGGCGAAAGCCTCGAGCTGCTCCGCGAGGTCTTCCTTTCCTGGCTCGAAGCTTCCGAGTCTCCGGAGACGCTGGAGGGGCGATACGAGGCGGCGGCGGATCGGCAGGAGCTCGCCGGCCGCTTCCCCACCGGCGTGTTTGGGGAGGCCCTTCGCACCCGTCATCGGGCCAGCCTCGAGGCGTGGCGAAGACGACTCCTGGAGGCCACGGAGGGCCGAGCGGCCGTCTTGCGACGCCTCGATCTCGGGGGTCCAGGAGATCGCCGGAGCCTCGCCCGTCCGCCGCTGCAGCTCGCGCGCGCGGTGATCACCGGCATGACCGAGGTGGTGTTCATGGACCGTCCGAGCAGCCTCGTCCTCGTGGATCGCGCCGTCGACGACCGGACCCATCTGGTGCGGCACACTCTCCGAGGCTGGCTGACCCAGCTCGCGGCCACCGCCGCCGCGCCCTCTCCGGCGACCCCTCCCTTGCGTGCGTCCGAGGACGCTCCACGAGGAGACGCACCTCCTCAGCCGGAGACCTGGACCGCCTTTCTCGCAGCGAGCGAGGCGGAAAGGGTGCGGCGGCTCCAGCTTCCCGCGGAGACCCGAGAGAGCGCGGCCGAGAAGCTCGATCATCTGGCCCATACTTTGGTGCACGAGGAGCACGCGCTGCGGTTCCCTCTTCGCACCCAACTGGCGCTCTGGGACGCCCGTGCCCGGGGACGAAGCCGTCGCGTCCTGCAGGATATTTTGGAGCGGGCGCCGCCGGATCCCTACGGGCCCCTGGACACCGGGCGGTTGGACCCCCCGGAGCTCGAAGCCGCCTTCGAGCTCATCAGGCAGCGGCTCGGCCCCGTCCTGACCGCTTTAGGAGAGGACCTTTCGTGAGCTCTCCTCATCCCGAAGCGCTCCGTCCTCCCGTCCTCGCCCCGCTCGCCGGCGCGCCGCACGCGGTGGTCGAGGCCTCCGCGGGCACCGGCAAGACCTTCACCCTCGAGCACCTCGTGGTGGATCTGGTGATCGCCGGGACCCCCCTCGAGAACCTCCTCGTGGTGACCTTCACCGAGAAGGCGGCCGGAGAACTGAAAGCCCGACTGCGGAGTAAACTCGGACGCCTCCTGGAGGCCGCGGACCGGGGCGCGTCCGGGGGGGCCCTCCCCGCGGCTTGGCCCCTGGATGACGTCGCCCGAGAACGCCTCGGACGCGCCCTCCTCGGCTTTGACCGCGCCAACCTCTCCACGATCCACGCCTTCTGTCAGCGGGTCCTGACCGAGAACGCCTTTGCCCATCGCCGCCCCTTCCGCCAGAGGCTGGTGGACGAGAGATCCACCTTCGAGCGCGCCTTTCGCACCGTTCTCCGCACCGAGCTCGCCAAGGAGGCGGGACCTCGGGCGTGGCTGGAGCGGTGGCTGGCCCGGCGCTCTCTCGAAGCGCTGATCGACCTCGTCTTTACCTGCCAAGCTCGCGGCGGGCGCATCAGCCCCGCCCTCGACGAGCCGGGTGCGCAGTCTGCCCTGCAGACCCTGGCCCAAGCCCCCACCCATCCCCGCGCCGTCCGCCCCATGCTGGTGCGGGGCGGACTGCGCGGAAAGGCCCTCGCCGACACGCTGGAGGCCGTGATGCGGCTCGCGGAGATCGGAGCCCAGGCCCAAGGGCAGCTCCCGGCCTTTCTGGAACAGATCGGGGGACTCGAGCGACCGCTGGAGCTCTCGGGGCTCGCCGACACCCTCGAGGCAGCCTCGGATCGTCAGCCAGGCCTTCGGCACCTCGCCTCCGCGGTGCGCGCCCTAGCCAGCTCTGCTCCCAGCTTCGACTCGGCGGTCGTACAAGTCATTCTTCCTCGGGTGGCTCGGCAAGCCCGCGCCGAGAAGTCCGCGCGGGGAGAGCTCGACTTCTCCGACATGCTCGCCCTGATGGAGGAGAGCCTTTATGACCTCGAGGGCGAAGCCCTCGTGGCCAATCTCCGCGGTCCGTGTCTTGGAACTCGTCGATGAGAGCCACCGGAAACCGACTGCGGAGAT
>JBCBRU010000186.1:0-14179 GCA_039819565.1 Myxococcota bacterium | reverse complement strand
GCGCTGAAGGAGGTTCGACACCTGCGACAGCGCCGAGGCGACCACGCAGACGCGATGGGTGCTCATCGCCGCCTCGACCTCTCCGAGCGGGGTCCGGTCGACCACCTCCTGGATCAGCTCGGTCGGCTCTTGGAGGGCATCCGTCTCACCCAAGAGGTCTCGCCCCGACTCGAAGCGAGGGTCATGAGCTTCGGCGAGCTGGCCTCGACCCACCTCGGTCGCGCCGCTTTGGCTCGGCGCGGTCTGCCGGTGCTGCGGCTGGACGCGCGCGAGGTCCTGACCACCCGTGAACGCCCTGAGGATGCCCTGGAGAGCCGGCACCTCGAAGCCGAAGTCATCCCTCGTCGTGCCCCCGAGGCGGTGGAGTCCATCGTCGGGGAGGCGGAGTGTCTGATCACCCAAGGATTCATCGCGCGGAGTCCCGGGGGCGCGACCTGCCTTCTCGGCCGGGGCGGAAGCGACACCTCCGGGACCCTCTTCGGGGCCCTCCTCGGGGCCGAGCGCGTCGAGATCTGGACGGACGTACACGGGATGTTCACGGCGGACCCCCGGCAGATCCCGGCGGCCCGGCTCGTGCGTCAGATCGGCTACCGGGAGGCGCAGGAGCTGTCCGCGATGGGGGCCAAAGTTCTGCACCCGCGCGCGATCGGCCCGGCCCGGTGGGCGAACATTCCCATCGCCATCCGCAACACCCGCGCCCCCGACGGGGATGGCACCTTGATCTCTCCCCACCGCGAGGAGGCTTCGAGCGCCCCCGCGGTCATGGCGGTGGTCAAGCGCACCGGGGTCACCCTCCTCAGCATCGAGACCCTCAACATGTGGGGTACCCACGGCTTCTTGGCCCGCGTGTTCCAGCCCTTCATGGAGCTCGGGATCTCCGTCGACCTCGTCGCGACCTCCCAGGCCGCGGTCACGGTCACGCTCGATCGCCTTCCGGGAGGGGTCGATGGGGAGCGCTTCCACGAGCTCGTCCGCCGACTCGGGGACCTGGGTGAGGTGAAGGTGGTCCATCCCACCGCGGTGGTCTCGATCGTGGGTCGAAAGATCCGCACCGTGCTCCACGAGCTGGGTCCGGCGTTCCAGGTGTTCCGAGAGCACGCCATTCACCTCGTCAGCGAGTCCTCGGAGGACCTCAACTTCAGCTTCGTGGTCGACGAGGACGACGCCGACAAGCTGGTGGCGAGTCTGCACGCGCGTCTCGTGCCCGCCCAAGGCGCCGAGGGCCTGTTCGGCCCCACGTGGGCTCGGCTCATGGATGAGGAGCGGCCGATCACCCAGAGCCTGGGGCCCCGCTGGTGGCGGGAGGAACGGGAGCGTCTGCTCGAGGCCGGAGCCCCCGGTCAGCCCCGCTTCGTCTATCACCTGCCCACCGTGGAGGCTCGAGCCCGAGCTCTGAAAGAAGGCCTTCCTACCCTCGCCAAGCTCTTCTACGCCATGAAGGCCAACCCCCACCCGGCCCTTCTCCGCACGATCCGGGACGCAGGCTTCGGCATCGAGTGCGTCTCGGCCGGAGAGATGGCCCACGTGCGCACCCACCTTGGGCCGGAGGCGCCCATCCTCTTTACCCCCAACTTCTGCCCCGTCGACGAGTACGGTCTAGCCTTCGATGCGGGGGCTGAAGTCACCCTCGACGGTCCGCACCTGCTCCTCGAAGCCCCGCAGATCTTCCGAAACCGCGAGGTCGCCCTCCGAGTGGATCCGGGCGAGGGCCTGGGCCATCACGAGAAGGTTCGGACCGCGGGCGCCCACGCGAAGTTTGGCTTGCCGCTGAGCGAGGCGGCCAAGGTCCGGGAAGCGGCGGACGCCGTGGGCGCGAAGGTCGTGGGCCTTCACGCTCACGTCGGAAGCGGCATCCTCGATCCGGAGGCTTGGTCGCGAACCGGCCGTATCCTCGCGACGCTCGAAGAGCTCTTCCCCGACCTCCAGTGGATAAACGTCGGCGGAGGCTTAGGGGTGGTGGAGCGGCCCGGTCAGGCGCCGCTGGATCTCGGACGCGTGGAAGCGAGCTTGGCTCAGCTGAAGGGCAGCCTGCGCAAGCCGGTGGAGCTGAGGATGGAACCCGGGCGCTACTTGGTCAGCGAGGCCGGCGTCCTTCTCACCCCCGTGACCCAGGTGCGGAGCAAGGGCGACGTCCGCTTCATCGGCTCCGCCACGGGCATGAACTCCCTGCTCCGTCCCGCCCTCTACGGCGCCTGGCACGGGATCCACAACCTGACCCGGCTCGAGTCCCCGCCCACCGGCTACGCCCACATCGTCGGTCCCATCTGCGAGTCGAGCGACGTCTTGGGCCGAGACCGACTGCTCCCGGAGACGGAGCCGGGGGACCTTCTGCTCATCGAAAACTGCGGAGCCTACGGGAGCGTGATGAGCTCGAGCTACAACCTGCGCCCCCCCGCCGAGGAGCTGGTGCTCGGAGCAGCACCGGGCGCCTAGGAGCGCCCCGCTTCGGCGACCCGGCGGTACCAAGCCCCGGAGGGGTGCCGAGTCATGTAGCCGTGGTCGATGAAGCCGCGGCGAAGACTGGCGACGTCGTCGGTCAGTGACGACAGGCGCTCGTCCACTTCTCGCTCGCTCCACTCGCCCTCAGCCTCGAACCGCTCCAGCGCGTGGCGCAGGATCACGTCGAACTTCTTCCTCTTCATAGGGAGGCGCACCAGCCGACCCTCCCGATCGAGAAAGCTCGCCAGGACCTTGTCCTCGTAGGTTCGAGCGTCCGCCTGGGCGAAGGCCTGGAGGGCGTCCTCCCGGAGGTGCTCTTTGCGGAGCGCGTTCAGGGTCTTGAGCTGAAGGGCGTACACGTGGTGGTGCCCCTCGGCGCGGCTGGCCACCAACCCCACCCGGGAGAGCTTCTTGAGGTGATGCGACACCGTCGGGGAACGAAGCTCGAGCACCTCCGCGAGCTCCTCTACGCTGTGGGGTCGGCACGCGAGCAACCCCACGATCTTGAGGCGGCTCTCGTCGGCCAGGGCTTTGACGAGGTCGAGCAGGGCATCCATGAAATGTAGATGAGCATCTACATAAATCGATCAGCAACGAAGTATTTCGATCATCCCCCGTTCGGAGCAGGACGGTAGGGTTCGTCGTCGGCGACGTAGTCGTGCTCCTCGAGCGCCTCCTGCGCCCACGCCTGCATCGACGGCAGAGCGCGCACCGCGTCCATATAGGCCCGCGCGCCGTCGTCCACCTGGACGTCGTGGGTCACGAAGCGCCACACCACCGGAGCGTAGAAGGCGTCCGCGGCCGAGAATCGCCCGAAGAGCATCGGCCCCTCCGCCCCGAAGCGCGTCCGCGCGTCCTTCCAGAGGGCGAGGATGCGGTCGATGTCCTTTTGGACGGTCAGGTCCCAGCCGCGACCGGGAAGGTGAGCCTCGATGTTCATGGGCATCCGCGCCCTCAGCGCCGAGAAGCCCGCGTGCATCTCCGCCACGATGGAACGCGCGAGGGCCCGAGCCTCCGGATGGGCGGGCCAAACCCCAGCCTCTGGGAACCGCTCCGCCACGTATTCGGCGATGGCGAGGCTGTCCCACACCGCGACCTCGCCGTCCACGAGGACCGGAACCCTTCCGCTCGGCGAAGCCTCGAAGAAGCGCGTCTTCCAGTTGGGGTCGTTGAAGCTGATCTTCTCCTCTTCGAAGGGCACCCCGAGCTCGGAGAGGAGGAGCCAGGGCCGGAGAGACCACGAAGAGTAGTTCTTGTTCGCGATGATGAGGCGCACCGCGCGAGCCTACACGCGGTCCGGGCCGGCCACGAAGCCGGGGCGGAGCCCACTTAATGAAGTACTTCGGTAAAGAGGAAGCGTCGTTGACGACCTCAAGTGGCCTCCCTACGGTCCCGCCATGCGCGCCCGCCCCTTTGCCTACGTCTTCCCACTGATTCTGGGAGGGCTGGCGGGGTCGGGCTGCGACGACGGAGACAGCCTCGGTCCCGCGACGGGCGACGCGGGGTCGGCCGGGCCCGCGGACGCGGGCGCCACGAGCAACCCCTTCGAGGGTGGAGGGGTCACCATCGGCGTGATCTGCACGCCCAACGGGCCCGAAACTCGGGTTGTCGTCACCGCGGAGCCCGCGAGCTGCGAGGAGCACGCTCGCCTCTTGGCGGGAGAGCAGCAGAACGACCAGGCGGTCATTCTCGCTCCGCAGGTCGCAGGTCCGACCCAGTTCGACGCCGACGCGGAGATCTGTCTCAGCGGGGACTGCTCCTCCCGGTCGGCTCAGGTGGAGATTGACGCCTTCGGACCGCAGGGGGCCATCGGACGCTGGACCATTCCCCTGGATGACGAGCTTGCCACCGGGGCCCTCGACGCGCCCTTCTGTGAGTACGACGCCTTTCTCCCCGGCGACGACCCCACCCTAGTCCCGAACCTCGCGGTGTCGCAGGTCGCGATCTACCAAGGTCCAAAGATCGTCCTCGCCGGGGCGGGCCTCGAGGACGTCCGCTCCGTACCCGTGGTGGAAGGACGCGAGGCCTGGCTCCGGGCCTTCGTAACGCCGCAACCCGGATTTACGCAGCAGGACGTCATCGGCGAGCTCACTTGGAATCCCGGGGACGGCCGAGAAGCGGTGATCTTCGAAGACCGTAAGGACATCTTTCAGGACTCCGTGGAGTCCGTACGGGCCACGACGTTGAACTTCACGGTCCCGGGCGAGCTCGTGACGGCTTCGGCTCAGTGGTCCGTGGCGCTTCGCTCCGCGGCGGCCTGCGGAGGGCTCGCCGGTGACACGACCGGCGCCCTCGAGCCGGGGGAGGGGCTCGCCGATCTCGCCCCTGAGCCGGTCGGCGACCTGGACGTCGTGCTCGTCCCCTTCCGCTACGACGCGGACGGGAGCGGTCGACTCCCGGACCTGTCCGAGACGCAGCTCGAGCGGTACCGAAAGAAGTTCCTCGGTATGTATCCCACGCGGAGCGTCAATCTCAGCGTACGCGCCGCCTTGCCCTGGCGCCTGCCCATTCAACCCGGCGGTGAAGGCTGGAGCGAGGCTCTGTCAGGGCTCCTCGCGACCCGCGCCCAGGACGCTCCACGGGACAACACGTTCTACTACGGCGTCTTCTCGCCCTCGACGAGCCTGGGTCGCTTCTGTCGACGCGGCTGCGTGCTCGGGCTCGGCGTGCTTCCCGGCCCCGCCCAGGTCTCACGGCGGGGCGCCATCGGCCTCGGCTTCGGGGGCGAAACCACCGCCAACACCGCCGCCCACGAGATCGGCCACGCCCACGGACGGCCCCACGCACCCTGCGGGGTGGGGGACTCCGACCCGGAGTGGCCCCGCGATCTGGCCTACCGAGAGGCGGACATCGGGGTGTGGAGCTACGACATCACGGACGGGTCTCTCAAGAGCCCCAGCGGCTTCAAGGACATCATGTCCTACTGCGAGCCGGAGTGGATCTCGGACTTCAACTATCGAAAACTCTACGAGCGCCTCTCCTTCGTGAACGCCAGCGCGCGCAGTATTCGCGGCTTCGTCTCGACCCCCTATCGCTTTCTTTCCCTCACTGAAGACTACGGCGCGAGCTGGGGCTCCACCGTGACGATGGACGCGCCTCCCGTGGGTTCTGAGGTCCCGGTGCTCTATCTCGATGGCTTCGGACAGCCCCTGGCCGAGGACTGGGCGGTCTCCACTCCGCTGGATCACCTCAACGGGGAGATCCTCACCCTTCCCGAGGGCCCGAGCGGTACCGTCGCGGTGCAGATCGGGGAACGCGCGCCGATCCTCTATTAGTTTCTGCGGGTCGCTCTGGCCGTCCAAGGATTCACGCACAACTGAGTTACGAAGACTTGTGGCGTTGGCCGTCTTCGTGTCAGAGACACCGTGGATGAGCGAAGCGCGTGAACGCCTGGAAGCTCTAGCTCGCCTCTACGAGATCGAGCTGGGATACCACGACATTTCCGGACAGCATCACGTGGCCTCGGACGCTTCGCTGGTGCGCTTGCTGCGAAGCTTCGGGGTCGACGCGAGCACCGAGGCGTCGGTCGAGCACGCGCTTCGCGCCCGGCGCCGGAGCCTGGCGGACCGCCTCTTGGAGCCGGTGATCGTCCTGTGGGAAGGGCAAACGCCCCGGTTCGCGCTGCGCATCCCCCTCTCTGACCTCGCCTCACGCTACACGCTGCGCATCGAGTTCGAGCAGGGCGCCGAGCTCGAGCTGGAGGGAAGCCTCCGCACGCTGCGCGAAGTCGAGCGATTCGAGGTGGACGGCGTCGCCTACGCAGATCTCGAGGTCCGCCTCTCGGAGCCGGCCCCCTTCGGCTACCACGCGCTGACCGTGACGGCCGGGGCCCAGAGCGCCCGGGCCCGGGTCATCTCGGCTCCGGTGCGCGCTTTTCTGCCGGAGACGGAGCGCATGTGGGGCCTCTTCGCGCCCACCTACGGCCTCCGAGGGCGACGCGGGTCGGGCGCAGGAAGCCTGGCCGAGCTGGCCCGGCTGGTGGACCTCACCTCCGCCGCGGGCGGGCACGTTGTCGCCACCTTGCCCCTCATGTCCGCCTACCTCGACGAGCCCTTCCAGCCGAGCCCCTACGTCCCCGTGAGCAAGCTCTTCTGGAACGAGATGTTTCTCGACCTCGCGGATCTGGCGCGGGTCCAAGGATCCGAGGCCGCCCGGCTCGCGCTCGCCGACCCCGAGTACCTCTCCGAGGCGGAGCGCCTGCGAGAGCTGCCCCACGTTGACTATCGGGCGCAGGCCAGACTGCAGCGCTCCGTTCTCGAGATCTTGTGCCGGGAGGCCTTCGAGGACGCAGACCTCGTCGCGGAGCTCGAGAAGTGGGCCGCGCAGCATCCGCGGGCGCGGGACTACGCCGAGTTCCGAGCGGTCACGGAGCGGCGGCAGGCCCCGTGGCCGACCTGGCCCGATCGCCTCCGCGACGGCCGCATCCAGCCCGGGGACTACGACCTTCCCAGCTACCGCTACCACCTCTACGCCCAGTGGCGGCTCGAGCAGCAGCTCGGCGCCTTGGGGACCCGCGCCCGGGGAGCAGGGGGTGGCCTCTATCTGGACCTTCCGCTCGGCGTTCACCCCGACGGCTACGATGCCTGGCGGGACCGAGACGCCTTCCTGGACGGAATGAACGCGGGGGCCCCCCCCGACGCGCTCGGACCCGAGGGCCAGGACTGGGGCTTTCGCCCTCTTCATCCGGAGCGCATCCGAGAGACAGGCTATCGGTACCTGATCGAGTGCATCCAGACCCAGGTTCGACACGCTGGCGTGCTGCGCATCGACCACGTCATGGGACTCCATCGTCTCTTCTGCGTGCCGTGGGGCATTGGGGGTAAGGGCGGGGTCTACGTCCGCTACCGCCCTGAAGAGATCTGGGCCATCGTGGTCCTCGAGTCCCGACGCCACGGGGCCATGATCGTGGGAGAAGATCTGGGCACCGTCCCCGACGAGGTCCGCGCGGCCATGACCCGCCACGCCGTGCAGCGCATGTTCGTCCTGCAGTTCGAGCTCGACCCGGATCGCCATCGGGCGGTCCGAGAACTGCCCCCCGACGCCGTCGCCAGCGTCAACACCCACGACACGCCCACCTTCATGGGCTTTTGGGAAGACCGAGACATCGCCGACCGCGTCGACCTCGGCACCCTCGACGCCGGCCGCGCGAACCACGCCAAGGAGAACCGTGGGCATCTCAAGGGGGCGCTGTGCGGCTACCTGGAGGACCGCGGCCATCTCGGCGAGCACCCGAGTCCCGAGCAGATCTTCCGCGGCGTGACCAAGCACCTCCTGAGCGGCCCCTGTCGCCTGGTGCTGATGAATCTCGAAGACCTCTGGCTCGAGCCCGAACCCCAAAACGTGCCGGGGACCAGCGATGAGCGGCCCAACTGGCGGCGGCGCCTTCGCCACCCCGTGGAAGAGGTCTCCGAAGTGGCTTCGGTGCAGCCCACCCTCGAAGCGGCCCGCGAGCTCCGCGGGAGCTCGGGAAGCCTCTAGTCCCCGCTCCCTAGCCGCCCGCTTCGCGGCGCGCTAGCTTCCCCGACCTTGGAGCCTCTGGTCATCCCCCGGACGAAGCACCGGGTCTTCGACCCGATGCCGCCGCGGGCCATCGAGCAAGACGACTTTCCATTCGAGGCCCTCTCGGAGATGGCTGAGCTCGAGTCGTGGCGTAAGGAGATCCATCGACCGATCTACCACGTCCACAAATGGTGGGCGCAGCGCCTCGGTTCCGTGTTTCGCGCCGCTCTCATCGCCGCTGCGGCCCCCGGCCGCTTCAACCTCGAGGAAGCCCTGAGCCAGCCGGTGCGCCTGGATGGCCACGTGGTGCTCGACCCGTTTCTGGGCTCCGGCACCATCGCCGGAGAGGCCCACAAGCTCGGGGCGCGAGCGGTCGGCCTCGACATCAACCCGGTGGCGATTCGAGCGGCTCGAGTGGCTCTCGGCCCCCTCTCCGCCCCCGACCTCGAGGAGGCCTACGCGCAGGTTCGCGACGAGTGTGAGCAGCCCCTGCGAAGCCTCCACGCCACCCGCGACAGCGGCGGCCGCGAGGCCGAGGCCCTCTACTGGTTCTGGGTCAAGCAGCTGCCCTGCCTGCACTGCCACACCCCGGTGGATCTCTTCTCGACCCGCGTGTTCGCGGCCCATGCCTACGCCAAGCGTCACCCCACCGTGCACGCGAGCTGTCCCGGCTGCGGGCACGTGTTCCCCGCCGATCACTCGGATCGAGAGGCGACCTGCCCCGAGTGCAAGCTCACCTTCGCTCTACGCGAGGGCCCGGTTCAGCGAGGCAACGCTACCTGCCCCCACTGTCAAGGCCGTTTTCGTCTCGCGGACGCCGCCCGTGCCTTGGGGAAGCCGCCCCCGCACCGGCTCTTCGCGAAGCTCATCCTCGACGTCGACGGGGGCAAGCGCTACCTCCCGGCGACGGAGGCAGATCGGGAGCTCTACGCCCGCGCCGAGGCCCAGCTCGCTGAAGAGGCCGACCTTCTGCTCCCCACCCTCCCCATCGAGTCCGGCCACAACACGCGGCAGATCCTGACCTACAACTATCGACACTGGAGAGACGCGTTCAACGCCCGCCAGCTCCTGGGCCTGGGGCGACTCGCCGGGGCCATTCGCGGGCTTGCGGAGGGCCCGGCCCGAGAAGCTCTGGGGGTGCTGTTCTCCGGAACCCTCGAGTTCAACAACCTCTTCGCCACCTACAAGGGCGAGGGGACGGGCGCGGTCCGGCACATGTTCTCGCACCACATCCTCAAGCCTGAGCATCGCCCCCTGGAGGCCAACCTGTGGGGGACCCCGAAGAGCTCGGGCGCGTTCTCCACCGCCTTTCAGCGGCGACTGATCAAGGCCCTCGAGTACCGGGAGCGTCCCTTCGAAGTGCTCCCCGACCCCAAGGCCCCGAAGCGCTCGAGGAAGGTCTTCGATCTCACCCTCCCCGTCGGAGGGGAGCTCTTCGACGCGTGGCCCAAGGGGGGTCTGCCGAGCCGGGGGCTGCTGCTCGCGGCCCGAGATGGACGGGACTCCGGCCTTCCCGCTCGCAGCGTGGATCTGGTGGTCACGGATCCCCCGTACTTCGACAACGTCCACTACTCGGAGCTCGCCGACTTCTTCGAAGCATGGACGCCGACCTGGTCGGGCCGTGCCAGCCGTACCACCCGGCAACCGGGGGAGGTCCAGGACGTGGACCCGCAGCGGTTCTCGGACAAGCTCCGGGTGGTCCTCTCGGAGTGCGCGCGGGTGCTCAAAGAGGATGGGCTCCTGGTCATGAGCTACCACCATGCGCGCGACGAAGGCTGGCGTGCGGTGGGCCGGGCCCTGCTCGGCGCCGGCTTTTCGGTGACCGAAGCCCACCCCGTCAAAGCGGAGCTCTCGCGCGCGACCCCCAAGAGTCAGAGCAAAGCCCCGATCGACATCGATGTCCTCATCGTGGCCCGCAAGGCGGTCTGCGACGATCGCGCTCCCCTCCCCGCCGCGAGGGCGCTCTCCGAGGCGGCCGACCGGGCGGCTCGACGGGCCGCCCGCTACCGGGCTCGCATTCGGCCCCTCTCGGCCGGGGACGCGAGAGTCCTCCTCGCGGCGCAGCTCCTCGTCACCCTCTCACCGGGACGCAGTCCCGAAGCTTTGGTCGAAGCCCTCACCTGGACCGAAACCCAGATGACTCCTCTCGTCCGAGCCGTTTTGGACGCCGCCCCGGCGACGGAATCGACGGAGGAGGCCGAGCAGCTTCCACTCTTCGCGTCGGATCTGGACACCACCGCTCGGCAGCGGCAGCGTCCGAATTCGGATGACTGAGGGCGACGAAGGCGGGGCCGGACGGCTTCAGGTGTGCTTCCTGCCCCTGTCCCATTCGGGTCGACTGGGCTTTACGGTGCTTCCCGGCCGGCGAGGACGGGACGACGAGGGGCGGTTCTGGACGCGGGACCTGGACGAGGATCTCGAGCGTCTGAGCGCATTGCGCGTAGATCGGATCGTCCTCTTGGTTTCCGACGTCGAGCTCACCGCGGCCCGGTCCCGCCGGCTTCCGGAGGCCGCCTCGGCGCGAGGGCTCGCGCTCGTCCATCACCCGCTGCCGCCTCAGGTAGGGGCGGAGCAGCGTGATGAGATCCGGCGCCTCTTGGACGCTCTCGGCCGATGGTTGGCCGAGGGCTCGACGGTGGTGCTGGTGTCCGGGGACGGCCTCGGGAGGGCCCCCCTCGTCGCGGGGACCTATCTCCTCCGCGTGGGGACCCCCGCCTCGCGCGCCGTGAAGCTCCTGAGAAAGCTCCGCGGACCCGAGTGTCTGCGCAGCTCGGACGCGGCCCTCCTCGAAGCGTGGGAGACCGAACCCTCACCTCCAGAAACAGAGTCTGCGCCGCGGCGGACGGCTGGAGCCGGCCACATCGCCCGGGCCTACTCCGGATCTTCGTCCCCGCGCGCCGCCGACCCCGAGCCGGGCGATCCTCCGTGGGCCCGCGAGGCTCGCGAGGATCTCGAGGAGACTGAAAGTGAACCTGCCGCGCCGACGCCCCCTCCCGCGCGGGTCGCGGCGCGGACCGCGGAGGCGCCCTCGCCGATGCGATGGGGAGGCGGAGATCGCGCCGACCGCAGCTTCACCGCCCTCACTCCGGTGGAGTCGTCCTGCGTCGGAGCTCTGCTCGGGACCGCCCTCGGCGACGCCCTCGGCGCCCCTTTGGAGCCGGAGACCCGCCGCGCTCAGCTGGAGGCCCGATACGGGCCCAAAGGTCCCGAGGCCCCCGCGCTCTCCGCGCCCCCCGGCCGGCCCGGTCCCGAGTGCGCCGTGCCCAGCGACGAGACCCAGCTGGTCCTGGTGGCCGTGCAAACGGTGGTGGAGAGCCGACTTCGAAGACTCGAGGTCGACACCACGCTCTCCCGTCTCGCCGAGCGCATCGGGCGATGGACCCGGGAGAGGCGCGGACCGTGGAGCCCCGAGACCAGCACCCTCGAGGTCGCCGAGAAGATTCGAGACGGGAGCTCGTGGGCCGAGGCCGCCACCAACGCCGAACAGGGCTCCAGCGGCCTCGTCCGGGCCGTCGCCTTCGGCCTCGCCTTCGCGGACGATCTGGCCCGCGCCGAGCAGTGGGCGGCGGCCCAGTGCCGAGTCACCCATCGCTCCCCCGAAGCGGTGGGCGCGGCCGCCGCGCTCGCCGCGGTCATGGCTCGCTTCGGGCGAGGGGACCGGCCAGAGGTCGCGCTCTCCGAGGGCCTCGCGGCCGCGTGCCGCCACAGCCCGCGGTTGGCGGGGCGCCTCGCGCGGGCCCTCGACGACGCCGACTCCGGCGTGCCCCCCGCGGTCTTCTTCGAGCGTCACTCGGAGGCCACGGCCCGGGACACCCTCGCCACCGCCTACTTCGTGCTTCGACGGCATCCCGACGACCTCGAAAGCGCGCTGCGGGAGGGCGTCATGACCCCCGGCGACTCCGACGCGGTGGGGGCGGTGTTGGGGGCGACGCTGGGGGCCCGACTGGGAGCCAGCGCGCTTCCTCCCTCGTGGGTTCAGGTCCTGGACGATCGGGAGAACCTCGAAGGCCTGGCTCTTGCCCTAGCGGCCAGTCGCTAGGCCACCCGCCGGACTGGACCCACCGACAACGATCGGGCCAGATACGCGCGTGGCACAGGGCGGGGACCATCGCGGAGCGCCGGCGGCAAGCGAGTGGATAGACCAGAACGTGGGCGAGGCCCGCGTCGAGGCCCTGCTCGTCGAGGCGCCCGGCGCTTGGCTCTTTCGCGCACGGGAGCCTTCGGGACGCCGAGCGCTGGTACAGGTCGCGCCGCTCGCCGACGCGAGCGACGAAGACCCGCCCTTCGCGGAGCGTCTGCGCTTCATCGAAGCGGTCACGGAGCAGGTAGGGAGCGACCTCGAGGTCGAGATCGAAGACCACGGCTTCCTTCCCAGCGGTCAAGGCGGCGGAGCGCTCTACTGGAGAGCCCCCTGGACCGGGGCCGCCGAGCGTATCGGACAGACCCGCCTCGAGTCCGCGCAAGGCCTCCTCACCGCGGCGAGCAGCCTGTTCGAACGACTGGTTGCGCGCCATGCCCGAGGTCGGGTCGACCCCCTCCTCCACGCCGCGCTGGTGGTGCCCCGAACCGGCGGCGCAGACCTCGTGGGCATCCCGGTGTCGGCGCCGGCGACCTGGCTGGCCCCGGGGTTTCCGGCCCCCCCGCTCGCTCCCGAGGAGCGGGCCACGGGTGAGGCGCGAAGCCTCGGCGACGTGTGGCGACTGGGGGAGGCCCTCCGGGTGTTCTCCGGGGGCATCACGGATCGACCCGACGGCTTCGAGGCTTGGCTCGACCAGCTGACCGACCCCGACCCCAACCACCGCGTCTCGAGCGCCCGGGAAGCTCTTCAAACCCTGCGCAGCTTCCGCGACGAAGGCCGCACCGCGACCTTCTCGGTGCCCCAGAGCGACGCTCTACGCCAGGTCAAGGGCCCCCGTGAGACCCTGGTCGACGAGGACGGGCTGCTGCCCGTGCCGCGGGAGCGCCACGTGGCGGAGGAGGCCCCACCCAACCCGGGCCCGGCCTCCGAGCTGCCGAAGCCCCGGGCCACCGGGCCGGACGAGGCCCCCACCATGTGGATGCACCGGGAGCAGCTCACCCAGGCCCGCAAAGAGGCCGCCGCCAACCTCCAGCCTACGGGCCCCAAGGGCACGGTGGTGGGGGTGAGGCTGGCCGGCGAAGGGGAAGCGGCGCGCGGCGACGGACGACGCGCCCCCCCCACCCGCGTCTTCGACGATCCGGCCTCTGGACCCTCGGCCCGCGCCGGGGTCGGCGGGGGTGACGTGGGCTCCGCAGACCCGAGCGGCTCGCCCGGGCTCCCCCGGGGGCCCGGAGGCACCGTCGCGGCCCAGCCGCTCCCCACCCCTGCCTCCCTACGTGGGGCGCAGCTGGGCTACGGGCCCCAAGGCACGGTGGCGGCGGAGCCCATCCCCGCCGGCATCGCGGCCCGCGCGCCCCGCCCGGAGGCGCTCGGCTACGGCCCCGGGGGCACGGTGGCGGGAGACTTGCGGGCCATTCCCCGCTCCGGCTCAGGGATCGGGGCTCCTTTGGTCGGCTTCGAGCGAAGCGCCCCCGTCCATCCCCCTCCCTCCTCCGCTTCGGAGCCCGCGCGGGCCGCTCCCCCGCCCCCAAAGTCAGCAGGGCCCCTTGCGTTCACCGTGATCGCCCTCGCCCTCCTCGCGGTGGCCGCCGCGGTGGTGGTGCAGCTCCTCAAGCCGGTGGTGGAAGAGGCGCCCACCGCAAGCCCGCTTCCCACCGAGACGGCCTCGAACGGCAACAGCGGCCGCCGCATCGAGCTGACCCCCTGGAACGACGTACTCTTGGAAACGGTGCCCGCGGACGCGCACGTCATTGGCGAGCGAGACGGCTCTGACCTCGGCGCCTCGCCGGTGCGACTGCTCGTCCCGGAAGGCCAAGAGGTCGCGGTGCTGGTCACGGCGGAGGGCTACGAGCCGGTACGCCTCGTGCTCCCGAGCCGAGGGCGGGTCACGGTGCACCTCACGTCCACGGAGGGCGTGATCGACTGCCCCGTGGAGCTTTCGGCGCCCGGTCCCCTCGAAGTGGTGGGCATGGGGCTCACCGGGGAGAACGGCCGCTACAAAATTCCGGGAGCGGTGGCGCCGCTGCCCGCCGAAGGTCGCACAACGCACCAGCCATGCTCCGTGCCGATCCGTCGAGCGCATCACCACCGCTCCCGGAATTTTGTAGCGGCCGTTCTCCCCGGTGAGCCCCATGCCCACCACTTCGAGGGGACCGGGCGCCG
>JBCBRU010000185.1:0-14196 GCA_039819565.1 Myxococcota bacterium | reverse complement strand
GCGTTCCTCGACCCGAACGGGGGCTCTCACCGCCTCGAGTACGCTCACCGCGGCCTCGGTGACTTCCGGCCCCACGCCGTCTCCGGACATCAAGAGATTCGAGGAGAGACATGGCTGAGACAGAAGCCAAGCGTATCGTAGCGCTGTCCGGAGACGGCGTGGGGCCGGAAGTCACCGAGGCCGCGGTGAGCGTACTCGAGGCGGTGAGAGCCCCCGTTCGGGTCGAGGAACGCGCCTTCGGGGGCCGCGGCATCGACGACCAGGGAGAGCCTCTGCCCCCCGAAACCCTACAGGCGTGCCGTGAGGCGGACGCGATCCTCTTGGGGGCCGTCGGGGGACCCAAGTGGGATGGAGCCCCGAAGCGCCCGGAGGCCGGGCTCCTGGTGCTGCGCCGAGAGCTCGAGCTCTTCGCCAACCTTCGCCCGGTTCGGATCTATCCGTCCATCGCTCGGGCCTCCTCACCGCTTCGCCCCGAGCGGTTGGAGGGGGTGGACCTCCTCGTGGTTCGAGAGCTCACCGGAGGCATCTATTTCGGTGAGCCCCGTCGCCGCTGGGAGGAGGACGATCGAGAGGTGGCCATCGACACCTGTCGCTACGACGCCCAGGAGGTCCGCCGCATCGCCGCCCTCGCCTTTCAGCTCGCGGGTAAGCGCCGCCAGAAGGTCACCAGCGTGGACAAGGCCAACGTCCTCGCCACCTCGAAGCTGTGGCGGGAGATCGTCACGGAGACGGCTCAGGCCTTCCCTGAGGTCCAGCTGGATCACCAGCTGGTGGACTCGGCGGCGATGCGTCTCATCACCCACGCCTCGAGCTTCGACGTGATCCTTACCGGCAACATGTTCGGCGACATTCTGAGCGACGAGAGCGCGGTCCTCACCGGGAGCATTGGCCTTTTGCCGAGCGCCTCCATGGGCTCGACCCGCAAGGGCCTCTACGAGCCCATTCACGGCTCCGCGCCGGACATCGCGGGCCAAGGTAAAGCCAACCCCGTGGGCGCCATCCTCAGCGCCGCCATGATGCTGGACCTCTCTTTGGGTCGCGCCGACCTCGCACGCCGTATCGAACAGGGGGTGGCCGCCGCCCTCGACGCGGGCGCCCGCACCGTCGATCTAGGGGGCACGCTCAGCACCCGCGAGATGACCCGCGCCATCACCTCGGAGCTGGGGGACTGACCGTGGGTATCAAAGAAGCCAAGACGATCTGGTTCGACGGCGAATACATCCCCTGGGGGGACGCCAACGTCCACATCACCGCCCATGCCCTCCATTATGGCTCCTCCGTGTTCGAGGGCATTCGGGCCTACGAGACCCCGGACGGCCCGGCCATCTTCCGCCTGAGCGATCACATCGACCGTCTCTTCGACTCCGCCAAGATTCACCGCATCGCCATCCCCTTCACCCCCGAGCAAGTCGAGGAAGCCTGCCGCGGGATCATCGTCGAGAACGGGCTCGCGTCCGCCTATCTCCGTCCCCTCGTCTTTCGGGGAGCCGAGAGCCTGGGGGTGACGGGCGCCGACTGCCCCATCCAGATTGCCGTCATCGCCTTCGAGTGGGGGGCTTATCTCGGCGAGGCCGGCCTCACGGCGGGGGTCGACGTGGGCGTCTCCTCCTGGTCGCGGGCCGCCCCCAATACCTTCCCGGCCATGGCCAAGGCGGGCGGTAACTATCTATCCTCTCAGCTCGTGGCCAACGAGGCGAGGCGCCACGGCTACGCCGAGGGGGTCGCCCTCGACCATCAAGGATATGTATCCGAGGGCTCGGGAGAGAACATCTTCCTGGTCAAGAAGGGCAAGCTCTTCACCCCGCCCGTATCGGCGGCGATTCTTCCCGGGCTGACCCGAGACACGGTGATCACCCTTGCCCGGGAGCGAGGCTACTCCGTCACCGAGGACCGCATCCCTCGTGAGGCCCTCTACGTCGCCGACGAGGTGTTCTTCACGGGGACCGCGGCCGAGATCACCCCGGTTCGCTCCGTGGACGGCATCCCCATCGGTGCGCACCGACGCGGGGCGATCACCGAACAGATTCAGAATGACTTCTTCGGGCTCTTCGACGGCCGCACCGCGGACCGTTGGGGCTGGCTCGATCGTGTCCGGGCAGCGCGCCCGGTGGCCATGACCGCTGGAAAGTAACCGACATGAGCACTCTGCCGACCCCCAATCCGTCCCCTCGAAGTGAACCCTCATCCCACGCTCTGGCCGGACAAGAGATGTCCGGCGCCGAGATGGTGGTTCAGGTCCTCGCGGATCTCGGCGTGGACACCATCTTCGGCTACAGCGGGGGCGCGATCCTCCCCACCTACGACGCCATCTTTCGCTACAACTCCCAAAACGAAGAGTCTCCGATGCGGCTCGTAGTCCCCGCCAACGAGCAAGGGGCGGGCTTCATGGCCGCCGGCTACGCCCGCACCACCGGTCGCCCCGGGGTCTTCATCGTGACCAGCGGACCCGGCGCCACCAACGCCGTGACCCCCATCCGGGACTGCATGGCGGACAGCATCCCTTGCATCCTCATCAGCGGTCAGGTCCCGCGCGCGGCGATGGGCACCGACGCCTTTCAGGAGGCGCCGGTGTACAACATCATGTCCGCCTGCGCGAAGCAGACCTGCTTGGTGCTGGACCCGAACGAGCTCGAAGCCACGGTTCGGACCGCGTGGCGCATCGCCACCACCGGTCGCCCCGGCCCCGTGGTCATCGATCTCCCCAAGGACGTCCAGAACTGGCGAGGCACCTTCCGAGGGGAAGGCATCATCCACATGCGGGGCTACGAGCGAAGGCTCGCCCAGCTGGAGGCCAGCCGCACCACGGAGCGGGGCCGGGACGCTTTCTTTCGGCTCCTGGGTCAGGCGGAGCGGCCGCTCCTCTACGCGGGGGGAGGCATCGTCCTCGGCGACGGAGCCGAAGCGCTCCGGGACTTCGCCAAGACCTTCGGTATCCCCGGGGTTACGACCCTCATGGGCATCGGCGGACTCGACACCACGGACGAGGACTCGATGCATATGTTGGGGATGCACGGCACCCCCTACGCCAACTATTCGGTGGAGGACTGTGACTTCCTCATTGCGGTGGGGGCGCGCTTCGACGACCGGGTGGCGGGTAAGGTCCAGGAGTTCGCTCCAAACGCCCGCCACATCGCCCACATCGACATCGACGCGGCCGAGATCGGCAAGGTCAAGGCGGTCACCTGGAGCCATATCGGAGACGCGAAGACCTGCCTCCAAGAGCTGACCGAGCACGGGCGTCGGTCCGGCTTCGAAAAGTCCTTCGAGGGATGGCGGAAGCACTGCCGATCTCTCAAAGAGAAGCACTGCCTGAACTGGAACCGGGCCGGCTCGAGCATTCAGCCCGAGGAGGTGATCCACGAGCTCAACAAAATCACCCGGGGAGACGCGATCGTCTCCACCGGGGTGGGGCAGCACCAAATGTTCGCCGCCCTCTACTTCGACTTCAAGCGGCCGCGCACCTGGCTCACCTCCGGCTCGATGGGCACCATGGGTTTCGGGGTGCCCGCCGGCATCGGGGCCGCCCTGGCCCGACCCGACGAGACGGTGATCGTGGTGGACGGGGACGGGAGCATCCGCATGAACCTCGGCGAGCTCGAGACCATCACCACCTACGGGGTGAACGTAAAGGTGCTCCTCCTCAACAACGAGGGCGATGGTATGGTCCGCCAGTGGCAGAAGCTGATGTTCGGTAATCGCTTCAGCGGCACCGACAAGACCATGCACACCAAGGATTTCATCCAAGTCGCGAAAGCCGACGGGTTTGAGTTTGCAGAGCGGGTGCGCAAGGCGGAGGACCTCCAAGACGCCCTGGCTCGTTTCGTTCAGCACCCCGGGGCCGCCTTCCTGGAAGTGATGGTGGATCCCGAAGCCCTGGTCATGCCCATGGTGGGCCCGGGCAAGGGATACAAAGACATGCTCGTGGGTGATCACATCACCCCGCGGGACCCGAAGGAGTCGGACGGCTTCAGCGGCGAGACGCGCGCGGACCTGTTTTAGGCAAAAGGAAGCAGACGATGAATGACGTGATTCACCTCGTCCCCCCTCGGACCAAAGATCGCCGGGTGCTGTCGGTTCTCGTCGAGAACCGGCACGGCGTGTTGTCGCGGGCCTCCGGCATGTTCGCCGCCCGAGGCTACAACATCGACTCTCTGACCGTCTCGCCCACGGAGGATCCCTCCATGAGCCGCATGACGGTGTGCCTCGGCTGCGACGACAACGTGATCGAGCAGATTCGAAAGCAGCTGGCCAAGATGACGGAGGTCATCGTCATCGAAGACGTCACCGAGCGCCCCCACGTGGAGCGCGAGCTCGTCCTTTTGAAGGTTCGGCTCGATCCCTCCAATCGGAGCGACCTGCTCAACATCGCCGCCATCTTCAAGGCCAAGAGCGTCGACATGACTCCGGACACCATCACCTTCGAGATCGTGGGAAGCGCCGACAAGCTGTCCAACTTCATCAATATGATCTTGCAGGACGCCGAGGTGGTGGAGCTCGCGAGGAGCGGCGTGGTCGCCGTGCGCCGCGGCTCGGATGGGCTCCGCGAATCCTTCTCGAGCGGGGTGGGCTCGTCATGACCGACACGCCAGAGGCCCCGGGCCGACGCCACTCGCGCGTCATCGTCGACGGACCGGAGCGCGCGCCAGCGCGGGGCATGCTTCGCGCCGTCGGCTTTCGCGACGAAGACTTCGAGCGCCCTCAAGTCGGCGTGGCCTCCCTCGCAAGCGGGCTTACGCCGTGCAACATGCACCTCGACGGGTTGGCCGAGGCCGTGGAGGAGGGCATCCGCGGGGGCGGGGCCACCCCGGTGCGCTTCGGCACCATTACCGTGTCCGACGGCATCTCCATGGGTACTCCGGGGATGAGGTACTCCCTCGTCTCCCGGGAGGTCATCGCCGACTCGATCGAGACGGTGGTGGGCGCCCAGGGCTTCGACGGCGTGGTGACGGTGGGGGGATGCGACAAGAACATCCCCGGGTGCGTGATGGCCATCTTGCGCCTGAACCGTCCGGGGGTCTTCGTCTACGGAGGCACCATCGACCCCGGCCGAAAGGGCGATCAGGACCTCGATATCATCTCGATCTTCGAGGCCGTCGGGCAACACGCCTCCGGCACCCTGAGCGACAAAGGGCTCCGGGTGGTGGAGGCCAACGCCATCCCTGGCCCTGGGAGCTGCGGCGGGATGTACACCGCCAACACCATGGCCTCCGCGGTCGAAGCCCTCGGTCTCAGCCTCCCCAACGCCTCGAGCACCCCGGCCCTCTCGGACGAGATGACGGACCGCTGTCGAAAGGCCGGCGGCGCCGTCACTCGCCTCCTCGACGCCGACGTACGACCTCGGGACATCGTGACCCGAAAGTCCCTCGAGAACGCGATCACCGCCGTCATCGCCCTGGGCGGCTCCACCAACGCGGTCCTCCACCTCCTCGCCATCGCCCACGCGGCCGAGCTCCAGCTCGGTCTGGAGGACTTCCGCCGCATCGGGCAGAAGGTCCCCGTCCTCGCAGATCTCAAGCCGAGCGGTCGTCACCACATGGCCCAGCTCGCCGCCGAAGGCGGAGTTGCGCCCATGTTTCGCATGCTCCTCGAGCGCGGCCTCCTCCACGGCGACTGCCTCACCGTCACCGGCCGCACCCTGGCCGACAACCTCGCCGACGTGCCGCCCTACCCTGAATCGGCGACGGTGGTGCAGAGCTTCGAAGCTCCGGTCCGTCCCGACGGGCATCTCAAGATCCTCGAGGGCAATCTCGCCCCCGAGGGGGCGGTGGCCAAGATCAGCGGCAAGGAGGGGGAGAGCTTTCGAGGCGTCGCCATCGTCTTCGAGGACGAGGAGACCGCGCTCCGAGGCATTCTCGATGGCGAGGTCGAGGCGGGCCACGTCATCGTCATTCGCAACGAGGGGCCGGTGGGGGGCCCGGGGATGCGCGAGATGCTGTCCCCCACCTCTGCGGTCATGGGTCGGGGACTGGGGGGCGAAGTGGCCTTGGTCACCGACGGACGATTCTCGGGGGGAAGCCACGGCTTCGTGGTGGGTCACGTCTGCCCGGAGGCGGCCCAGGGCGGCCCCATCGGCCTCGTGCAGGACGGAGACGAGATCTCCATCGACGCCGTGTCGGAGCAGATCCAGCTCCACGTCGACGAAAGTGAGCTTGCGGAGCGTCGACGCTCGCTTCCCCATCGGCCAAGGAAGGTCGAGCGAGGCGTGCTCAGCAAGTACGCCCGCCTCGTCTCTAACGCCTCGACGGGCGCCGTCACGGACCGCTGAGGCCCGGCGGGACCTCCCCCACCGAGCCGGGCTAAATCGAGAGCCCGATGCTCACCTGGTAGAAGTCAGAGGTGTCGTCCGGTACGAGGTCGATGCCGCCCGCGAAGCGGATGAACCCTGCTCCGCTCTTCGCTTCTACGTAGGGTCCGAGCCACTGGTACACGTCCGTCGGGTCAGGTCCCGACCCACGGGTCTGCCACAGATGCTCCCAATGGGCGCCGACGGACAGCCACGAGGTGAGCCCGATCCCCAAGTTGGCCCAATAGTGGAGGTACTCGTTGTTGGGCGAACCATTCAGCTCTCGCAGCGCGAGATACATGCCCGCATAGATCTGACCCTCGAGAAAGCCATCGCCGTAGGTCAGCGTGATGTTGGGTACGAAGCCCTCAATGGTGAGGCCGCGCTCCGCGTTCCCCGAGAGCAAGGTACCATTGAGCAGCCCGACTTGAGGATTTATGGACAGGTTGCCGTCAAGCAGGGAGAGGTTGAGGCCGCCCCCAAACTCGGTCCAGAGATTCCCGCCGGAGGCCCCGGCGCCGAAGGCATCCCGGGTCCAGAGGATCGCATAAAAAGTGATGTCCAGGCTGTCCGTGAGCCCGGCGGACACCTGTCCGATGCCGTGAAAACCGAAGAAGATGTCTTGCTTCAGGACCACCGAGATCGAGGTGGAAGGCCCTTCCGAGGAGGCCTGCTCGGACGGAGTTTGAGCCGCCGCCACGGAAGAAGAGGACGCAATGAGAACGGCCAGCAGGCCAGGTTGAAGGATTCGAGTGGAAGAGTGGGTCATCGGAGCTCCTACCCTGTGCGGGGCAGAAAAGAGCGACGCGGGGATTGACATCAGTCCGCTTCGTTCGAGTTTCTGGACCGTGGGGACGGATCGATGCGTATCGCTTTGGACGCTTTACAGGCTGAGATCGACTAATTCGACCCCAGGAGGGCGAACGAGAGCGAAACACCAAACTCCTAGCCTAACAATTCGCGTACCAATCAGCAGTCTTTGCGCTCCTCACCTCCTCCCTTCACCCACGTAGGAAAGCCCTGATGGGAGCCCTACCAAAACGTCGGACCGGTAGGCTGAGCCGTCTCCAGGGTCAGACCACGGGCCCACCAGAGGAAAAAACGGTGGCGAGCCCGACGGCACGCACCGGGCTGCCGCGTCCGGACCTCGGCCGTCCCGAGGGGTCCCTTCGGCCCCCAGGTTGGCTTCTTCCCACGTCCTCTAAATCTCGAACCCTGGACGCGCTTTTCCGGGCGTGTCTCGGGAGTGCGGCCGGTGTAGTCCTACACAACCGTAGGCCAGAGCGCCTCCGAGGGAGTTCGCGTGAGATTTCCCAAGCCCCCCCAAGAGAACCTGGCGGTTCTCCACATCGAGGACACGGACGCTCCCCTGGCGGGTCTCACCGCCGGCACCCGCTATGCCTACTTCAAGACCGTCGCCAAGGGCGGCAAGTGCATCATCCAGTCATGTAAGGACCTGAGGCTGTCTCGGACCGTCTGCTACAAGTCGCTGCGGCCGGAGCTCTGCGACCACGCGGTGGAAAGGAAGAGGTTCCTTCGCGAGGCCCGGGTGACGGCCATGCTCGTGCACCCCAACACCGTGCCCGTATACGACCTCGGAGAGGACCGACAGGGCCGGCTCTACTTCACGATGAAGTTCGTGCACGGCTACACCTTCCGAGAGGTCCTCGACTATCGCGAGAGGTACGATCTCACCCAGCTGGTGGGGGTGATCGTCCAGGTCGCGCAAGCCTTGGCCTACGCCCACACGCACGGGGTCATTCACCGTGACCTCAAGCCTGAGAACATCTTGGTGGGGCCGTACGGCGAGGTCCTGCTCATGGACTGGGGCCTCGCCAAGGTCCGTCATCGCCACCCTCGGGCCGAGGACGCGCCCGCGCCCGAAGCGGCCGACCCGGAGCGGCCCCTGTCCACTCGACGAGCCTCAACCCTCACCGATCACGACAAGCTCCAGGGCACTCCGAGCTATATGTCTCCGGAGCAAACGCGGCGCGATCCGGACATCGATGGGCGCACCGACATCTATAGCCTGGGAATCATTCTCTACGAGGTCTTGGCGGGGGAGCTCCCTCCGCGAGGGGACACCATCGACGAGATCCTTCGCGCCATCGAGACGCGAGAGCCCCTCCCACCGTCAAAGATCCAGTCGACGTACAAAATCCCGGACCTCCTCGAGGGGGTCTGCATGAGATGTCTCAAGAGAGATCCAGGGGAGAGAATCCCCGCCGCAGATCAGCTCATTCGGGAGCTCTCCGAAGACTGGGGCGCCGAGCTGCGGACGGGTGGGAAATAGGCCGGCACGACCGGCCACGGAAGAAGCCACGCCCGACCGGGCGAAGCGCGCCCGCGAGGACCGGGCGAGCCGCTTAGCAGCCCGTTGATTTGGAGATGTATGGCGACGACGAGGTGAGCGTATCGGGCATACGCGACCGAGGAGCGGCGAAGCCGGTCGGAGCATTTCACGGAAAGACCGGCCGACAGCGCCGTGCAGCTCCAGATCAACGGGCTGTTTAGAGGAGGGCTTCTTTGGTGGTCTTCACGATGGCGGCAGCCACCTTATAGGGGTCGGCGTTGGAAGCCGGACGGCGGTCCTCGAGGCGCCCTTTCCAGCCGTCTTCGACCGTCCCGATCGGGATGCGGATCGAAGCTCCGCGGTCGGAAACGCCGTAGCTGAACTGGTCGATGGACTGGGTCTCGTGCTTACCGGTGAGACGCTCGTCGTTGTAGGCGCCGTACACCGAGATGTGACGGCTCACGTTCTTTCCGAAGCCCTCACAGATGGTCACGAAGGTCTGCTCTTTCCCGGACTCCCGCATCAGGGCGTTCGAGAAGTTTGCGTGCATACCGGAGCCGTTCCAGTCCGTGTCGCCGAGGGGTTTGGGATGCCAGTTGATGGCGAAGCCCGCTTCCTCCGCGGTGCGCTCGAGGATGTATCGGGACAGCCAGGTCTCGTCGCCAGCCCGGGCTGCGCCCTTGGCGAACACCTGGAACTCCCACTGTCCCGCGGCCACCTCGCCGTTGATGCCCTCGACGTTCAGCCCTGCCTCGAGGCAGAGGTCGAGGTGCTCCTCGACGATGTCGCGGCCGTAGGCGTTCTTGGCGCCCACCGAGCAATAGTACGGCCCCTGCGGCGGGGGGTATCCGCCGGGCGGGAAGCCAGGGGGAAGGTTGGTGGCGGGGTCCCAGAGGAAGTACTCCTGCTCGAACCCAAACCAAAAATCGTCGTCGTCGTCGTCGATGGTGGCCCGCCCGTTCGACTCGTGGGGGGTGCCATCGGCGTTCAGGACCTCGGTCATGACGAGGTAGGCGTTCTTGCGACCGGGATCCGGGATGCACATCACCGGCTTGAGGAGGCAGTCGGACGAGCTGCCGTCGGCCTGCTCCGTGGAGCTGCCGTCGAACGACCACATTGGGCACTCCTCGAGGGTGCCGCCAAAGTTCGACTCGACCCGCGTCTTGCCGCGCAAGCTCTGGGTGGGCTTGTAGCCGTCCAACCAAATGTACTCGAGTTTGCTCTTCATACTGCTGTTTGCTCCTGGGTCGACCGGACCCCTCGGCGTCGAACATGCAACACTTGCGCCACAGCGCATGTCGGGATTCGACGCCACAATTGCCACGTTCCTGTAGGAATCCGCTCTCGGACCTACATTCCTGTAGCCTTTAGCGGGCGAGCTTAGAGGTCTACCGGTATCCGCACTCGAATCGCCTCGCCCTCGAAGGGACCGACATCCACGACCTCGAACGCTCGGGTCAAACATCTTCCGAGGCGAGTGGAGGCGACCCGGGCGGGCGCCACCGCCCTCACCCGCAGCTTTCCCGACGGCCGGACTTCGAGCTCGAGCTCGAGGGTGCCGAAGATCCTCTCCGCCACGGGCCGTCGGTCTTCGGCGCGAACGCACCGAGTGACCGCTTTGGAACGCTCACGCAGCATCGCCCCCATATCTACGTCGAGGGCGGCCCGAGGGCGCAGGCCGGCGAGGATGCCGTTCACGAGCCCAGGGCAGGAGAGGTCTGGCGCTCCTTTGCACCCGACTTTTCGGTAGTCGAAGGCGCCCCCCAACCCGCGCAAAAAGTGAGCGACCCACACGCCCGAGCGGTCTTTGGCGAGATCCAGCACGAGGAGGCGATCCGTATCGTAGCGGCCGGCCAGGTCGACCGCGGAGGTCAGCTCGCCCAGCGCCGGCCGCCGCGCGCGGGCCGACGCGGGACGGACCTGGAAGCCGCGGACGGCCAAGGTCCGCACCACGTCCTGCTCCATGCGCGCCAAGGCTCGATCGAGAGCGGGAGGCGCCCCTTCGGGCGCGGCCAGCCCGAACAACAGGAGGACAGGAGCGCTCACGCCTCCCCGCGCCTCCTCCTCGCCCAAGCTTTAGCCTCGACGGTATTCGGCCATAGCCCCCGGGAAAATCCATGCTCCGTGTTCATCCGCTTGCCTTCGCCCTCTTCGCGTCCTTGATCGCCGCTCCGGCCGATGCCCGTCCCTTCCGGCTGTCGCAGCTTCCGAGGACTTCGAACGGTTGCGACACCTGCCATAGTTCCGGGGGCGGCACTCCCCTGAACGTTTTTGGTGACGACGTCGACGCGTTCCTCAGCGGAGTCAACGTGGACTGGGCGCGGGTCTGTCCCCTCGACAGCGACGGCGATGGCGCCACCAACGGAGCGGAGCTGGCGGATCCGACCTGCGTATGGACCATCGGGACGGCGCCGCCGCTCGGGACGGTCTACGATCCGGCCGACGATACCGTCTTCCCTCCGGTCGCCGACGCGGGGGTGGGCGATGGAGGTCCGGGCGATCTTGGCCTTCCTCCCCCCGACGGAGGCCTCGATGGAAGCGTGGCGCCTCCGGACGGGGGCCTCGGCGACGCCACCGTCGGCCCCGACGTCGGCGGTCCCCCTCCCGATGGCGGCCCGAACCCTGACGGGGGCCCGAATCCGGATGGGGGCTCCGCGCAGGACGGCGGGGCTCCCGCCGACGTCGGTCCCCCCGACATGTCCATGGCCCCGGACTCGGGCTCCGCCGAGGACGCAGGCTCCGCCGACGACGCCGGCGGCGCCGAGGACGCAGGCGGCGTTGACGACGCCGGAGGCACGGAAGACGCCGGGCTCCCCGCGGACACGGGAAGCGCGGACGACGCGGGACTCCCGGCGGACGCGGGAAGCGCGCTCGACGCAGGGATGCCTGCCGATGGCGGGACCGACATGGGCCCCCTCGCTGCCCCCGACGAAGAGGACGGGTGCACCTGCGCTGCTCCGAAGCGCGGACGCTTCGCGGGACTCGGCGGCCTGCTCTTGTTCGGCCTTCTCAGCCTGCGTCGTCGTCCTCGCCGGTGGTATAGAGCCGGACCTTCTTGCCCCCGTGGTCCAAGAGCACCCGGCTCTTGAGGTCGAGGCCGGTGCCGTGCGCGAGCTTCGGGTCGTCCACCAGGAGTCCCAAGCGCCATCCGACCGGGAGCTCCCGGAAGCGGTGACCGATACTTTGGTACAGGGAGCGTAGCCCTCCCCCTCGCACCCGCGTACCGAAGGGCGGATTGCTCAGCCAGAGCCCCGGCCCCGCCATCCCGGAGAGCTCCGCCGCGCCCAAGGCCGACTCCGAAAAGGAGATGGCGCCGCCCACGCCAGCCCGCTCGGCGTTGGCCCGCGCGGCGGCCACCGCTCCCGCGTCCCGGTCGCTCGCTCGAATCTCCTTCGGGGCGGAGGACCGTATCCGGCTCTCCAGACCCTTTCTCACTTTCGCCCAGCGCTCCGCATCGAAGGTTGGGGCGCGGGTCCAGTGAAAGCCGCGGTCCCACCCCGGGGGCCGCGCGCAGGCCCAACGCGCCGCTTCGATGGCCAGGGTTCCCGAGCCGCAGAACAGATCCACAAAGGCTTCGTCCGGGCTCCAGCCCGCCACCGCGAGCAGACCTCGAGCCAAGTCCTCTCGTAAGGGTGCCTTGCCGGTCTGGAGTCGATAGCCCCGGCGATGGAGCGGCTCTCCAGCCAGGGAGATCGAGAGGGAGAGCTGGTCGCGCTCGAGGCGAGCGTAGACGCGCCAGGGGTCGGGATCGTCCGTAGCCAGACTCCCCACGACCTTCTTGATGCCTTCGAGGACGCGCTCTTCGATGGCACCGGTATGAAGGAGCTTGGAGCGACGGGCCGCCGCACGAATCTCGACGGTCTGGCCAGGCCCGACGAAGCGCCCCCAGGGGAGCGCCGCCGTCCCCCGCGCGATGGCATCGAAGTAGTGGGCCGGGAAGGCGCCCAGGCGCGCTCGGACGTCGAGGCCGAGCCCCACCTCGAGCAGCGTCCGAGCGAGCACGTGGTCATTAGCTTCGAGCTCGACCCCGCCCCCGACGGCTCGGGGACGCACCCCGCCCACCGCGCGAATCTCGGCGAGGAGCCAGGGCTCGAGGCCCGGCGCGCAGGGGACGAACAAGCGGTGGGGCTGAGGAACACCCATCAGCGCTCACCATCCCAGAAACGATGGGCGCGGGTGACCAGTTGAATCGGGTAGCGACGCACGCGGGGCCGATCATGGGGGGCCTCGATCACGACGACCAGCGTCCAACGGTCGGGATCCCGCTCGCCGAACCGAGCCACGAAGTTGAGGTGATGCCGATCGAGGGGGGCTCTCAGGGTCTCCTCGTGCAGAGTGCGAAGCCCCGTGGGCGACTCCACGTCCACCCGGAGGCGCCGCGGACCCTGGCCCTCGGCGGAGACGCGAAAGGCCAGAGACTGGGGCCTCCGGAGGGCCGAGGGGCGGCCGACCGGGAGCGGTCGCGGACCGTCGGGGAACTGCGCGAAGACCACCACCTCCCCCACGTCACCGCTCGAAGCCGGTCGAGATCCGGAGGCGCCAAAGATGAGCCAGGCGGTGAGCCCGAGAGCGGCCAAACCCGCCAAAATCAGCCCGATAGCCTGAATGAGGGGACGCATGGCCTAGTACAAACCCGGTGTCGCTTTTTTGCCACACCCAAGACGTGGGTGTCCGAGTATGCAGGCTCGAACCCCCAGAGGGCAGGTCTGACCGGAGCTGGAACAACCGTTGCGGTACTTCGGGGCGCCCGCGGGGGCGAAGTTTCCCTCCCTCATCCCAAAACACATCCAAAGCAGGCGTTCGTGTTTTTCGGGGACCTCCGCCCCTGCGGGCTTCACCCGCCCTGCGACCGAATCGGTTAGCCTTGCCCCATGCGGTCCGCAGTCGTCGCGCTGGCCCTGGTCACGGTCTCGAGCTCGCTCGCGGAAGCCGCCGAGCTGAAGGAGCTCGTCGTCGCCGTCCCCACCGCTCGGGGCAAGACGCGCTCCGGCAAGACCGCGATGACGGCCGGAGTGCGCGAGGGCCTGGCCGAGGCTCTCGCCGCCGAGGTCGACCCCAAAGCCCTGGAGGCGGCGCGCCGGCGACGGCGCCGCTCCCTGCGGCGTTTCCGCCCCCGCGCCTGGGCCCGGCTCGGCCGAGAGGTCGAGGCCGACTACATCGTCGACCTCTACCTGAGCCGAAAGGGCCGTCGCTACTCTGTGCGGGCCCGACTGGTGCGAGCCACGGATGGCGCCATCCAGATGGACGAGCGCCTGTACTTTCAAAAGCCCCGCTCGCAGGCCCGAAGTCGCGGGGCCCAGATCGCGGACAAGCTCCTCACTCGGCTGGCCGAGCTCTTCGAAGCCGGTGAAACCCCTCTCGCCTTGGCGCCTGCGGAGGTGGCGGTCGGCTCCGGGGCCCCCCCCGCCGCCGAAGCGCCTCCCGAGGTCCCTGCTGTGGCCGAAGCTCGGGTGCCGCCGCCGGCCGAACCCGAGCCGGCCCCGCCCGCTCCTCCGGCCGCCACCGTGACCCTCGGGCGCCCCGCCGAGCGGCCCTCCACCCTCGACCTCGCCCTCGGTGCTGCTCAGGTCGTAGGTGCGAAGAAATCCAGCTCCGGCGCCGAGGGCGAGGTCGAGGGTGG
>JBCBRU010000184.1:0-14221 GCA_039819565.1 Myxococcota bacterium | reverse complement strand
GCGCAGCCCGCACGGCGCCTCGTGGGGGTCGCCGAGCGTCTGGAGCTCAGGGGCGCTCGAGCCAGCGTAGCTTCGATCTGCGGGGCTGAGCTCGACCCTGCCGCCGCGGTGCTCGCGGGGGACGTCCTCGAGGCGCTCGGCCCGGGGTCCTAGCGGGCGAGACCCGAACACGGATTTTCTCTGGCCGCTCCGTTAGCGAAGAAGGCGCTGGCTCTCTTTGCCCCTGCGGGCCGGCGTCGGGCTAAGCCTGCCGACGCCGCTGTGCTTCCAGGACGCGCATGACGGGGCTGATCGCGGCGCGGGAGGCTTTGTGGAGCTCCGGTCGCACGCTGGCCTGCTCGCTCTTCGAGCGGACCTTGGTCAGGTCGATGAGATCTCGTTGGGCCCGGCGCGGGGTGGAACCGTGGGGAGCGACGGGGGTATAGGTTCCGTCCGCCTCCAGGTCCCACGCGAAGGTATTGTCAGCGAGCTCGATGGTGAGGGTCTCGAGGATCCGCTCGCGAAGCTGAGGATCGAGCACCGGGAAACAGCACTCGATGCGACGGTTGAGGTTTCGGGGCATCCAGTCGGCTGAAGAGAGATAGAGCCGCTGATCCCCGCCGTGGGTCCACACGAATATCCGTGAGTGCTCGAGGAAACGGTCGAGGATCGACCGAACCCGTATGTTCTCGGAGACTCCGGGGATCCCGGGGCGCAAGCAACAGATCCCACGTATGACGAGGTCGATCTTCACCCCGGCCTGGCTGGCTCGGTAGAGGGCACGGATGATTTCGCCGTCGACCAGGGAGTTCATCTTGGCGATGATGCCGCTGGGTCGCCCCGCCTTGGCGTGGCGGATCTCCCCATCTATCCGATCCAGAATGTGCTGCCGGAGCGTGAAGGGCGCCACCACGAGCTGCTTCATCTCTGGAAGCTCTGCGTACCCGGTGAGCACGTTGAAGAGGATCATGGCGTCGTGGGTCATGTCCTCGCGGGCCGTGAAGAGCCCGAGGTCGGTGTAGAGGCGGGCGGTGCTGGGGTGATAGTTTCCGGTGCCGAGGTGGAGGTAGCGCTTGAGCTGGTCGCCCTCGCGCCGAGTCACGAGGAGCATCTTGCTGTGGGTCTTGAGGCCGATGAGCCCGTACACCACGTGCACGCCCGACTCTTCGAGTCGTCGGGCCCAGGCGATGTTGTTGGCCTCGTCGAAGCGCGCCTTGAGCTCTACGAGCGCGGTGACATCTTTGCCTTGCTCGGCGGCTTGGGTCAGGGCCCGCACGATGGGGGAGTCCCCGCTGGTGCGGTAGAGCGTCTGTTTGATGGCCACCACGTCCGGGTCTTCGGCCGCCTGCTCGATGAAATCGACCACGTGACGAAAGGACTCGTAGGGGTGATGGAGGAGGATGTCCCGCTCCGCGATGGCCCGAAAGATCGAGGCTGCGTAGCGCAGCCGAGGGGCCGGCAAAGGGTTGAAAGTGGGGTCTTTGAGGTCCGCCCGCTGAACCTCTCCAAACACCCGCATGAGGTCCTTACCGGCTACGGGGCCGCGGCAGCGGTGGAGGTGGGAGTCGCCGAGTTCCAGTCGGCTCATCAGCTCCCGGGTCAGCTCCTCCGAAGCGCCGGCTTCGATCTCCAGCCGCACCGGCTCTCCCAGGTCGCGACGCCGGAGTTCGTCGCGGATGGTCGCGAGAAGGTCGTCGGCCTCCTCCTCCACGAAGTCGAGGTCGCTGGAGCGGGTGATGCGAAAGGCCGCGGCCTCTCGAATGTGGTGGCCCGGGAATACATCGGCCACGTGGCGGGCCACGATGTCCTCGAGAGCGACATACATCCGATCCCGGCCCTCGCCGGGGGACAGGGCGATGAAGCGGGGAAGGACCGCGGGCACCTGCACGAGCGCGAATAGGGTGCCCGGGTGGCTCATGCGTCCGGTGCGCACGGCCGTGCCCTTGCCGTTGGGGTGGGCTTCGACGAGGAGGGCGAGATTGACGGATCCCGAGCGGAGCATCGGAAAGGGGTGGGCGCGGTCGATCGCCAGCGGCGTGAGCACGGGGTGAACCTCTCGCCGGTAGAAGCGCTCGGCGACCTCCGCGAGCTCACCGTCGAGGGCGTCGCGGGTGGCCAGGACGACGCCCTCCGAGGCGAGGGCCGGACGGAGCACGTCCATGTAGAGGTCTCCGAGGCGGGCCCCGAGGGCTCGGGCCGAACGATGGGCTCGTTCGTGCACCTCGGCCACGCTGAGGCCGTCCGGTCCGGGCTCGAAGGCCCGCGAGCCGCGCTGAAGCTCCCGCTCCAAGCCCCCGATCCGGACCATGTAGAACTCGTCGAGGTTCGAGTGGGCGATGGCCACGAACTTGAGCCGCTCGAGCAGGGGGAGGTCGGAGCGCTCAGCGAGGCCGAGCACCCTTTCGTTGAACGACAGCCAGGACAGCTCGCGGTTCGAGTAGGACTCGGGGGCATCGAGCGCGTCAGGCATGGTCCCCCGGCGTAGCAAGAGGCTATCGGTGTCGTCACCCCTTTCGCACGGTACGTGTGTTCACATGTGCCGACCTTGTTTCCAAGAAGCGACAGAGTCGTCTTGCTCCGGGGAACGCTGATGGACCGGTCGCGCAAACTCGGCGGGCGAGGCCCTTGCTGCCGCGCTGCAGCGTGGCATCATTCGGAGCTCTGTGACGTTTAGCTCCGCCGCGGATCTGCTGGGGCCGGATGGACCTTTCGCCGAGGTCATACCCGGGTGGGAGGCGCGCGCGTCCCAGCGAGCCATGGCCGAGGCTGTCGAGCTCGCCTTCGGGGAGGGACACCACCTCGTGCTCGAAGCGCCTACGGGCGTCGGGAAGACCCTCGGCTATCTCCTTCCGGCGGCCCTCGCGGGGCGCCGGGTGTTGGTAAGCACCCACACCAAGACGCTGCAGGATCAGCTTCTGGATAAGGACATCCCGAGGTTGGCTTCGGCTCTGGAGCGGATGGACGTTCAGCTCCTGCGCGCCGAGGCCGAGGGCGGACGGGGGTTCTCGGCGAGCGGACCCTCGGGGCCCCGGGCCGAGGTTCGCTTTGCGATCATGAAGGGGCGCAGCAACTACGTCTGCCTCGATCGCCTGCATCGTAAGACTCGACAACGTAGCCTGCCGCTCATGGCCCCGCGCCACGAGGACGCGACGGAGCTGTCGGCCCGGGAATTGATCGACGAGATCGAGCTTTGGGCGCGGACCTCGCCCCGTGGCGACCGCGCCGAGCTTCCAGGGCTCCCCGAGCAGTCGTCGGTATGGGACGGGCTCGACGCCCGGTCCGAGACCTGTACGGGAACACGGTGTCCCAAATACGGCGAATGCTTCATCACCCGCATGCGCCAGGAAGGCGAGAACGCCGACCTCGTGGTGGTGAATCATCATCTTCTCCTCGCGGATCTCGCGCTTCGGGCTCGGGCCGAGCTGGCGGGGGACCGGGCGCGATTCGGTCAGATTCTCCCGGATGCAGATCTGCTGGTCATCGACGAGGCCCATAGCCTCGAAGACATCGCCGCCGATCACTTCGGTGGGGTCCTCGGCTATGCGAAGGTCGAGCGACTGATTCGCGACGTCACGCAGCTCGCGGCGGGGCAGGTGTACTTGCGGGAGCCGGCCGGACTGGTGCAGGCCGCGGCCCGCGTGGGGTCGGCTGCGACCGCGACCTTCGCCGAGCTCCCGTCCGGGGAGGGGCGCAACAACCTTCGTCCTGGTGATCCGGCCGGGGCGGGGCTGAGAGCGGCCGCCAAGCGCTTCTCCGAGGTCCTGGGCGGCCTCGTCGAACGTCTCGAAGTGGAGGCGGCGGTGGAGCCCGCCGCGGAGGGCCTCGCCCGGCGCGGGGAGGATGTGGGGGCGGCGCTTCGTTTCGTCCTCGAGGCGGAGGATGCGGACTATGTGTACTGGTCTGAGGGACACGGCGCGAAGGGGCGACTTGGAGCCTCACCGGTGGACGTGGCGAGGCTCCTCGAGCGCTTCCTCTTTCATCGCTTCGAGTCGACGGTGCTGACCAGCGCCACGCTCTCCACCGGGGACGCCGAGTGCACCTACTTTCGCCGCTCGGTCGGGGTCCCCGAGGGCGGTACGGCGCTGTGTCTCCCCTCCGCGTTCGACTACGAACGTCAAGCTGCCCTGCTCATACCAGAGGATGCCCCCGAGCCTGGGGCCCCGGGGGCTCTGGACCGGCTTGGGACCCTCGGCGCCGAGGCGATCCGAGCCGTGGGGGGCGGTGCCCTCTTTTTGTGCACCAGTCATCGAGCCATGCGAGCGCTTCACCGCCAGCTCGCGCCCCAGCTCCCCTATCCCTGCCTCGTGCAGGGCGAGCGGCCGAAGCGGGCCCTGATCGCCGAGCTGGTGGAGAGGGCGCCCGCGGTGCTTTTCGCCACTCAGTCTTTCTGGGAAGGCGTCGACGTGCCCGGGGATCCGCTGCGGCTGGTCCTCGTGGATCGGCTTCCCTTTGACGTGCCTACGGATCCGCTGGTTCAGGCGCGCGGGCATCGCCTGGCCGCGGCCGGCAAGAACGCCTTCGTTCATGACCAGCTCCCGCGCGCCATACTGCGCCTCAAGCAGGGTTTTGGGCGTCTCATTCGCACCGCGACGGATCGCGGCGCGGTGGTGCTGCTGGACGGGCGTCTTCTCAAGAAGGGCTACGGACGCCGATTCCTCGCCGCCCTGCCGCCGGCTCGGAGGCTTCAAGACGTCGCGGAGCTCGAAGCGTGGTGGCAGTCCGGGGAAGACTGATTTAGTGGAGCCGGCCATGGACTTCGGCTACGCGGCGGCGCGTCCGCTCTTGTTTCGGATGAACGCGGAGCAGGCGCACCGTCTGACCCTCGACATGATGTCCAGGCTCGGGGGGAACGCCGCCGGGCGGCACCTCGCGCGCAAGCTCTACGCGCCCCGTCCCGATCCCCGCCTGGAAATGGAGGCCTTCGGCCTTCGCTTTCCGAACCCCCTCGGCCTCGCCGCCGGCGTGGACAAGGACGGGGAGGCCATCGAAGCATGGGCCGCCCTCGGCTTCGGCTTTGTCGAGTTGGGCACCGTGACCCCGGCCCAAGGCCAGCCCGGAAACGCGTCCCCCCGTCTGGCCCGCCTGGTGGCCGATCGGGCGGTGGTCAACCGGCTCGGCTTCCCGAACCATGGCGCAGATCAGCTGGCGGCCCGACTCGCGGACGCGAAAAAGGGGGGGCGGGTCCGCGCCCCCCTCGGAGCCAACATCGGCAAGGCGAAGCTGACCCCGAACGCGCACGCCCTCGACGACTACCGCGCCACCCTCCGCTCCGTGTTCCCAGTGGCGGACTACGTGGTGGTGAACGTGTCGTCCCCCAATACGCCCGGCCTCCGGGATCTGCAGACCGTCGAGGTGCTTCGTCCTTTGCTCCGGGGCGTCCTCGACGAGCGCCAGCGCCTCTCCGAGGACGCCCGTCCGGGAAGACCGAGTCTCTTACTGAAGGTGGCGCCGGACCTGGCCGATGAGGACGTCGACGCGGTGGCGGACCTGGCCGTCGAGCTGGGTCTCGACGGCATCGTGGCCACCAACACCACCCTCCGCCACGAGCTCGTCCGCACGGCTCCGCCCATCGCCGGCGGGCTCTCCGGCGCCCCTCTCGAGCCGAGGGCCCGAGAGCTCACCCAACGCCTGTTTCGGCGCCTCGAGGGGCGGATGCCCATCGTCGGGGTGGGCGGCATCATGAGCGCGGAAGATGCGTGGCGTCGGATTCGTTCGGGCGCGACCTTGCTCCAGACGTACACGGGCCTCATTTATGAAGGGCCGGGTTTGATTCGATCGGTGGTCGAGGGTCTAGGCACTCGGCTGGACGGGACCGGGCTCGCCCGCCTCTCGGAGGCGGTGGGGGCCGATTGCTGAAACGAACCCGGCGTCGGGAGTGAGGCCAGCTTGCAGTTCAACACGCGCACTCGCGAGGTCACGCTCAAGGTCGTCTATTACGGACCGGCCCTCTCGGGGAAGACCACGAACATCGAGGCCCTCCACGGCCTTTTGGCTCCGGACTCCCGGGGCCGGTTGATGACCCTCGACACCCGGGGCGATCGCACCCTCTTTTTCGACCTCCTCCCCGTCCATTTCGTCACCCGGTCCGGCTACCGGGTGAAGCTCAAGCTGTTCACGGTGCCGGGTCAGGTCGTTCACGAGTCGACCCGCCGCATCGTCCTCCAGAGCACCGCCGCGGTGGTGTTCATCGCCGACGCGCAGCGCAATCAGCGGGCGGCCAACAACGACGCCTTCGAAGGGCTGCGAAAGAACCTGAAGATCAACGGCATCGATCCCGACACGGTGCCCACCGTTATCCAGTTCAACAAGCTGGACCTCCCCGAGGTGCTCAGCAACGAGGAGATCGAGGCTTTCGCCCGCCAGGGCAAAGAGCCCGTGTTTCGCGCCGTGGCTCTCCGCGGAGAGGGCGTCATGGAGACCCTGCGGGGCTGCCTCTCGCTTCTTTGGCGATCCCTCGAGGCCCAGCATCAGTTCTCCAAGATGTTGGGGGTCAACCGCGAGGAGTTTCTCTCCGCCATCTTTCGCCGGGAGCCCGCCCCGTGAGCGATCGGGACGACCGTCGGCCCTCGCGCCTCCCGATCCTCGGGGGGCCCGGCGATGACATCCACGGGCAGTCCCCTTCGGGCGCGCCTGGCTTCTCTCCCTCGACGAGCGATCTGGGGCAGGTGGTGGACGGGGTTTCGGACCTCCGGGAGACGCATGAGCAATCGGTGCTCGACCAGCAGCCCGCTCTCGCGGACCTCCTCGACATCGACGCCTTCCGGGAGATCTGCGCGAGCTTCGTCGACCTCTACAAGATCGGCATCAAGATCTTCGATGCGGACGGGACGAAGCTCGTCGACATTCGCGTCGGCAACGGGGACTGGTGCGGATACATCTTCTCGAACCGCACCGGCCGGGGCCGCTGCACGGCCCTGGTGACCCGGATCAAGCAGTTCGGCTACTCGGAGCTCGAAGACGGCGAGGTGGTCGAGCAGCTGTGCTTCTCGGGGCTGAAGTACGTGGTGATGCCCGTGTCCTACGCTGGCGATCTCTTGGGCAGGGTGGTGTACGGACCTTTTCTTCCCGCAGATCTGCAGCGGCCGGGCCAGGACGTCTATGAGTTCGGGGAGGGCTTCGACCCGCACCGACTCTGGCAGTACGGGGATAAGATTCGTCGCGCTCCGGACGAGACGATCATGAAGATCCTCACCAACTTTCGCGGGGTGGTGGACACGGTGACCTTCATCGCCATGAAGTCGGTGATGACCCGCAAGCTCCACGTAGAGTCCATCACGGCGAGCTACAACGAACTTGCGGAGGCCAACCACAAGCTCCAAGCCTCGGTCGAGCGGCTCCAAGAGGTGGACCGGATGAAATCGGCCTTTCTGGCCATGGTGAGCCACGAGCTCAAGACCCCCCTGACCAGCGTCATTGGATACTCCGAGATGCTGATCGAGGGGGTGGCCGGAGATCTGAACGGGGATCAGCGAAAGTACCTCGGCACGATTCGCAACAAGGGAGAGAGTCTGCTCGGCCTCATCGGCTCTCTGCTCGATCTGTCGCGGATGGAGGCGGGCGCCCTGGAGCTGACCGAGAGCGACGTCGACATCGCCGACTTGGTCGAGGACGCGGTCACCTCCATCGTCCCCCAGGCGGTCAAGAAATCGATCAACGTTCAGCGGGACCTGGATCGAGCCCCGCGGGCCTTCAAGGGAGATCGGGACAAGCTCCGTCAGGTCTTCGTCAACCTTCTCGGGAACGCGGTGAAGTTCACCCCCGAACGAGGATACATCGGGCTCGTGGTCGACGTGTGGCGAGGCCCGAAGCCCGGAGCCGAAGGGGGACGGTTCGGACCGCCCGATGAAGACTTCGTGCGCTTCCGCGTCTCTGATGACGGGATCGGTATCCCTCCGGAGAAAGTTGACCGCATCTTCGAGAGTTTCTACCAGGTGGATAGTTCCATCACCCGGGAGTACGGGGGCTCGGGGCTGGGTTTGGCCATTACCAAGAAGCTGATCGACGCCCATCGCGGAGACATCCAAGTGAGCTCGCAGCGGGGTCGAGGCACCACCTTCACCATCCTCCTTCCCCGCGGCTGAATTCGCAGGCGGGGCTTCGGCGAGCCTCTTCGCAGGTCCTCCGGGGAGCGCGCGCGGTCTCGCTCTCCGACAACGCCGATTGCTCCTATGAAGAGCGCCACCGCGTCCGAGGCGCGTCCGGGCGGCGGCGCGGGACGCGCGACGGGGGTGGACCGCGGCGAAAAGTCCGCCCATAGGACAGCTTTCGGGGCCGGGTCCGGCCTTGCCGCCGGAGTCCGCCCTGGCTAGGGTCGCCCGGCCATGGCCGAGGAGGTCTCTCCCCCCAAATTCAAGCGTGTTCTTCTGAAGCTGTCGGGCGAAGCCTTGGGCGGCGACGGTCGAGCCATCGACCCTGCGGTGCTCAGCCAGGTCGGAGCCGAGGTGAAGGAAGCCCAGAGTCTCGGGGTGCAGATGGCTCTCGTGATCGGCGGGGGCAACATCTTCCGCGGGGTGTCCGCGGCGACCGGCGGCATGGACCGCGCCAATGCCGACTACATGGGCATGCTCGCCACCGCCATCAACGCGCTCGCCCTACAGGACGCGCTCGAGAAGCTGGGCCTGGAGACGCGCGTTCAGTCCGCGATCGCCATGTCGCAGATCGCGGAGCCGTACATTCGCCGCCGCGCCGTGCGCCACCTGGAGAAGGGGCGAGTGGTCATCTTCGCCTGCGGAACGGGCAATCCCTATTTCACGACGGACACCGCGGCCAGTCTCCGAGCCATGGAGATCAACGCCGAGGTCATCATGAAGGCGACGAAGGTCGACGGCGTCTACGAACGCGACCCGAAGACCGACCCGAGCGCCCGACGCTTTCGCTACGTCAGCTACCTCGACGCGCTCAACCGGGGTCTCAAGGTCATGGACGCCACCGCGATCTCGCTCTGCATGGACAACGACCTGCCCATTCTCGTGTTCAATATGCGCAAGGCGGGCCACTTACGGCGCGTCCTCGCCGGTGACGAGGTCGGCACCGTAGTATCCACGCGCGAGACTCAGCTGGCCGGCTGAAGCGCGCACCAAGGAGGAAGATGAGATGGAAGAGGACGTCATCAACGAGATGAACGAGAAGGGGGCTCAGGCTCTCGACGCGCTCAAGACCGCCCTGACCCGCATTCGCACGGGGCGCGCGAACCTTTCCATGCTCGACAACATTCGGGTCGAGTATTACGGGGCCAAGAGCCCCCTCAACCAGGTGGCGACGCTGACCGTGTCGGACCCGCGTCTCATTACCATCAAGCCGTTCGACAAGAACCTGATGGGAGACATCGAGAAAGTCATCCGGGCCTCATCGGATCTGGGCATCTCTCCTCAGAACGACGGCGAAAAGATTCTCCTGCCCATTCCGCCCCTCACCGAAGAGCGGCGTAGAGAGTTCACCAAGGTGGCCAAGGCCAAGGGCGAGGATGCGAAGATCTCTATTCGCAACGCCCGCCGCGACGCCAATGAGATGGTGAAGAGTTTGGAGAAGGACGGAGACCTTCCCGAAGACGACGCCAAGAAGGCGCTCGACCGCATTCAGCGAGCGACCGACGAGCTCGTCAAAGGCGTGGACGAGATGGTCTCCAAGAAGGAGAAGGAGATCATGGAGGTCTGATGGGAGAGGCGGGTGCGGCCGGCAGCGGAGAGGACGGCGCCGTTCTCGCCCCCGGACCCCTCCCCCGACACGTGGCCATCATCATGGATGGAAACGGTCGGTGGGCCGAGAATCGTGGGAAGCATCGCTGGGAGGGGCACGCCTACGGAGCGAAGTCCGTCCGGGAAGTGGTCACGGCCGCTCGCGAGGCCAACATCGAGGCGCTGACCCTCTACGCGTTCTCCGTGCAGAACTGGGGGCGTCCGAGTCTAGAGGTCGAGCGTCTCATGTCTCTGCTCCTCGACTATCTCGTTGAGGAACGCGCCACTATCCTCGAGAACGGGATCCGCCTCCAGGGGATCGGCCAGATCGAGCGTCTTCCTCGCCAGGTGCAAGATCAGCTGCGTTTCCTCGAAGAGGAGTCGGCCCCAGGCCAGGACATGGTGCTCACGCTGGCTCTGTCCTACGGCAGTCGCGAAGAGATCGTCGCGGCCTGTCAGAGGCTGGCTCGGGACGCCGCCGACGGTCGGGTCGACCCGTCCGATATCGATGAGTCGGCTCTCGATGGATACATGTTCACTCGGGACCTTCCCCCGCTGGACCTTCTCGTCCGCACCTCGGGTGAGATGCGGCTGTCCAACTTTCTCTTGTGGCAGGCGGCCTATGCGGAGCTGGTGGTGACGGAAGTCCTCTGGCCAGACTTCGGACGGGCCCACCTCTACGGCTGCATCGAGGCTTTCCGCGGGCGCCAGCGTCGCTTCGGCAAGACGAGCGCTCAAGTCGAGGAGGATTGACCGTGCTGGCGGTACGGGTGGCGAGCGGCCTCGTGGCGGCAGCGGTCCTCCTCGTGTCGGCCTGGTGGGGAGGGTGGTGGTTCGCGGTCTTCGCCCTCTTCGTGATGGGCGTCTGCTTTTACGAGTTCTTCGGGATGTTTCTGGCCCACGATCGGCCGTCCCGGATCTTCGGCCTGGTCCTCGGTCTTCTCCTGGCCACCTGGGTCATGACCGGAGGGGCTCGGGCCGAAGGTGGGCTTGCGATCCTGGCGGGGACGCTCCTCCTACCGGCGATCTGGTTTCTCTTTCGCCCCGGCGAGCTGGAGACGGTGGCCTCTCGCATGGCTCTCACCAGCACCGGCCTCCTTTGGATCGGCGGCCTCGGATCCGTGACCAGCTCCCTCGTCTACCTGGCGGACGGCTTCTTCTGGCTCCTCCTGGCCGCCGTGCTCGCCTTTTTCAGCGACATCGGAGCCTACGCGGTGGGCCGGTGGCTCGGGCGGCACAAGCTCTACCCGGTGATTAGCCCCAACAAGACCTGGGAGGGGGCCATCGGGGGGGTGATGGCGGCCACGGGCATGGCCGTGGCCCAGACTCACTTCTTGGCCCCGCAGGTCTCCCTCGCCCACATTCTCGTGCTCGCTCCCCTTGCGGCCGCGCTCGGGCAGATGGGCGATCTGTCGGAGAGCATGTTGAAGCGGTCGGTAGGGGTGAAGGACTCGGGCCAGATCATGCCCGGTCACGGCGGGCTCTTCGACCGGATCGACGCGCTCCTTTTCCTCGGTCCGGTGGTGTTCCTGTACGCAAGGGTGGTGCTCGGAGTGCCCATCACATGGCTCCCAACGTGATTCTCGAAGAGTCAGGGCCAGCCCTTCGCGCCGCGAGCGTGCGCGAGCGGTTGCGGCAGAGGGGCCTCGTGGGTTAGCCCAGCGCTCTCGCATGAGCCCCGCCATCATCGTCGCCGTCATCTTGTTCGTCGGCGTGCTCGTCTTCGTTCACGAGATGGGGCACTTCCTCGCGGCGAAGCTCTTCGACGTCAAAGTCACGAAATTCTCTCTGGGTTTCGGCCCGCCGGTGTTCGCCTTCACGCGCGGCGAGACCACCTACCAGGTGGCTGCGGTGCCCCTCGGGGGCTTCGTCAGCATGGTGGGGGAGCATCCGGGAGAGCCGATCTCGGAGGAGGACCGCGCCCGCTCCTTTACCGGCGCTCCGATCCACCAGCGGGCGCTCATCGCCCTCGCCGGACCGGCCGCGAACCTCGTTTTTCCGGTGGTGTGCTTCTTCGCCTACAACCTCCTCGAGCCCGAGGTCATCGCTCCCGTGGTGGGGCAGGTCGAGCCCGGCGAAGCGGCGGACCAGGCCGGTCTTCTTCCCGGAGACCGTATCCTCTCCATCGACGGGGAGCGGACCTGGAGCTTCGACCGCGTGGTGCAGCTCATCAGCGCTCGCCCCGAACAGCGCGTGGCTCTGCAGATCGCACGCGACGACGACATCCTCGTGCTCGAGGTGACGCCCAAGGCCGTGGGCACCCGCGACGAGTTCGGAAAGCCCACCGAGAAGGGGATGATCTCGGTGTCGTCGGCGCTCGACGGGACGGCCATCGGCGTGGACAACCCGTCCCGGCTGCCGCCGGGCTTCGACCAGCTCCGGACCGGCGATCGTATCGTGGCGGTGGCGGACGAGCCGGTGCGCAGGGGCGACGCGCTCGGGCGGACCTTGACCCGACATGCGGGGCGCACCCTCGAGCTACGCGTCCTCCGTGAGGACCCCGCGACGGCCGGAGACCTCGTGGCGGCGGCTCGGCCCCGGGTCCATCGCTTCGAAGTCGAGGTCCCGTCGGACGCTCGGAAGCTCAGCGATCTCGGCCTCGCCCTCGGAAGCACCTTCGTCCGGGCGGTGGTGCCGGGGGGGGCCGCGGACCGGGCCGGCTTTCGCCCGGGGGACCGGGTGCTGGCCCTGGACGGGGTCGAGGTTCACCACTTCTGGCGGTTTCTGACCGACATCTCGGACAAGACCCGGGGAGCTGGAGAAGAGGGGAGTCCCACCGTGACCGTGGATGTTCGCCGAAAGGGCGACGTGCTGCGGCTGGTGCTCGCCCCGGATCTGGTGCGGTGTAAGCATCCCACCAAGGAGGGCCTGGCCAAGGAGCGGGACGCGGGCTTCGGAGAGGGGGCCCGTCCTGAGGCCGGGGTGGCGTGCGCGCTCCTGGCGCGGACCCACACGAACTGGGGTCGGACGCTCTCTCCTGAGCTCGAGCCGGCCCGCCTGTCCATCGACGAGGCTTTGGTGGAGTCGGTCCGACTCACCGGACAGATCATCAGTCTCCTGGTCACCCATCTCTTCAAGATGGTGGTGACCCGCGAGGTCTCGACGGACGGCTTGGGAGGCCCGCTGGTGTTCTTCTCGGTGGCCGCCGAGGCGGCCCGCGCGGGGCTGTTCACCTACCTTCAGATGCTCGCCTTCATCAGCATCAACCTCGGCGTCTTCAACCTGCTCCCGCTGCCTGTCCTCGACGGGGGGCACCTCCTGTTTTGCCTGGTGGAAGCGGTGAAGAAGAAGCCGCTGTCCCCGGAGGCGAGGGAAAAGGCGGCCCTCGTGGGGCTCGCGCTCCTCGCCCTCCTGCTCCTCTTCGCCCTGCGAAACGACTTCCGCACGCTCGAGATCTTCTGATGCTCCTCGCCATCGAGACCGCGACTCGGGAGGGGACCGTGGCCGTGCTCGACGACGCAGGCGAGATTGCGGGGACCTATGAGCTCGGGGAGCGCAATCACGCGGTCACTCTGGCTCCGCTCGTCGCTTCCCTGCTCGAGGCCCACGGCCCTCCGGACCTCTACGCGATCGACGCGGGGCCGGGATCCTTCACCGGGCTCCGGGTGGGGATGGCCTTTTTGAAGGGCCTCGCTCGGTCCCGCCCCGGTCCGGTGGTCCCCGTGCGCTCGCTGGAGGTCTTGGCCGCCCAGATCCTCGAGGCGGCGGACGCCTCGGCGGCCCTGCCGGTGCTCGAGGCCAGCGGCCAATATGTATTCGCGGCCCGATACGTCGGGGGCCCGAGCGGACCCGAGGTGGATCCCTCGTTGCCCGTCGGGCTGTACCGGGCCGAAGCCATCGCGGCCCGCCGCGACGCGGACGCCGTGGCCGGGGGGACGGGGGTCGCGAAGCTCACTGCCCACGGCTTTGCCGTCAGGGTGGGGGGGGAAAGGGTGCCAAGGGCCGAGACGGTGGCCCGGCTGGCCTGGCGCCGGCGCTCGGAGGCACAGCCTGCGTCCCGGCTGGAGCCGGAGTATCATCAGCCGAGCGCCGCTGAGGCCAACCTCGCCCGGGCCCTCGAAAAGCAGAAGAAACCATGAAGATCGTCATTCTGGGCGCACACACCGCCGTGGGCCGCGCCCTCGCCGAACTGTTGGAGGAGCGCGGGGTCGAGGCCGACATCGTGCGCGCGACGACCACCGAACACATCGACGCGACGACGGTGCTGGTCGACGCATCCACCCTCCAGGGCGCCGATCTGATGTTCCTCGCGTTCGAGGGAGAGCTGGCCGAAGGGCTGGTGGCGGGGGCCGCTCGCCTCTCCGCTCCGCTGGTGGATCTCGTGGGGCTCCTTCCTTCGTCGGTGCCGCTGGTGTTCCCCCAGCTCGAGCCCCCCCGCCTCGAGGGCGCTGGCCTCCTCCGCGTGCCTCTGGGGTTGGCGAGTGGCGTGGCGGCGGTGCTGAGAGCTCTGGTCGCGTTTGGGCCCAAGGTGGCCCGGGTGGTCACCTTCGAGGGCGCCGGGGGCCGCGGGCAGCCTGGGATCGAGGAGCTCTCGGAGCAGACGCGGGGCATCTTCGCTCAGCGCGAGG
>JBCBRU010000183.1:0-14260 GCA_039819565.1 Myxococcota bacterium | reverse complement strand
CTGCCGCCGCCGCCGCCTCTGCCGTAGCCGCCGCGACTCCCGCCGCCTCCGCCGTAGCTTCCGCCGCCTCCGCCGCCTCCGCCGTAGCTTCCGCCGCCGCCTCCGCCTCCGCCGTAGCTCCCGCCGCCGCCTCCGCCGCTGCCGCCGCCGTAGCTTCCGCCTCCGCCGCCGCTGTCACCCCGACTGCCGAGGAACGTTACGTTCTGAGCGACGATTTCGGTCGTGTAGCGCTTGTTTCCTTCTTTGTCGTTCCACTCCCGCGTCTGAATGCGGCCCTCAACGTGGACGGAACGCCCCTTCCTCAAATACTCCCCGCAGTGCTCGGCCTGCCGGCCCCAGACCACGATTCGGTGCCACTCGGTGCGCTCCTGGCGTTCACCGTTTTTGTCGTTCCACTGCTCTGAGGTGGCGATGTTGAAGTTCGCTACCGCCGAGCCGCTGGCCGTATAACGCACCTCGGGATCTCCCCCGAGATTTCCAATGAGCATGACTTTGTTCAGGCTGGCCATGGTTCGATAAGCTCCTTGCGCGCGGTCCGTGCCGCGCTCGCCGGTTGTCTCGCTAGAGCCGCGTTGGAGTCAATGTGGGCGAAAGCGGTAATCGCCACTGAACCGCCCACATCCGGTAACCGACGCTACATAGGGAGCGGCGCGAGGTTCCAAGATGGGGCGGCTGCCCCGCGCCGTCTACTGGAGGAGGAGCCGCAGCTCGTCGAGACTCAGCTTTCCGCTCTGGGCACCTTCGCCTCCCATGAGTGCTTCGGCGAGCGCGCGCTTGTCCCGGTGAAGAGCGAGAATCTTCTCCTCCACGGTGTCGCGAGCGATGTAGCGGTACGCGAACACGGGTCGGGTCTGGCCGATGCGGTGGGCACGGTCGATGGCCTGCGCCTCGACGGCCGGGTTCCACCAGGGATCCAGAATGAACACGTAGTCTGCCGCGGTCAGATTGAGACCCAAGCCCCCCGCCCGCAGACTGATCAGAAACACGCGGCACTCGGGGTCGCTCTGAAAGCTGTCCACGACCCGCGCGCGGTCTCGGACCTGCCCGTCGAGATAGGCGTACTTGAGCCCCGACCCGTCGAGGCGACCCCTCACGATGTCCAGCAGCTTGACGAATTGAGAGAACACCAGCGCCTTGTGTCCCTCCGCCACGACCTCCTCGAGGTGGGCCGCCAGAGTCTCGAGCTTGGTGGAAGACTGCTTGCGCTTCTTCTCGTCGATGAGGCCAGGGTGGCAAGCCATCTGCCGAAGACGGAGGAGGGCCTCGAGGACGTCCGTGCGCAGCGCCGCGGTGCCGGATTTGGCCGCCTTCGAATCGATCTCGTCTCGGTAGCGGCGTCGCAGGGCGTCGTAAGCCTGCCGCTCCTCGGGCCGGAGGTCGCAGTAGACGGTGAGCTCCGTCTTTTCCGGAAGCTCACGGAGGACGTCCTCTTTCCGGCGCCGGAGAAGGAGAGGCGCCAGGCCCCGCGCCACCAAAGGAAGCGCGTCGCCCTGGGCCATCCGCACGAAGTCCCGCCGGGAACCGAGCATCTTTGGATTGAGGAACTCAAAGATGGACCACAGCTCCGAGACGTCGTTCTCCACGGGCGTCCCGCTCAGGGCGAGACGATGCCGCGCGGTGAGGGCCCGGCTCGCCTTGCTGACCTGGGCCGCGTGATTCTTGATAGTCTGGGCCTCGTCGAGAATCACGTAGTCGAAGGCCAGACCCGCAAGGAGATCCACGTCCCGTCGGAGCGTGCCGTAGGTCGTGAGAATGACGTGAGCCTCATGGATGGCCTCGAGCTGGGTGGTCCGCTGTTGCCCGGTGTACTCGACCACGCGGAGATCCGGCGTGAAGCGCTCGGCCTCTTGCCTCCAGTTGAACACGAGGCTGCGCGGGGCGACGACGAGGGTAGGGGCCAGGCGTGTGCCCTCGGACTCCGCGCGCTTTCGTATCGTTGAGAGAAGCGCGAGGACTTGAACGGTCTTGCCGAGACCCATGTCATCGGCAAGGCAGCCTCCCAGGCCCAAGCGCCGGAGAACTAGGAGCCAACCCAGCCCGAACTTCTGATACACACGGAGCTTGCCGCCAAAGTCGCTCGGCTCCTCCGCCGGCGATATCGTCAGGTCTCCCTGCAGATCTGCGACAACCCGCCGGAACTCCTCGTCCCGCTCGACTTGCGCACCCGTCGAGACCAGCGCCTCAAGCAGGATAGCTTGCGAACGCGCGAATCGGAGACGGCCCTGTCGAGACTGGCCAAGGCCAGCCAGAGCCCTGAGACGTCGAGCCTCCGTGGCCCCGATGACCCCTTCGGTGCCGTCGGGCAGAGTGACTCGGTCGCTTCGCGATCGGAGCGCTTCCAAGACCACCCTGAGTTCGATGGCGGTCCCCTCGAAGTCGACCTCCCCCTCGAGCTCGAACCAATCGACTCCGCTGGTCAGTCGGAGGGTGCTCTCCTCGGCCCGACGTAGACGGGTCCCCTCGCGCTCAACCCGAGCTCCGAGCTCTACGAGAGAGAGCTCGAGCTCTGAAATCGCGCCCCCTTTGGCGACGAGCCCGAGCTCCTCTTCGGTTTCCAGTCCCGAGCTGAGGAGTCGTCGGAGCCATCGGCGCTCCGCGTTCGCATCCCGCAAGATGACGGTCTTCTCCTCCGGGTCCACCAGGGCGGCGTCCGGTCGTTCGCGCTCGATCTCGACCCCCCCATACAGGAAGGCGAGGTCGGTTCGTGCCCGCCGCACCCTCGCGTCCACGCCCCCGATGGAGAGGGATGGTATCGGGCTCACGCGACGCACGCGCCACCCGTCGAGATCGTCATCCAGCTCCAGCGGGGGCAGCGCCGGCATGGCCGCGAGGGTACGCAGCACGTCCTCGATGTCTGCCCCAGAGCCGTCAATCGGTCCTTCGCGACGAAGGTTGCGCACCCAATCGTAGGAGGGTCCCGGATCGAAGCTCACGAGGTCGCTATCGATCACCGCCCAGCCATCTCTGAGGAGGAGCTGCGCCGCTTCCAGCGCCCGAAACTCGTTCTCCCCTCGGACCAGCCGCCCTTCGATGATCAGCTGATCCTCGGCTCGGCCGACGCGAAGCCGAAGCTCCCACGGTGCCCCCGCGTCGAGAGCCAGGGTGGGCCCGTCCGCTCCAAGCTTGAGGAGACCCGAAAGCGAGCTCAGCAGAGCTCTCTGAAGACCCGTGGGCACGCGCCGGGTATCCGCAACCACCTGACCCGGATCCGGAGCGATGGCGTCCGCGCCGCTTCGCTGGCCGAGCGGCGGGCAGGCGAGCCACGGCTCCACCGCCGCGCGCAGGGCCGGATCTTCGACCCGCTCGAGATCGCGTCGTGACAGAGCGACCGGGCCCATCCGCCCGTCTTCGCCGCGGGCCCGAGCCGAGATGACGGGGGCCCCGGCGGTTTCGGATCGTGATGCATCGAGGACCAGCTCGAGGCCGTCCACCGCGCCTTGGGTCGGACCTGGCGAGGAGACCGCCGCTCGCTTGAGAGCATCGAGGCGACTCTTCCAGTCCCCCCGACTGGGGCGCACCCTTCCCTCGTCCCCTTTGGCGAAGCCGTGCTCGCCGTCGAAGAAGTTGTCCTCGCCGAGCGGCAGCCCCGTCCGGTGCGGCACGACGTCGAGCCGTCGCTCTACCGCCCGGGGGCTCACGAGGCGCGCGGCCTCGCCCCCCGCCTCGAGGGCCAGGAGCGCGGCAAAGACATGCTCACATGGATATCCGGCGGTGAACGAGGCGCACTGACACTCGACCCGCAACCGATCGCGGGTCTCCAGTTCCCCCACATCGATCGCGACCCGAAAGGGCGCGTCTCGCTCATCTTGGACGCTGACCAGCGCCATCTCGGCTCCGATCCCTTCGACCGCAGCGTGACCAGTTGAGAACAATCCCGAGCCCTTGCGGCGCCTCCTTTCGGTGAAGGCACCGCCGCAAGCGTCCGCGATGGTGCGAGGGGTCGGTGACGCGGAACTCTGCATCACGGGAGGGGTGAGCCTAGCAGGTCGGAGCAAGAGCGGGGGCTCGACGGTCGAGCAGGTTTAGCGCGGTGCGGGTCTGCCGCACTCGCGTCACATCTGATTGAGGGTCCAGTTGTAATCGATGTAGCCAATGTCGGGTTTCTGGCCGAGCCCTTCGCGGGTCTTTCCGGACAGCCTCGGGAGGATGAAATCTTTCACGCCGTCTTTGCCGCCGAAGTCTGCGGCATACCAATCGAAAATCTTGGAGACCAATAGTTGGGAACCCGAGCGACGGGCCCCGGTAGTTCCGGCGAGGTATCGGCGTGTGGCTTTTTCCATGCGCGCGTCGAGGTCGGTTCCGGCAAATGGACGACCCTCGAGAATTGGGCACCCAACCGCCGCACATACCAGTATGAAGTGAGTTCGGGGATCCTTAGCGAAAGGATTGAGAACTTTCTTCTCGAGCGCGTCCAAAGTTACGTCGCGTCCCGCCACGCGGTGCTTCTCTTCGTTGAAGAAACCCTTCACGTCGAGGACGGAGCGCGGACGGCCGTGCCGGATGACCGACCGCAGCACGAGCGCATTGTAGGCGTCGGCGAGGAAACCGATGCGAGCGTTGCGCCCTTCGGGCAGATCCGCCTCCGCGACCTTCGATAGATAGCCGTCGAGAAGCTTCAGGCTCTTCTTTTCGATGCCGCGATAGTCGACGCGCCCGTCTTTGACGTGTCGAGAAAGCACGGTGGCGTAGGCTCTTCGCGTCTCGGCGTCGAGCGCGGCACCGTCGGCTTCGGCAGCGCCGCCGGCCACGAGCAGGGCAGTAATCAGGGCGGGAGACATGACGCAGTGGATACGCCAATCCTCGGCGCTGGTTAACCGAAGCTCGTGCCCGCTTAACCGATATTCAGAACTGGGGCCCAATCCGGGCGGGTCCAGGGGAACAGCTCTCGGAGTGCTTGGTCGCCGAAGGCGCGGCGCTCGATGAAGCGTCGACGAAGGGTCTCCGCTTCGTCTGCGAGGAGAGCGTCCCGTCGCCCGTCATCCTCGCGTAGAAGTTCGAGCTGCCGGCAGAACGCGTCGACCGCGAACGCGTACGGTACGTCGAGGGCGAGATAAGGGAGGTCGAAGAACAAGGGGTCGACGCTCTCAGGTCCGAGATCCGGGGGCACTTCCACCGCCGGGTCCAGTCGACGAGCGAGATTGAAGAAGGTCCGGGCTCCCCGCTCGAGCGCCCGACCGTGCTCGGAGCGAAGCGACGGATCGGCGTCGGCCAGCGCCGAAAGCACCGTGAACGCCACGACGATCTCGAAGGGCGCCTGGCTCTGGCGAATCAGCTCCGCGAACCCCTCGGCGTGCTCGTCGCTCGGGGCATGGCGCGTGATGAAGTCGCCCAGCGCCTGAAGAAACGCCCCGATGTCGTCCGGGTCATCCCCTCCTCCGATGAGGTCGACGACGCGCCCCGGTCGCTTCGCGGGCGCGCGTCCGTTCGGTTGAGCCCGCGGCCGCGCTGGGGCCTGGCTTCGGGCGCGACCCAGCCCCGGAGGGGTGACGCCCTTCACTCCTGACGCGGACCACTTGGATTCGCGGGCCGCAGACTCGAGCCGGCGCCCTGGAGGCACCACGCCCTCGACGTCGGTGCCTCTTTGCCAGCGTGAGCGGCGTCGGCCAGCCTCTGGCTCCTCCCCTGGCTTTTTGCGTTTCACCGTCCGGAGCCGACCGCGCCGGACTGGCCCTTCGCGACCGCGTCGAGAGACTCCACGCGGGCGAGCGCAATCCCGATTTGGTCCTGGATGTCCCACATGGATCGGGCGCGTCCTGGGTAGTCGTTCATCATGACCGAAAAGGCCAGAACCTCATTGTTCCGGGTGGCCACGTATCCCGAGAGAGCGCTCACCCCGGTCAGGGAACCCGTCTTGGCGCGAAGCCGGGAGGCGGCCGGAGAGTCCCCGAAGCGACCGTGGATCGTCCCCGAGCTGCCCGCCACCGCCAGCGAGGCGATGTACTCGGGCGCGACCTCGAAGCGGTCGTGCATCGCCTTGAGCACCTGCGTCACCTGAGCGGGGGTGATGCGGTTGACGTCGTTGAGCCCGGATCCGTTTCCGAGAACGAAGCGGTCCGGGGGGACCCCGATCTCGCCGAGGAAGCGGCTCAGCACCCGCGACCCCTTCGCCCAGGTCCCGGGCGCACCCTCCCGCTCTGCGGCCAGGGTCTTGAGGATCATCTCCGCCATGAAGTTGTTCGAGTACTTGTTCAGCGCCGAGACGATCTCGGAAAGCGGCTGGGAGATGCGCGTCGTGACGGGCACGGTGTGGACGAAGTCAGTGGGGCCCACCACGAGCTTTCCTCGTACCTTGATGCCTCTCAGCTGCAGGAGGTGCCGAAGCATTTCCCCCGCGAAGCGGGTGGGACGATGGATGCGGCGGCGAAGGGTCCGCCCCGAAGTATCGTCCTGCGCGATGGTACCTCGGACCGTGACCAGTACTCCGTCGCGCTCCGTGCGCTTCGTACCGAACCACAGGCGGGTCCGACTTCCGGGGCCGCGAGTGGTGGCGCTGATCTCACCCTTGAGACTGTCCACCGGCGGCCAGAGCAGAAGACGCGCCGAACCCCCAACCCTCTCACCTGGCACCACACGAGCCTCGAAGGTGTTGAAGTTCACGGATAGTGCTCCGATGGGAGCATTGTAGGTGTGGTCACCCACCTCTTGTTCCCAGCCCGGACCTTCCCATCGCTCGTCGAAGAACTGGTCGTCGATGACGAGGTTGCCGTCGACGCCGTTCACCCCCGCGAGGGCAATGTCATTCACCAGTCCGAACATCGACTCCGTCGTGAGGGTCGGGTCGCCCCCGCCCTTCACATAGATATTCCCTCGAACGACGCCTCCCGCGATTTTGGCGTCTCGCCGGACCACGGTGCGGAAGCGATAGCTCGATCCGAGGTACCAAAGGGCCGCGGCGCTGGTGAGCAGCTTCATGTTGCTCGCTGGGTTGAACAGGCGGTCCGCGTTCTCCCCGAACAGCGTCCGGCCATCGCTCAGGCGCCGCACGTGGACGCCCACGAGGGCTTCTTTGAGCTCTGGCGAACTCAGGATGTCCTGCAGCTCTCGCGCGAGTCGGTGCTCTTTATCGCGGTCCGCGGCGTGCGCCGAACCGAGCGGAACCAGCATGACCGCGACGAGCGCGGGAAGGATGGGTTGGTGTCTGGTTTTCGTCCGCATCGCCAGGTCCCTCCCGCATCTTCGGAAGTTAACATTCGACATAGAGCACAACCAAGGAAGGCTCGCCCCGTCCGACTACCTTCGATATGCATGCCAAGATGGCGCGTAACATCGAGGAGGATATCGGTCAGACGATCATAGCGGGCTTCCAGGGTCTGTCCTTGGATCCAGTTATCGCGCGTCAGGTGCGTTCGGGTCGTCTTGGCGGCGTAATTTTATTTCGTCGTAACCTGGGGGGCCTCCCCGAGGTCCGGGCCCTCAACGACGAGATCCACGCTCTGCGCCCCGACGAGCCTCCGATGATCGCGCTCGATCAGGAGGGAGGTCGGGTGCAGCGCCTTCGCGCGCCCTTTCCCGAGCTCCCGCCCATGCGCCGGCTCGGCGAGACCGGTCGTAAGTCACTCGCTCATCTGGCCGGTCGAGTGCTCGGCCGAGGCCTCAGGGTGCTCGGCTTCGATCAGAACTATGCGCCCGTGCTGGACGTCGACAGCAACCCCGCGAACCCTGTCATCGGCGACCGCGCCTTCTCCAGTGATCCACATATGGTCAGTCGACTCGGGGCCGCCTTCGTGGACGGCCTTCAAGAGGAAGGGGTCGCCGCTTGCGGCAAGCACTTTCCCGGTCACGGCGACACCGACCTCGACAGCCATCTTGCGCTCCCCCGTATCGATCACGACCTGGAGCGGCTCGAAGCGGTGGAGTGGCCGCCGTTTCGAGCCGCCGCGCGCGCCGACGTGGCCGCCATCATGACCGCCCACGTCGTGTTTAGCGCCCTCGACCCCGCCGTACCGGCGACGCTCTCCCCAAAGGTGCTTCGGCCTACTTTGCGTGAGGAGATCCGCTTTGACGGGGTCATCGTCAGCGACGATCTCGAGATGAAGTCGATACGGGACCACCGGGACGTCCCCACCGCCGCGGTGGAGGCGCTCGCCGCCGGGTGCGATCAAATCCTCATCTGCCACCATCCTGAAGAGGTGGACCGCGCTTTCGATGCGCTGGTGCGGGCCGTTGAAGACGGCATCCTCGACCCGTCGGAGATCGCCGAGAGCGCCGACCGGGTCCGGCGCCTGAAACGTCGCTTCGTTCGCGTCGACGCGGCCCCCGACGACCTCGATGCGGCGCTCCCGCATGCGGACTACGCGGAACTCCTGGCGTCCCTGGGCGAAGGGGAAGAGATCGCGGGCGTCGACCCCACCGAATACGACCTCTCCAGCTGAAGTTCGCGCGGGGGCTCTTCACGAAGACGCTTCGGTGTTTATGGTCGGGCCATGATCACGCTGCTCGCCGCTCTCCTTCTCAAAGGTCTCGTCGTCCTCGGCATTTCCCGAATCCTCCCCGGGGTGAAGGTCAAGAGCTACGGCACCGGCGTGGCGGTGGCGGCGGTCTACGGGCTCCTCAGCGCTTTTCTCCTCGGACCCCTCAAGGCCGTCACCTTCCCCCTCATCGTGATGACCGCCGGCCTGTTCGTGGTGGTCCTCAACGCCTTCCTACTCTGGGTGACGGACCAGCTCCTCGAGGGCTTCCGCATCAAGGGATGGGGTTCTCTGTTCCTGGCTACGATCGCGCTCTCGATCGGCGATGCGCTGGTCTGGGCGATCGTGCACCGGCTCATCTGAGCCCTTCGAGCGCTCCGTGGTACGCCTTAGGCCATGGGGGTGCGCCTCGGGACCCTGAGCGTTTGGGTCGGCCTCGCAGCCTGCGCTCACGTCTCGACCTCCCCCCCTCCCGCTCCAAACCCCGAAGCCTCCGACGTCGGTTCGGCGCGCTCTGAGCTCTGCGCCGAGGGCTGGGTGGCGGCGGCGGAGCAGCTGGAAGAGACCGATGTCGGCCTGGCCCGCCAGCGCCTCGAGCGCTGCCTCCGCGAAGCTACCGGCCCACCGAGCGCCTACCGCCTGCTTGCAACCCTCCAAAGCGACGCCGGCGACGCCGAGTTGGCGCTGCGCACGCTGCTCAAGGCCGTGGCCCGGCATCCCGGCGACCCTTTCGCCTGGGCGGGTCTCGCTCGGCTTCAGGCCGAGCTCGGTCGCGGGCCCGCCTCTCTGGGGTCCCTGGAGCGTGCGCATCGACTTCGACCCGAAGACGACCTCCTCAAGGATGAGCTGGCCCTCGCGCGCCGCCGCTTCGGGAGCCCTCGCGATCGTCTCTTTGCGCTCCTTTCGTCCCACCTCGGAGAGGCCGACGGTCGTCTCGACCTCGGAGATCTGGAGGGCGTGGAGAGCGTACTCAACCGGGCCGAGGTGGTGGCGGGGGAGGACGTGGAGCTCCTGGCTCACGTCCGCCTGCGCTGGGCCTGGCTGGCCCTCGCCCGCGAAGAGCCGGACCGGGCCTCGGCGGCGGTGGAAGCGGCGCTGGACGGCCTGGCCGAGACGGGCGCGGACGGTCTGCGCGCGGACCTCCTCGTGATTCGCAGCGAACTCGAGCTCCGAAGCGGCGACTGCGACGTGGCCTCGCGCCTCGCGCTCGAGGCGCTTCGTCGCCGGGCTCGGCACCCCCTCGCGGCGACGAACCTCGGTGTCGCGAGCGCATGCCGGGGCGACCTCGCTTCCGCAGAACGCCACTATCGATCCGCGGTCGCCTGGGGATTGGGCGCTCGGCTGGATCGCGCGAGCTTCGTGGCCCTCGACGGCGTGGAGGAGCTCATGGCGCGTCAGGACGACTTCGCGGCCCTCGTCGACGCGGTGTGGCCGCCTTAGGACGCGGCCGAGATCCCTGGCTCCTCCACGCGACCGAGCTCCGGGTCCATCACCGCCGCTTCGAGCCCGTCCAGGGTGGCGGCGATGCGCTGCTTGATCCGGGGCCGGGACAGAAGCGCCCCCAGGGCCGGCGGGACCTCCACCGCGCGGGAAACCAGGGGCTCCACGATGGTGTCGAACTTGGCCGCGTGGGCGGTGGCGACGATGGTCCTCGACGCCGGACCTCTTCGGTCTCGAGCCACCAACGCGCAGGCCGTATGCGGGCAGGGGATGAAGCCCCATCGGTCCTCGGCCTGTCGAATGCACGTCTCGATGTCGGCGTCGGCCACGCTCTCGGCGTCCACGGAGCGCGCGAGCTCCTCCCGGGTCGGAAAGAGGTGCTGAAGGCGCTCCAGGTTGCTCGGCACCGCCACGTCCATGGCGTTGGCCAGCGTCGGCACCACCTCTCGAGACGCCGCCTGGCCGCTCTCGAGGGCGTCCAGAACGGCGCGGTTCGCGTTCAGAGCGAGGGTTACGTCGCCGATCGGAGCCCCCACGGCGCGGGCCCAGACCGCGGCCAGGCCGTGCCCCAGGTTGCCGGTAGGGATGATCGGGCGCAGCGGCTGACCGGTCTCGGCCTGGCGCCTTCGCGCCGCGAACCACATATATGCGGCCTGAGGAAGAAGGCGACCGATGTTGATGCTGTTCGCGCTGGTGAGATTCCAGCTCGCCCGGAGCTCCGGGCGAGCGAAGGCCTCCTTGACGACGCGTTGACAGTCATCGAAAGCCCCGGCCACCGCAAAGGCGCGAACCCCCCGCGGCCAGCAGGTCAGCTGCTGCTCCTGGCGCGGAGACACTCGCCCCTCGGGGTACAACACGAAGACCTGGTGCTGCGGCTGGTCTGCGAAGGCCGCCGCGACGGCCCCCCCGGTGTCTCCGGAGGTGGCGACGATGACGGTACGGGGGCCCGTCCCCTCCTCCTCGCGACGCGGCATCCGCGCTGAGCACGCGGCCACGAAGCGCGCCCCGAAGTCTTTGAAAGCAGCCGTCGGTCCGTGGAAGAGCTCCAGACAGTCATCCCCAGACTCGAGCGGGAGCCGGGGGCAGGGGAAGTCGAAGGCTTCCTGACAGATGTCTTCCAGCGATGCGGAGAGGGGGTCGCCTTCAAAGAAGGGAGCAAGGAAGCGCGCCGCCTCCGTCGGGAGGTGGGCCACCTTGCCGCCCGCCTCGAGGCGCGGAAGGGCGTTCGGTACGTAGAGACCCCCGTCCGCCGCGAGGCCCCGACGGAGCGCCTCGGAGGGGAGCCGTCCCGCGTCGTCGCCGCCGGTGCTCGAGTAGCGCACGGCCGTATGGTACCTCGCTCGCGGCACCCCTCAGATTCGAAAACAGAGAAGGGCCCGGACGGAACGCGACGGCTCGCCGTCGCGAGGAGGGCTCCTCAGCTGAGGCACCACGCCTTCTTCAACGGGGCCGCCCGGGCCCGGCGAAAGGTAGCATCTTCAGCGGGGGGCGTCTCCAACGAGCAGCAGCGCGAGAGCTGCGCGTCCGAGCGCGTACGGGCACGAAGCCTCCGCAGGCCGGACGATGTGGTCGGGGCGCAGGTGCTCGCCCCGGAGCAGGCGCTGGCGCGCACGCGAGAGGACGGGGTCGAGGCCGGCGTGGCCGGGCCACTCGCGCTCGACCGGCGGCGGACCTGAGGTCCTAAAGAGGGCGGGGAGGAGACGGCTCACTCGGGCCGGGTCGACGGTGGTTCGCACCGTCTCCAAGAACCGCCCCTCGCCGGCTGAGCCGACGAGGCCGGTCGGGTGATGGCCCGCCCAGCGCGCGCGCTGCTTGAGGATCGAAAAGAAGTCCGCCGCTTCGCCTCGCGCCCGGCCGGGCCCGTGCAGGCTCGGATCCGATGCCCAGTGCAGCTCGAGTTCCGCCCCGTCCGCGGCCGGCCGCATACTGGCCAGGGCGCGTGCGGTTCGAAACTCCAGGGAGCCGTCGTCCGCCCGCTTCAAAAGCCCCACCGGGATCGCAGGGAAGGGCGGTCGAGGCCGTCCTACCGGCGGGGCCAAGAAGGCGAAGCGGGCCAGCGCCTCGAGCGCCTGACGAAGGCGAGCCGGCGAACCCGAGTCTCGGACGGCGGCTTCGAGGGCAGCGTCCAGGGCTGCTGCCGCTCTTCGCAGGTCGGGTCGCAAGGACTCGGCGTCGCCCAGATCCCGTCGCCAGGTCTCGAAGGGGGTGACCAGGGCTCGGATCGCCGACCGGGTCGACGCCGCGTTGGCCCCTCCTCGGGAACGCACCCTCGAGCTCACCCGCGCCTCGATGCCGCCGATGCCGAACAAGCCCCCCCGCAGCGAAGCTCGCCTCAAGGGAGCCTGGTCATTTCCGCGCTTGGAGGGCGTGCGGACCTCCACCAGACCTTCCAGGGTCAGGATCAGCGACCACGCAGAACCACGGGGCGGACCCAAGGCGGCCGCCGTGGTCGAGAGCCCTCCGGATTCGGAGGGGTCCAGGCGACCGGTGGGCCAGCGACCGGAGGTTCGCGGGTAGGCTTCCTCGAAGAGGAAGCTGCGGAGGCGACGCAAAGCGCGAGGGCCGGGGACCCCTGCGTTCGAGTCGAGCTCGAAGAGCGCCTCTAGTCTCCGCAAGAAAGCTTGCGAGTAGTCGAGACGTCCGTCGTTTCCTCCGGTCCCGAGCTGAGGATTCGGCCTTCGACGCGGTCCCACCCCATCGAAAGCGGCGGCGAGCCATCTGCGCCCGGACCAGCGGGTGTCGAGCTCGTCCAGGAAGGCGAGCTTGGCGTCCGTGGGAGGAGCCTCGCGAAAGCCCCTCTCCTCGAGAATCTGTCGAGCCTCCTCGATGGCTTGGGCGAGGACGGCGAAGCGAGGGGCGGGCGCCTCTTCGCATCGGCGGAGAACCTCTGACCCCTCCTTCCCGAAGAACCCGCTGCCCTTGAGCCAGGGCGAGACGATCGGCGACGGGGCATAGCGATGGAGCAAGAACTGCTCGAGCTCCAGCACGCTCGGAGCCCGCGACAGGGCCAAAACCCCACGCTGCCACCGAGGGCGCACGTCCACGCCGAGCTGGCTCCGGAGAAGAGCCACCAACCCTTTCCCGGCCCAGACCCGAGCGGGATTGTCCTCACGCACACCGGGCAAGAGCAGGTCGGCCATCAGACGATTTCCTGGACTGAACGGTTGATCTGCAGCGCCCCTGCGTCCAAAGTGAATGACGATTCATTCAGCACCCGGCACGTCTCGCCTGAGGTGCCGAGAGGGAGAGTAGTCATGCAGGTATACAAAGCTCCGCTACAGGATATGCGCTTTTGTCTCGATGCGTTGGGGTACACCGAGCGCGTCGCTCAACTCGATGCATTCGAGGCCTTCGACCTCGAGACGGCGATGGCCTTGCTCGAGCAGGGCGGAGCCTTTGCCGAGCAAGAGCTGCTCCCCCTCAACCGCAAGGGCGACGAGCAGGGGTTGAAATGGGACCCGGAGACCGGTTCGGTCACGACCCCGGACGGCTTTCGGCAGGCCTACGCCAAGCTCGTCGAGAACGGGATGACCAACATCTCCGGGGAGGCCGAATACGGCGGCAGCGGAGCCCCCGTGACGGTGGCTGTGGCCATGGGCGAGTTTACCGCCGCCACCAACAAGGCCCTGATGATGTGCCCCGGCCTGACCGGTGGCCTCGTCGAAGCCATCGAGCACCATGGCTCGGATCAGCAGAAGCGCGACTACCTCCCCAAGCTCATCAGCGGGGAGTGGGCGGGGACCATGTGCCTGACCGAGCCGCAGTGCGGCACCGATCTGGGGCTGGTGCGGACCAAGGCGGTCCCGTCGGGTGACGCCTACAAACTGACCGGGACCAAGATCTGGATCACCTTCGGCGAGCACGACTTCACCGAGAACATCGTCCACCTGGTGCTGGCGCGGCTCCCCGATGCCCCCGCCGGTATCAAGGGCATCTCGTGCTTCATCGTTCCCAAGATCACGCTCGAGGGAAAACGGAACGGCATCAAGTGCACCGGCCTCGAGCACAAGATGGGCATCCACGCTTCCCCCACGTGCGTCATGGATATGGAGGATGCCGAGGGCTACCTCATCGGCGAGCCCCACAAGGGCATGCGGACCATGTTCGTCATGATGAACGCGGCGCGCCTCAACGTGGGCGTCGAGGGCATCGCGGCCTCCGAGATCTCGTACCAGACGGCCCTGGCCTTCGCGAAGGACCGCCGCCAGAGCCGCTCCCTCGACCCCGCCAAGCAGGATCCGAACGCGCCCGCGGACAACATCCTCGTCCACCCCGACGTCCGACGGATGCTCCTCGAGCAGAAGGCCACCATCGAGCCGCTGCGCGCTCTCGGCCTCTATCTGGCCATTGAGCTGGACCGCTCGAGGAAGCACCCCGACGAGAAGGCTCGTGAGGAAGCGGAGGACATCGTG
>JBCBRU010000182.1:0-14274 GCA_039819565.1 Myxococcota bacterium | reverse complement strand
CCCTTCCTAGGGCTGATGTACTATTTCCTGCCGAAGGCCGCGAATCGTCCCGTCTTCTCCTATCGCCTTTCCATCCTCCACTTCTGGTCGATCGTCTTCATCTATATCTGGGCCGGCCCCCATCACCTCCACTACACGGCGCTCCCCGAGTGGGCCTCGACCCTGGGCATGATCTTCAGCCTGATGCTCTGGATGCCGTCCTGGGGCGGCATGATCAACGGCCTCCTGACCTTGCGCGGGGCGTGGAACAAAGTCGCCAAGGACCCCATCCTCAAGTTCTTCACGGTGGGCGTGACCTTCTACGGAATGTCGACCTTCGAGGGCCCCATGCTGTCCATCAAGTCCGTCAACGCCCTCTCCCACTACACGGACTGGACGATCGCTCACGTACACGCCGGTGCCCTCGGCTGGAACGGCTTCATGGCCTTCGGAATGGTCTACTGGCTCGCCCCTCGTTTGTTCCAGACCAAGCTTTGGAGCCACAAGCTGGCCGAGGCTCACTTCTGGATCGGGACCATCGGCATCCTCTTCTATATCGTCTCCATGTACACCGCGGGAGTCACCCAAGGCCTCATGTGGCGAGCTTTCGACGAGACCGGCCGACTCATGTATCCGGACTTCCTCGAGACGGTCATTCGCTTGATGCCCATGTATTACGTGCGCGCCCTCGGCGGCGGTCTCTACGTCATCGGGGTGGTGATGTGCCTCGTGAATTTCGTGATGACCTGGCGCCACCGACCCGCGGAGTACGCGCCGGTGACGGATACGGCCCCTCCCCTCGCCCCCGTATACCAGGGACCCGCGCCTCAGCCGATGAAGCCCTCCCTGGGCGGCGTCCTCTCCTATCTCCACCGGGCCGAGTTCCACCGGGTGTGGGAGCGCAAGGGCCTGACCTTCACGGTCCTCACCACCGTAGCGGTGGCGGCCGCCTCTCTCTTCGAGATCATCCCGACCTTCCTCATCGAGTCGAATGTGCCCAGTATTTCGAGCGTGCAGCCCTACACTCCCCTCGAGCTCTACGGGCGAGATATCTATGTGGCGGAGGGCTGCTACAACTGCCACTCGCAGATGGTTCGACCCATCCGCATGGAGACCGAGCGCTACGGCGAGTACTCGAAGCCCGGCGAGTTCGTTTACGACCGCCCCTTCCAGTGGGGCTCGCGGCGTATCGGACCCGACCTTCATCGGGTGGGAGGCAAGTATCCCCACCTGTGGCACGTCCGCCACATGGAGAACCCCCGAAGCACCACGCCTCGGTCCATCATGCCCCCCTACGCCTGGATGCTCGACAACGACATCCCCTTCGACAGCATTCAGCGTCGCGTGGACGCTATGGCCATGCTCGGAGTGCCCTATGGTTCCGCCGTCAACTACGCCGAGGAGATGGCTCGCAAGCAGGCGGACGAGATCGCCACCGAGGTGGTGTCCCAAGGGGGTCCGGACCTGAAGGGTAAGGACATCATCGCTCTGGTGGCCTACCTCCAGCGCCTGGGAACGGACATCAAGAAGATGCCCAAGTCGGACGGGAAAGAACCCGTCGCGGCGAAGTGAGGTCGATGATGAGTCTGAGCAAGCTAATGAGCAGCATGGATCTTTCGCTGTATCCACAGATCGCGCTCGTAATCTTCCTCGCGGTGTTCGCGGGGGTGTTGGTTCGACTGTTCTCTCGAAAGCACGCGGAGGAATACGAAAAAGCCTCACGCCTGCCGCTGGACGACTAAAGGAGAAGCAAGATGTCCACGAAACCTACCGACGAGCTGCTCGACCACGAGTACGACGGCATTCGAGAGTTTGATAACCCCATCCCCGCGTGGTGGACCTGGATGTGGATAGCGAGCATCGTGTTTTCCGCGGTGTACTTCGTCCACTACCATGTGACGGAGACCGGGACGGGGGTTTTCGCCGCCTACGAGGCGGAGATGGAAGACTATCGCGCCGTCGAGGCCGAGCGCCGCTTGCTCGCCCTCAAGAACGTGAACGAGGACTTCCTGACCACCGTCATGAAGGACGAGGCGGCGGTCAAGGCCGGGGCGGAGAAGTTCGCAACCCTCTGCGCCTCGTGCCACGGAAAAGCCGGCGAGGGTCTGGTGGGACCGAACCTCACCGACGACTTTTGGCTCCATACAGACGGTAGCTTGATGTCGATTCGGAAGGTGGTCGCCGACGGCGTGCCCGAAAAGGGGATGCCCGCCTGGGAGAAGATGATGAGCGGGGAAGAGCTTGCGAGCGTCGTGGCTTTCCTCGGAACCCTCCGCGGGACCAACGTGCCTGGGAAAGAGCCCCAGGGCGAAAACGTGAAGAAGGAGCTGGCCCACAACTGAGCCACGCTCCCGGTCCTGGGTCTGCGGACCCAGGGCCCCCGGACGTCACCTGAAGCCGCCAAGAAGGAAGGATCATGACTCAATCCACGATCAACGCGCCCGGCGCGGAGAAGGTCCTCACCACCCTGAGCCAGGACGGGCGGCGCATCTGGATGCGTCCCAAGATCTCGGAGGGCTTCTATCTGAACCGACGCCGTGTCGTCGGCTACACCCTCATCATCCTGTTTCTACTTCTGCCCTTCGTCTACGTGGGTGGCCACCCGGCGATCCTCCTCGACGTGGCGGCCCGACGCTTTCACCTCCTGGGGGCCACCTTTCACCCCACGGACTCCGCGCTCCTTATGCTCCTGATGCTCGCCATCTTCCTGGGCATCTTTTGGATCACCGCCGTCTTCGGCCGGGTGTGGTGCGGCTGGGGCTGCCCCCAGACCGTCTACATGGAGCTCATCTTCCGCCCCATCGAGAACTTCTTCGAAGGGGGTCCCGGCAAGCAGCGGCAGCTCGACCGGCGGAGGGGTATCCTGCCTCCCACCCGGCGTCTCCTAAAATACGGCGTGTATGCCGTCATCGCCTTCGTTCTCGGGAACCAGTTCCTTTCTTACTTCGTGGGATGGGAGCGACTGGCCACCTGGGTGACTTCCTCTCCTTTTGCCCATCCCGGCGGGTTCGCCGTGATGGCGGCCACGACGGGCCTCGTGTTCATCGATTTTGCCTGGTTCAGGGAGCAGATGTGCACCGTGGTCTGCCCCTACGCGCGGCTTCAGTCCGCACTCTTGGATCGAAACTCCGTCATCGTAGGCTATGACGCCCTACGGGGAGAAGCCCGCAAGCGGGTCAAGGCCCGGACGGAGGGCGACGGCAGCGGCGATTGCATCGATTGCCGCGCCTGCGTGAACACTTGCCCCACGGGTATCGACATCCGTGAGGGCCTCCAGCTCGAGTGCATCGCCTGCACTCAATGTATCGACGCCTGCGACACCATGATGGACCGCGTCGGCAAGCCGCGGGGTCTCATCCGACTCTCTTCGCAGCACGCTCTCGAGTCCGGCGAGGAGACGCGATTCGTCCGCGCCCGGACTCTGGTGTACCCCGCCATCATCGCGGTGCTGCTGGGACTGATGGGCTTCACCTTGACCCAGCAAGGCTCTGCGGACGTCACGGTGCTCCGCCAGCTGAACGCGCCCTTCGTCGCTTCTGACGACGGTACGGTTCGAAATCAGCTTCGCGTCAAGATCGTGAACCGCGCGAAAGAGGCCCGTACCTATCGCATGCGGATCCCGGGGGTGGCCTCCACCGCCATCATCGCCCCTCAGTTCCCTCTCCGTCTGGAGGCGGGCGACACGCTCACGACCCCAGTGTTCGTGACCTTGGACGTCTCTCGCTTCGAAGACGGCAAGCTCCCCATCGAAGTGATCGTGAGCGATGATCGCGACTTCGAGGTGAAGCTCTCTTTCCTTCTTCTCGGCCCGGAGTCCTGACATGAAAAACGGCGCTTGGTTCCCCTACTTCCTCATCGCTCTCCTTCTCGTCTCGGTGGGTTCGAATATCTATCTCATCGTCCGGGCTAACAGTGATCCCAACTTCGCCGTGGAGCCCGACTACTACGCCAAGGCGGTGGACTGGGACGCGTCGCAGGCGGCCCGCGCGGACAGCGAGGCTTTGGGCTGGCGCGTAGCGGTGGAGGCGACCCGCACGGGCTTGGCGGTGGAGATCCGCGACGCTCTGGGGCGTCCGGTGCAAGGGGCGGATGTTCGCCTCGAGGCCTTTCCCAACGCCTTCGCTCGCGAGCGTATGCACGCGGAGCTCGTCGAGGACGACAGGGGTCGCTACGTCCTCCGTCGGCCCTTCCCGCGCAGCGGGATCTGGGAATATCGGCTGGCCGCGGTCCGCGGCGACGACACCTTCCTTCACGTGGCCCGGGAAGAGCTGCCGTGATGGAGCTCCTGTCCACCGTCTTGCTGGCGAGCTTCGTCGGGAGTCTCCACTGCTTCGGCATGTGCGGTGGCTTCGTGGGCTTTTACGCCGGAGCGGGCCGGGGGACATCGGCCTGGTTGAGCCACGGCGCCTACAACGGGGGCCGACTGCTCACCTACGTCGGGTTGGGGGCTCTCGCCGGAGGGCTGGGAGCCACCTTCGAGGCCCTCCCGGGGCTCGCTCACATCGAGCGCGCCGCAGGCCTGGTGGCAGGCGTCCTGATCGTGGCCTGGGGCCTCCTCCTCCTCCTCCAGGCTCTGGGCGCCCGCTGGGCCACCCTGCCCGGAAGCTACACCCTCGGACGTCAGGTCACGCGCGTCCTCGGGCGCTTGGCCGACGAGCCTCCTCTCCTTCGTGCCCTGCTCCTGGGCCTGTCGAGCACCCTCCTTCCGTGCGGCTGGCTGTATGGCTTCGTGACCGCCGCCGCCGGGACTGGGGATCCAGGTCGGGGGGCGATGGTCCTCTTCGCCTTCTGGCTCGGCACGGTCCCCGCCATGCTCTTCGCGGGGCAGGGGTTCTCGGCCCTGGCCAAGCGGCTGGGCTCGCGTCTCGGGCTCCTCATGCCGCTCCTCCTCATCGCGATGGGTTTGGCGACTTTGGTCGGTCGTGGCTTCTCCGGAGGGCTCCATGGTGGCTGAGTCCTGTGCCCACTGCGGACTGCCGGTCCCCCCCGCCCTCGTCGAGGAGGGGGCCGAGCAACAGTTTTGCTGTCACGGGTGCCGAACCGTCTACGAGGTCATTCATGCCTCCGGCTTCGATGCCTACTATCGCCTCCGCGAGGAGGCGCCGGGGACCGCGATCGAGGGTCTCGATCAGAGCTTCGAGGAGCTCGACGACCCAGGCTTCATCGAGAGGGATACTCAGGCGCTCCCGGACGGAGTTCGGCAGGTCGAGCTGCACCTCGAGGGCGTCCACTGCTCCGCCTGCCTTTGGCTTATCGAGACCTCGCTCGCTCGACTCGAGGGCGTCGGGGAAGCCCGGCTCGACTTCGGTCGAGGTCGACTCCGCCTGACCTGGGCGCCGGAGCGGGTTCCTCTCTCCAAGGTGGCCCGGCATCTGGCAAGGCTCGGCTACCGGCCTCATCCTTCTCGGCTCGGAGGTCAGGCTCGGCAACGAGAGACCCGGGATCTCGTGGTGCGCATCGGCGTGGCCGGGGCTGTCGCCGGCAACGTCATGCTCATGGCCTTTGCCCTCTACGGAGGCTGGCTCAGCGGGATGGCGGACGAGCACCGGCAACTCTTCCGAACCCTGAGCGCCCTGGCCTCCCTCCCCGCCGTGCTGTATTCCGCCTGGCCCTTCTATCGGAGCGCGTGGGCGGGGCTCCGAGCGGGCGTCCTTCACATGGACCTCCCCATCTCCATCGGTATTCTCGCCGGCTTCGCAGGAGGGCTCGTGAACGTCATTCTGGGCGAAGGCGAAATCTACTTCGACTCCGTCACCACCTTGATCTTCCTTCTCCTGGTGGGGCGGCTCCTGCAAACCCACCAGCAACGGCGAGCCACGGAGAGCTCCGAACTCATCTATGCGCTCACCCCTTCGTCCGCCACCCGTATCGAAGCGGAGGGCGATCACAAGGTTCCGCTGCACGCGATCAAAGCCGGCGACCATCTCCGCATCGCTCCCGGCGAGGTCATCCCCGTGGACGGGTTCATCAAGTCCGGTCAGTCTGCGGTCGACCTGTCCCTCCTCACGGGGGAATCCCATCCGGTGCCGGTCAAGCGAGACGATGAGGTCTGGGGCGGGACGACGAACCTCGAAGCCGAGCTCGAAATGCTGGCCCGATTCGATGTGCGGAGTTCGCGGGTGGGCAAAATCGCGGACATGGTCGAGACCGCGGTGGCAAGTAAAGCCCCCGTCGTGCAGCTGGCGGATCGGGTCGCCGGGGGATTCGTGGGGACCGTCCTCGGTCTTGCCCTCCTGACCTTCGTCCTGTGGTCCTGGATCGAGCCGGGCGCCGCCGTGGACCGAGCGGTCGCCCTCCTCATCGTCAGCTGCCCCTGCGCACTGGGCCTGGCCACTCCACTCGCCCTGACCGCAGCCATCGGAAAGGCCGCGCGACGAGGCATCTTGGTCCGGAGTGGATCCGCCCTGGAGGCTCTCGGACGTATGCGTCGCGGGCGGGTCTTCTTCGACAAAACGGGAACCCTGACCCACGGGCGCATGGCCGTGGTGCGCTTCGAAGGTCCCGATTGGGTGGGCCCCTTGGTGTCCGCCGCGGAGCGCGAGTCGACCCACCCGGTGGGTCGGGCCCTGCGTCGGGCCTGGAACGAAGACGCCGCTGACGTCATCCTGGAGACCGTGGAGACGGTCCCGGGAGGGGGCCTCGTCGCTCGGGTCGAGGGTCGAGACCTCGTGATCGGAAGCCCGAAGTGGGTTGCGAGTCGAGTCGGAGACGTTCCCGCGAGCCTCCGCCGCGATGGGGAGAGGGCGGCCGACGAAGGCCTCACGCCGGTGTGGATCGCCGTCGACGGAAGGGTACGCGCCTTCGCGGGGCTTGCGGACGAGATTCGGGAGGGGGCCCTCGAGAGCGTCCGGGCCCTCGAGGCCCGAGGCCTCGAAGTCGCCATTCTGTCCGGGGACCATCCCGCGGTGGTTGACGCGGTGGGGGGGCGTCTCGGCTTGGATTTGGATCGCTGTCACGGCGGCCTCACCCCTGAGGACAAGCTGGCCTTCGTCGAAGCCGCCGCTTGGGAAGGGCCGGTCATCATGGTCGGGGACGGCGTGAATGACGCCGCCGCCCTGGCTCGCGCGACCGTGGGCGTCGCGGTCCACGGCGGAGCCGAGACCTGCTTTCAGGCGGCCGACGTCTTTCTTCGTCGAGCCGGGGTCGAGCCCCTCGTGGACCTCGTCGACGGCGCCCGTCGAACCTATCGAACCCTCTTTGAGAACGTGCTCTTTTCGCTCACCTACAATGCGGGCGGGGCCGCCCTGGCGATGCTGGGGGCCCTCAACCCCCTCATCGCCGCGATTCTGATGCCCATCTCGTCCCTCGTGGTCGTGACCCGCTCCTTTCGATACCCCTTCGGCGCCGCCCGAAACTCCACCCTGTGAGGTTAGATATGTCCGTGCTGTATCTCGTTCTTCCTCTTGCTCTCCTGATTGCCGGAGTGGCCGTGGGCGCCTTCGTGTGGATGGTACGGGGGGGTCAGCTCGACGACCTCGACAGCCCAGCCCACCGCATCCTGTACGACGACGAAGCCCCCCGATGAGATAGGCCATGGATCGTCCCCACCTACGTCCTCACTTCGATCTGCTCGTCGATGCGCCGCGAGAGGAAGTCTGTCGACGGCTCGAGGCTCGGTTCGGAGAGGGAGGCGAGATGTGGGCCGGCCACCTGGTCGGAGACCACGGACAGCTCGTCATCCGGCGTCGACGGCGCCACATCTGGTCTCCCTGGCTGACCTTCGCCCTCGCCTCCGAGGGCACGGGCACGTCGCTGAGGGGGCGATTCGCTCCCCACCCGAGCGGATGGACCCTCTACCTGGCCCTGTACGGCATCGTCCTCACCCTCATGCTGGGCTTGGGGTTCTTTGGAGTCTCCCAATGGATGGCCGGACTCCCTCCGACGGCCCTCTGGAGTCTTCCCGTGGGAGGTGTACTCCTGGTGGCTCTGTATCTCTCCGCCTTCGTGGGCCAGCGCCTCTCCGGGGGCGAGATGGAGGGCATGCGGGCGTTCGTCCTCGGCGGCTTCGAGGGTCTCGAGCACCGTTGGATCGAACCCACCGAAGAGTACGAACCCAAAGCGGACGACGACGTATAGTGGGGCTATGCACCTCGAGCTCGGTCCGGACTCACCTCTTGCCCCCGAAGTGACCTTTGAGGACTTCCTCGCCCTCGATATCCGAGTCGGGACGGTCGTCGAGGCGGAGCCCTTTCCCGAGGCCCGAAAGCCCTCTCTCAAGCTTCGCGTCGACTTCGGCCCCGTCGTGGGCGTGCGCCGCTCCAGCGCTCAGATCGCAAGCTACCCTCCGGAGACCTTAATCGGTCGACAGGTCACGGCGGTGGTCAACTTTCCTCCTCGCCAGGTCGGTCCGGTGCGATCCGAAGTGCTCATCCTCGGCTTTCCCAGCGCCGAAGGGGAGATCGTCCTCTCGGGTCCCGATCGGGTCGTCCCCAACGGCACGCGGATGACCTAGAGCGGGCCGGGAACACGCTTCAGCTCTCCTGGTGCGGTGAGGAGCGAGCCGGGGGTTGGATCCGCCTCGGGCTTCGGGCGGACGAGCCCGGACCCGTCGGTTCGGCGGGACGCTGCCGAAGCTCTCGCGGACCTCGGACCTCGGGCGGCGCCCGCAACGAGCGCTCTACGGGATGCCCTTGAGGACCCCAGCGAAGCCGTCGTAGCTCTGGCTTGCCCCGGCTTGGTTTAGGCGTCGCCGCCCCCGACCCGAACGCGCGGCTGGGGCTCGAGCCCGAGGAGGAGGCGCCCCACCTGATTGGAGCCACCGTCGACGAAGCCCGCCTCGGCCGGAAAGGTCTCTGGGTTTCGGAAAGTCCCGAACAGGATATCGACCACCGGGAAGTCGGCGAAGTTGAAGCTATGGACGCCCCGACCGTGATGCAGAGCGTGGTTCTCCGGCCTCGCCACGATGTACCCGAGCCAGCGCGGCGTGCGGATGTTGGCGTGGCCGACGGCCGCCGCCGCGTTGTTGATGAGCGCCGTGGCGATGGCCGCCTCGACGGAGATGCCGGTCAGTCCGACCACGGCGATACTCCCCACGAGCGTCCACCCCGCAATATCCAGCGGATGAAAGATGAACGTCGAGAATACATCGATGCGCTCCGAGCTGTGGTGGGTCCGGTGAAAGCGCCACAGCGCCGGGACCTCATGAAGGGCCCGGTGATTAGCATATCCCACCAGCTGGTAGGCCATCACACCAGGAAGGATCCCTCCCCACCCGAGAAAAGAGAGATCCAAGAGCGCGTATCGGGCGAGCCAGCCATCGACCCACACCGGCACGTAGTTCGAGATGGCGAAGGAGGAGACGAACCAGACGCCTCCCTTGAGCACCCAAGACCAGGGCCGACCTCGCCCGAAGGCGCTGCCGGGGCGAACCGCCTCGATGAGGGCGAGAAGAACCAGAGGGCTGAAGAAGAGAAGCAGAACCAGGCTGTCCGTATCCATTGTGAAGCTTAGGCGTGTCCTTCCTCGTCACAATGTGCCGCGGTGACGGCCCTCACCACGCGAACGCTAGGGCTCGTAGCGACAGAAGCGCCCGGTACGCACCGATCGCTCCAGATAGCGACCGAGCTCGGGATCGACGGCGCCGATACGTCGAAAGGCGTCCTTCAGGCGCTTTCTCACGTTCTGGCGCGCTCTCTCTTCGGTCCCGGCCGCTCGACGGGACCGTCCTCCCAGACCTGTCGAGGCCAAGAGCGCCTCGGTGAGGGTCTCGAGCTCCGCCCGGGCCGTCGTCGCTCGACCGATATCGTGAGCCTCGGTGGCCGCGTCGAGCTCTGCCTGCAGCTCGACGACGCGGCGCTTGTAGTCTGCGCGAGCTCGAGCATCCAGAAGCTCATCGCCCTCCCCGCGATCCACGAAGCTCGCCGGCCCCTCTCGGTGGATGAGGTCCAAGACGTGGACGTCTTCGCGGGGCCGCTCGATCAGATGGATGAGCATATCGATGCCCTTGCTGGGCCGTATCACGAAGCTTCTCCCGGAAAAGCGAACGCGCCAGGCTTCACCCTCGCGGTCAAAGCTCGGACCCTCGGAGCCCTCGACCCGAGAGGGGGACACGGAGCCCGAGCCCTCGAGCCGAAGCACGAGCTCCCGGGTCGCGGTGCTCCGGCCGACCCAAGTCATCCCCGCCACGCCCCGATGGATGTATTGCACGTCGTCGGCGTCGAGGATGGCCAGCACCCCGGCCGCTGCCTCGCGGTCTTCGTAGAGGGCGGCCAGCCGCGCCACGGCGTCGAGAAGGGTATGATCCCGAAGAGCCGAGGCTTGCCGAAGCACACCCCGCGGCGCCGTCTCCCGAGCCGCATCCTCGAGCCCCAGCTCGAGCAGAGCTCCCGCCCACGCGGTCCTCGCCATCACCCGCCCGACGCGGCTGCTGCTCCACATCTGGCTGAAGTGGGGCTCGAGCGCGTGGACCCCAGCGGCATCCCCACGCTGCACCGCCAGCTGCGTCCTTTGATAGATCCAGACGACCTCCGCATTTCCGTCCCCAGCCGCCCGGCCGAGCTCGCGAGCTCGGTCGATCCAGCTCTCGGGCTCATCTTCCCGACTCCAAAGGGCCTTCAACGCTCGGACGGCCGCGGCGCGCCACCGCACGCGCGGGGGAAGCTCATCGCCCGCACACAGGGCGCGCACTCCGGAGAGATGGTCCTCAGCCTCCGCAAGCTGACCGAGCTCAAAGGCGTCGAAGGCGAGACGGAGCTGAGCGCGATAGATGTCGTAGCTCGAAGCCATGCGGCGCCCGAGCTCGAGATGACGGGCGCCCACTTCCTGCCGGGTGCGCGCCGCGGCCATATCCACCATAGCGGAGCTCGCGGCACGCAGCGTGAGCATGAGATCCAGGTCCTGCCCGTGGGCTTCCGCCTCGCGAATGGCCTCGGCGGCCAAGCGCACGGGGCCACGAGGATCCTCGGCCGGCTGCTGAGCCGCCGCCAGCCGCCCCATCACTCGCGCCCTCAGCCCCGGGTGAGCCGGTCCCAAGGCGAGCTGGGCGCGCTCGAGCATGTGTACGAGCTCGGAGTCGATCTCGGCGAAACGGTAGACGGCACCGTAGGCTAGCGCGGCCTCCGCCATGAGCGCCGCGTCGCCGCGCATCTCGGCACTCCGAAAGGCGACTTGACACACCTTTCGCCCCTCATCAGGACGGCCGGCCGCGATATGGGCCAGACCCATCACGACCTGAGCCGGTCCCTGGAAAGGCCCGATCGAGATCTCCGAAGCCAAACGGAGCGCGTCCGCGTGAGCATGGCGGTCGAGAGCGACGCGGGCGCTCTCGAGGTAGGCGCGGTCGGCGTCGCTCCGGCGCTCGGGGCCGGCTCGCCCGTAGTGGTGAGCGAGCTCGGCGCTCGGACCCTCTCGGCGTTCAGCGAGATGATCGGCGTACTGCCCGTGATGCTTCCGAGCCTCCTCGGGAGAAAGCGAGCGCACGAGGACGTCCGCGATGACGCCGTGGGAAAACCGCCATCCTTGTGCCGTCGGGAAGCCAAGATGGTGATCGGCCGCGGTTTGGAGGGCGGCCATGACCGGCAGACCGAAAGCGCCCTCGACCCGCGCCGGAACAATCTCCCGACCGACCAGCGCGGCCAGAGCCAGAGCGCGCCGAGTGTCGTCGTCGAGGCGAGACAGTCGATGGGTAATGGTGGCCCGGACGGTGGGAGGGATCATCGTCTCGGGATGAGCATCGGGACCGGCCTGCTGTAGCCACCTCACCAGCTCCACCATGAAGAGCGCGTTGCCCTCCGTAGCCCTGAGGATCGAAGTCATAGTCTCGGGGGTGACCTTCGATAGGGTTTGCCGGACGTACTCACGAACCTCTTCCTCCTCGAGGGGGGAGGGGCGCATGAGGGTGGCCTCCCGAGCCGCCCGCCAGAACACCTCGCGTGGCTCGGGGGCGAAATCCGTCTCTCGAGCTGCCCCCACGAGAAGTATCGGCGCGGACCTGAGCAGGCGGGTTAGGTGGTCCACGAGCCCGAGGGAGGCGAGATCGGCCGCGTGCAAGTCTTCGAGTCCCAGCCACAACGGCCGGATCGAAGCCATCTCGCACAGCCAGCGCGCGACCACGTCGAAGAGTTCGAACGGCGTACCGTCCTCTGGCGCGGGCGAGCTCTGAAGCTCCGGAAGCAGACCTGCAAACAGGCGCCGTCGATAGGCTCCGAGGCTGGCCTCGGCGCCCGGTCGGTCGCGAAGCACAGCTCTGAGGACCTGCGTCCAAGGCCAAAAAGCCGGGGCCTCCCCCGCCTCCCAGCACCGACCCCACGCGGTCGTAAACCCCGCGCCCTGGGCGCCGTGAGCGGAGGCTTCGAGCAGGCGGCTCTTGCCCAGCCCCGCCTCTCCCACCACCAGCACGCTGGAGCCCTGCCCCTCCGCGACGCCCTCCAAAGCCTGGGAGAGGTGACGCAGCTCTCGCGAGCGACCCACCAGGGGCTGGAGCCTCTCGACCACAACCGAAGCCTACCCCGACCCCGCGAGGAGCTCGACGGATTCGGACCCGATTCCCCTCCTCCGGGCGAACCACGGTAGGCGGGCACGTTCGCCGCGTCCCGTAGCGAGGCTTCACCCGTAGGCCGCGCCTACGCAGTTGCCGGTCCCGTACTCGCGGAGGTGGCTCCCCAGCTTCGAGCGAAAGCCTCAATGTCCCTCGGCAGCGCGTCGAGCTGCGCCTGGTGGTCGATCGGGTCGAAGGACGCGTTGTGAACGTCGAAGGAGAAGAAGTCGTCGACCCCGCAGAAAAGGAACAGACTACGGAAGTAGGGAACGAGCATATCGAAGTCTGTCAAGGGCGACGGCGGTCGGTAGTCCCCGCCGCGGGACGTGATGAGAAGCACCCTCTTGCCGCCGAGTAGACCCTTTACGCCCTCTGCACCGCCTTCGAAGACCACGCCTTCATGAAAGATGTGGTCCACCCAAGCCTTCAGAGACGACGGGACCGAGAAGATGTGCATCGGCGTAGATATGACAATATGACTTGCGCTTAGAACTTCGCGTTGGAGGGTCTTCGTCAGTCGAAAAGACTGATGCCGCTCGCCGTCCGACTCGCTCCTGGGGGGCTCGAGCATGTTCGCGAGGTAGGCGGCGCCCACGTGCGGGATCGGTGCCTCCGCGACGTCGCGCTCGGTCCACCCGGCGGATCGATGGGACTTCCTCCAGGCCTCGGCGAAGCGTGAGGCGAGGCGGCGGGTGGCCGAGCCCTCGCCGGACGCGCTGGCCTGCACCAGAAGCAGTTGAGGGGGATGTGGCTGACTCCATACAGTGTGCATGGAGTTCTTGATTGCGCTCTCGCGCCCGACAGTCAATACACACTGTATGGAAAAAGCCGGGGGGGCCCGTCTGGGACCGGAGGCTTGGGTCGACGCGGCCTACGATGCCTTTGAAGTCGGGGGGGTAGCTCACGTTCGGGTCGATGCGCTGGCGAGGACCTTGAGCGTCACCCGGGGCAGCTTCTACTGGCACTTCAAAGACCGAAGGGCGCTTCTTCGAGCGGTGCTCACCCGGTGGGCTGCGACCAGGACCGCCACCACGATCGAGATGAACGAATCCGAAGGCGGGGAGCCCGCCGAGCGCCTGCTTAGACTCCTGCGCACCTGCGCATCGGACGACGGCCGTTTCGAGATGGGGATCCGGGCCTGGGCCCACGACGACGAAGAGGCGAGTCGAACCGTGCGTGCGGTCGACGAAAGACGAATTGCGTATATGGCGAGCCTCGCGGCTGCGGCGGGGGTCTCAAGCGATGTGGCCGAGGCACGATCTCGTATCGGATACTTAGCGTGGCTCGGCTCCTACTCGGGCGCGGTAGCTTCGGACACGAGTCAGCGGTTGGCCGACATGGATCATCTGTGGAGAATGATGCTGGAGCCCACCGACGAGCCGAGCTGAATTACAGCTTCACGAGACCATGCTCCATGAGGCTGCGGGCGCAGTCGAGGATGGCTTGGCGAACGGAACGAGGGTTCCATCCGAGAACATCCATGGTCGTCGAACAATCGAACGTGCGCCGAACGCCCGAGCTCGGGAAGGATGCGCCGAGCCCCGCCGTCGATCAGGGCTAGAGCTCGACTGAGCGTGAGCCGGACCTCGCGCCCGGAGCGGATAAGGGCCGCCGCGGTATGCGCGCCGATGAAACCGCTGCCGCCGGTGACGAGAACGGAGCTAGCCACCCTGGCCCTCGAGAAAGGAAGAGCGCGTCAGTCTTGAATATGAATTAGCGTTCACGTTTATCAGGTATGATCGAACGTTCATGTTCGCAACCCGATCCATTGGTAGCATCCGGCTCTGGAGCGGCTCGCGAATGAGGCCCATGTCCGGATG
>JBCBRU010000181.1:0-14291 GCA_039819565.1 Myxococcota bacterium | reverse complement strand
GCGCTCGCGCCGGAGACGGTCGCCTTCAAGCACGCGTACAACTACACGGGCGGCGACCGGGAGGTGTGGCGAGAGCGCGGCGTCCCAGCCGTAGGTCCGCTCCGTCAGGCGGGTCCGCTCGTCGTAGGTGTCGCTCCGGTAGAGCGCCCCGGCCCCCAAGGTAAGCGCGGCGGGCTGAGACACCGTGGCGTACCGGCTCACCGAGAGGCTCTCGGCCCCGCCCACGGTGCAGCGCTTCACCGTCTCGCCGGACGCCTGTCCGTCGAGCTCACAGACCATCACGGTGCCGTCCGGATATTCGACCTGGGTGACGCCCTCGGCGACCTCGTCCACGTCGATGCTGTAGGGGAAGGCGCTGGGCGGCGCGGTGTCCACGACGATACGCCCCTCCACCTTGTCCACATACGCCCCCTCGTAGAGCATCGTCAGCTCGCCCAGGGAAGACGACCGCGTGGTCGGGCGGCCCAGCGCATCGAAGCTGTAGGTCTCCGTCTCTTCGCGGGCGCCGCCCCGCAGCGCCCGCTGTCGGAGCTGACCGTCCTGATAGTCGTGGTCGAGGGTGATGCCCCCCGGCAACGTCACGACGTCCACCCGGCCCTCCGCCGTGTACGAAAGCTCCGCCGAACTGCCATCGGAGTAGTCCACGAACTCGACCTGCTGGGACCCTGGCTTATACCGGAAGCCCCGACGGGCCCCTAGGGGGGTCCCGTGCACGACCTCGCGACCTTCCGCATCGTAGCGCACCGCGTTCTCGACGCCGCTGTCCGAGACCCGCCCGAGGCTCCGCCCGAGCGTGTCGTGGGGCGTCGTCGTCACCACCCCGTCCGGACGCTCCACCCGCTCCACCCGGCCGTCCGCACGACGGTCGTAGGCCGTGACCAGCGATTGGTAGGTGTCCAGCACCGCCGTGACGTCTTGGTTGTCGTCTCGGGTGAAGGAGCTCCCTCGCGACCGCCCCCGCTCCGTGCGATCGACGGACATCAACGCGAAGCCATCGTACTGCGCAGCCGGCGTGGCCTCGGCGTAGCCCACGTTCGGGAGCGACATCCCCGTCTGCCGGCCGGAGGCGTCGTAGGTCGAGCTGCGGTCGATCCCGGAGCCCGTCACGGACGAAGCTCGGGCCGTGGCGGTGCCGTGGCTCATGGTCCAGGCATCGCTCTTGCTCCCGCCGCCCTGACTCATGCGCTCGGGTCGGCCCAGAGCATCGTGCGCGCTCTGGGTGCCGCTGAGCAGCGTCTCGTTCCCCCGTCGGACCTCGAACCCACCTGAGAAGCCCAGCGTCCCCGAGGCATACTTCGTTTCGTACACGCGGTTGCCGGGCAGCTCCGTAGACACCAGTCGATCGTGTCCGTCGTAGACATAGGTGGTCGTCTCCGTACCCACCTTCCGCGTGCGCCGGTTCCCGTTGAGATCGAAGGTCTGGTCAATGGTGACCTCCGGGGTGGTGATCTTCGTGGCCTGGCCCACAGCGTCGAGGTCGTAGGTCACGACGCGGTCGGGCCCTTCCTCCTTCGCCACGGAGCCTCTGGGGCCGCGGGTATAGATCCAGGTCTGGTCGCCCGGCATGGGGCTTTCGCCGGTCTCCACGTCGCTCAAGGTGCGCGACTCGAGGAAGCCGTCCGGACCGTAGGTGAAGGTCTCCTCTTGCTGGGTCCCATCCGAGACGGTCCGGGTGACGGACTCGGGGTACCCATCTTGGTCATAGACCGTGGTTTCGGTGCGCAGACCGACCGTCTGGGAGAGGACGCGTCCCATCTCGTCATAGACGGTGGAGACGCGAGGGCGCCCGGGAGTCTGGGTGTCGACGGTCCAGCCCAAGGCCGCTTCGATGCCGAGGGCTTCGCTGCCCTGATAGCTGAGGGTCGTCGAGACGGCGCCGTTGGCCCTGCCCTCGGGGATGCCCAGGTCGTTGAGCGTCCGCCCGAAGGACAGCCCCGTGACGCCGGAGGACGTCGTCAGCTCGCCTTTGACGTCGTAGGTCATGGTCTCAGCGGTGCCGGTGCCTGCGTTGCCGTAGGCGATGGCGCCGATGGCGCAGTCCGGGCACGTCCCCACGGCGCCGGGGGTATAGGTGCGGGTGACGCCGTTGTAGTCCGTGTGGTTGCCCGTGGGGAGGTTGTACTTGCCGTCGAAGGTCGGCGAGGCCGACGTCAGGCGGCCCCCTCCCCGTGCGCCCGGCTCCATCGCGGTGTTGATGACATTGCCCCGACTCCGGAGCGCGGTCGCGGCGTTCGCGTAGGACTGGTCACGGGCGTTGCCTTCGGGGCGTGTCACCTTCCCGCGGAGGCGACCGAAGGTATGGGTATAGGTCGTCGTGGCCAGCCCCGCCGACGTCGACTGCGAGACGCTCGCCGGCGCCCCATAGTTGTCGAAGGTGTAGGTCTCCGCGCCGGGCGCGGTGGCCGGGACCGAGAACGCGAGGGCGACGTCCGTCTTCGATTGTTGAGCCCACTCCGCCCGGTTGCCGTGGCTGAAGGTCAGCGTCGCCGTCCCCTCCAGCGAGGTCACCTGTCGCGCTCGGCCTTCGTCGTCGAACTCCGGGATGCTCAGGAGCGGGCCGCTGCTCCCCGGCGGGATGTAGCCGTCGATGGCCGCATGGGTGTCGTCCCAGCTCAGGGACGTCTTGGGGCGCCCCTTGAAGCCCGCGCCCTTGGAGATGTCGATCCCGCGGATCTCGTCGAGCCGCCCCTTCGCGTCGTACCCGAACTGATAGGAGCGCCCCACGAAGTCCACCACCTTGGCGAGCTGCCCCACCGACCGGGGCGTATAGCCGTCGGCCGTGTACGCCGCATCGAGCTGGGTCTCGGCGTTGGCCAGAGCGCCGCTCAGCCCCTGTACGGGCCGAGGCGCGCCCGTCGAAACGTAGCCAAAGTCGAGGAAGCGCTCCGCGCTATAGGTTTGGTCGCTGACCCTCCGAAGCTGAGGCCCTTCGTAGCGGAGGACCTGCCGATGGAGCTGGTTTTGTGCGGGGTCGTCGAGGTGACTTTGAATGCGGTCGAGCCGGCCGTCGGCGTAGTACCAGTACTGCATGCCGTCGGGCGTGAGGCGGCCCCATCGGCCGTCTTCGAACTTGACCAAGACGTCGAACACGCCCGGCTCAGGGAGATAGAAGGCCGCGCCCTCCGTATCCCAGTCCAGGGCCTGGACGAGCGGGTCGGCGCTGATGACGCTCAGCGCCGGCGCGCTGAGATCCTCGCCCTCATAGCGGAAGACTTGCACCTCCCCGGTGCCGGTGTGGAGCACCACGTCGCCTTCGCGGACCCTGCGGGTGGCCGCCTCGGTGTCCCGCACGATGAGCCCGTACCCGCCGTCCAAAGTCCCCGGCTGCGCCTCCACCAAGCGCTGCGCGTAGTCGTGGGTGATGCCCGGTCCGAGCGCCCCGTGGTGCTGGATCTGGCTTCGGTAGGTCCACGAAAACGCCAGGGGGATGCGCCCGCTGGGGAGGTCGAAGAAGCTCTGGCCCATGGTGAGCTCGCCGTTGCTCGAGCTGACCATGCCGTAGGAGCCGCCCACCGGCATCGCCCCCACCGGCGCCTCCGGGTTAGGGCCGGGAGCCACCCACATGGGGAAGGTCGCGACGTCCACGTGGCTTCCGTAGTCGAGGCTCAGGGTGCGCGCCGTGACCTCGTTCTTGAAGGCTTCGAGGAGCGCCCCCGTGTTCGCGGTGTCGAGCGACACCCGCAGCCCGTAGCCCGAATGAAAGGCGTGCACCTTTGCCTCTCGGAGGGTGGTGAGGTTGGCCTCGGTCAGGCGCTCCCCGACCACCACCAGGGGCTCGGAGAGGTACACGTTGTAGAGGTCGCTCACCGGATCCGAGGAGAGCCGCCGTGCCGTGACCGCCGGCGCCATGCCGTCCCCGAGCTTCAGGGCGTCGCGGGTGGTCGTCGAGCCCGCCCGCGCCGGCGCCGTCCGCGCCGCGGTGGCGCGCACCGGCGTGCCGGCCACGTCGAGGGTGTCGACCTGCAGCTGAAGCGTGGGCCCGATCGCGCCCGGGGCCCGAATGAGGGCGTGATAGTGCTTCTCTACGGCCGGGCTGTCGCCCACGAGCTCCGATCCCTCGGGGGCGCCGCTGCGCTCCGCGTCGAAGCGGGCGAGCGCCATCGCGTCCACCGTGACGGCCTCATCGAGGGTGGCTCGCATCTCCTGAAGGGGCTTTTGGGTGAGCGTCTCCGGCGTCACCACGGCGTCCGCCTCCGGGAAATGGACGACCGAGAGCTGCGGTCCGGTAAAGGCCACGGCGCGGTCGAGGTGCGAGAGGCCGAGACCGAAGTCCGAGCCCTGGCCCTGGCCGAACTGCCGGGCCCCCTGCCCCGGCGCCACGCTGGCCACGGACGGATGCCGACGGGTGGGGTCGGTCGACGCCCCCATGGTCAGCCGATCCAAAGCGAGGGTCACCACGCCGTTTCGCCCCTCGAGGACGAGGTGCTCGTCCTCCAGGTCGATGAACTCGATGGTGTCGATGGCCATGGCGTCGTTTGAGCCGGGCACTACGATACCCGTGACCGGTTCGAGGAGCCGAGGCTGACGGATGTCCGTCACGTTCACCAGATAGATGCGCGAGTACCCATCGTCCCGTCGGGCGGAGACGGCCACGAGATCCATCTGCTGCAGGGTGCCGCCGAAGGGATCCACCAGCTCTCCCGTCGTGCTGCGCACGGGCAGGCGTACGTCACGGAAGGACGCGATGGCGTCGAAGTGGGTGATGCCCGCCGGCAGGGCCAGCCGGGCGTCGGGGTACTGGACGCCCTGCACTCGGTTTTCGGCGCCGAGGGTCTCGTAGAAAGGCTCGCCGGTCTGTCCGAAGAAGGCCGCGCCCACGAAGAGATCTTCGGGCTGGAAGGTGACCTCGTAGAAGCGCTGGGCGTCGGCCCGCCCGAAGATCTCCATCGCCTTACCGAAGACGCCCAAAGGCTGCCCAAAGGCGGCCGAGCGCGCCGGCAGCGGCACGAGCTCGCCTTGATCGGCGTAGTCCCCGTCGCCGTTCTGGTCGAAACCGGGCACGCCGACGAGGTTGTCGACCAGGGGATTGGCGGTGCCCGTCCCCTCGTTGCTGGGCAGGCCATAGGCCTGCTCCGTGGTGAGCGAGCTCCCCAGGAGGAAGGCCTGCAGGTTCAGGGCGTGGACGGAGTTCGTGTTGTCCGAAACCTCCAGGTACGTGAGGTACGGAGGCGCCCAGTCCATCCGGAAAGGAATGCTCTGGGCCGAGGTGCCCAGCCGAGTGCCGGCCACGAGGCGCGGCGGGAAGGTCAGCGGCACGGCGGCCCCGCCCGTCGACGGCGCCGACGGCCCGAGGTCATAGACGCGGACGTAGCCCCCCCGACGCGCGGCCCCGAGACTCTCCACGAAGGTCCCGGGGCTCCCGCCGATGACCACGAGGAGCGTCCGCTCGGTGCCCAAACAGGGCGAGAGCGGGGGGCCCAAGATGGGGCCTGCCTGTTGCTCGTACGGCAGCCCAGACAAGGTCTCCAGCGGAGCGGTGCAGTCGGTCTGCGAGGTCACATACGAGTAGCGCGGGATGACCAGCACATCCATCGGGCGCCCCAGCGAAGCGAAGCTGATCTCGCCGATGCGGGTCGGGTTGAGCGGATCTGCGCCCTGGTCGTAGGCGATGACGGCGTTCGTGGTCTGATCGACGACGAACATGTACCGGCCGTGAAAAGCCGAAGCTCGAACCCGAGCCGCGCCGAGGTCGGCGATGGCCTGTCCGCGGACCTCGGCCGGAACATCCACGGTGAGCGTGTAGGGCTGGGGTCCGGCGGTGATCGGATCTTGGTCGAGCGCGTTTTGGTAGAGATCCGTCGCGGTGCTCTTCAGTTCGATCTCGACCTGGGTCTGCTCGGCCTCCGGGGACAGATAGATCTGAAGCTCTCGACCGTCTCGAGAGAGATGGAAGCTGAAGGGGCCCGCGGGCTCGACCGAGAGACTCCTCGAGAGGCTCGCGTTGTCGATCGCCTCGTTGAACTGAAGCACCACGGGAGCAGCCCGCGAAGGGAGCGCGAGGTGGGCGCCGGTCAGGCTGGTGGCCATAGGCCGCACGACCATGGGCCCAGTCCGGTCCGTACCGGGGTTGGGGGTGGTCGCGGGCGGCGGCGGCGGCGTTTGCCCGAAGTCGAGGTTGACGAAGTGCTCCGTCGACAGCCCCGCGAGCGAGGCCGTGACTTTGAGCCGAACCGTACCGGGACGCAGCGCGCCGACGAGGTACGCCGCTTCCTTGATGTCCGGCGAGGGCGGAGCGTCGGGGGCCTCGGGCTCGAGGACCATGCGCACGTCGCCGACGACGAGGGGGTTGTTGGGGTCGGACGGCGTCACCCCCTCGACCGCCACCTGGAAGGTGATGCCTGCGGCGGTGCCCGGCCGCGTCGACCAAGCCCGAAGGGCGAGCCGCGCCCGCTCGGCGTCCGGCGCCTGCAGAAGGTCGGTGTTGCTGGGCGAAAGGAGCCCGGGATAGAGCGGGAACGTCGACGCGCTCACCGTGGGGCGCGCTTGGGCGGCGTCGTACTCGGCCGAGCCGTAGAAGATGTTCGCCACCCCGCTGCCCCCGGCCGCGCTGGCCACCCCGAGGGCGCGCGCTTTCGGGGCTGCCCCGGGAAAGTCTGGGTGCCTCGAGTAGAGGGCGTAGCCCGAGGGCACGACGAGCGCGAACTTGCCGCGGGCGTTCGACATGCTGACGAGGGCGCCGGGCTGAATCGCCGGCGCGCCTGATCCCGGGGGCCCCGGGGGCGCCGCGGACACGATGGCGTTGGGCAGGAGCCGGGGGGTCTCGCGCGCGGGCCGCGGCGGCGTCGCCGTCTCCCTGAGAAGGTCGCTAAGCACCGCGGAAGGGTTCGAGGCGCAGCGCGGATCTTCATCGGGGCAGTAGGCGACGTGCCCAGAGTAGGTCTGGGGGAAGCGCGCGGTGAGCACGGTCCATGCGGTGCGCGCGAAGGAGGCGGATGCCGCCAAGGACGGGCCGAGGAACGGGGGGGAGTTCGTTTGGAGAACCCCGTTCTCGTACTTCATGTCGTCGAGGACGTTGTAGGTCCGGACCTCCGTCCCCTCGACGGGCACGGTGACCGCCTCCACCAGCAGGAACCCACGCTCGGCCTCGGGGATGTTGCCCGGGAACTGGGCGGCGTCGATGGGGATGCGGATGTCGAGGGGCTGCCGAAGCTCCGGGCCCTCATAGTCGATCTCCGCCACCATGACGGGCTCCCCCGTTTGGGGCGCAACGAGGGCGCCGTTTTCCGTCTCGTAGCTCGCGAGGGTCTTGCCCACGAACCGAAACTTGGCCCGCTGGGTGAGCGCCCCCGGCTCGATGACGAGCTCGAGGGGTCCGGTGCCCACGGGACTCAGCTCCGCACTGGGGATGGTCCCTCCGGCCCGATAGAGCGCCACCGAGCCGTCGTCGAAGCGCTGCTGCTCGAGCTCCAAAGTGAGCGTGGTGCCGTTCAGATTGCGGAGGTTGGCGCTGAGGAGGTCGCGCTCGTCCGCCTCGAGCACCCCTCGGAAGCTCCCGTTCACGGCCGCGAGGGTGGTCGAGGTGTTCCCTGTCTCCTCGTTCACGAGAATGACGGACGAAGCCGGCTCGGCCACGCCGGTGGTCCCCACGACGCAGGTGTGGCGCGGGTTGCTGGCGTCAAAGCCTGGGACCGGGTACGCCTCCCAGCCCGGGTCGAAACCTGGGGGTGGGTTCGACGTGTCGAACCCATGGCAGGGCGTCACCGCCTGGCCCGGGGCGTACGAAATGAGTTGAGGCTCGCCGACGCTCCGGAGCACCGGCGCGTGCGTCAAAAACCCAAACGAGCGCGTCCCCTGAAGGGTCGAGGCTTGGGCGGACGTCAATGAGGCCTCCACCTCGAGGGTGAGGGTGACGCCCATCGGGAGGGGGGCGTTCGGGGTCAGCTCGAGCGCGTAGCCGCCCGAGGCCACCTGCACCGTGGAGGCCAGAACCGTCGTGCCCTGACGGAGCGTCAAGCCTGTGGACGAGGCTTGGGCCTCGGCGCTCAGGGCCTGCCCGAACTGCACCCGGAAGCGCGAGAGGGGCGAGATGGAGACCGTGGGGCTCGGCGCCGGCTCCACCTGCACCACCTCGAACACGGGGTTGGCGACCGTAATCTGAAGGCCTGTCTGCGGCCCCGCGTTAGGCGTCGAAGCCCGACCTTCGAGACCCGCCGGCGTTTGAGCATGGAGATCGGTGGAGGCGCCCGGGGCCTGAAGCAGGCGATAGGCCCCCGAGAGCGGCGTGCGCGTCGCCCACCGCGTATCGAGGACGTCCACCCGAGCTCCGGCAACCGGAGCCGCCAGAGTGTCCCGGACTTCGCCCGCGACCACATCGGGGCAGAGCTGAGCGCCCGCAAAGACCGCGTAGGTCCCTCCGGTGCGGATCCCTTCCAAGCGCTCGGCGGCCGTGGCTTCTGCGCTCTCGAGCTGGCCGGTGGCGGACACCGTGAAGCGCTCGACGGGCGTCCATCCGCCCTCCGCCGCGTCGACGAGCTGGCGCGCCAGCACGTGGCAGCGGCCCGGCTCGAAGGTTCCGCCGAACGACGCCTCGAGCGCGGCGAGCGCGTCGCCGCCCGTCCAGGCCAGGCGGAAGGCAGAAACCGCAGGTTCGCCGTCGCTCTGGAAGCGCTCGGCGGCCAGCGTCTCGAGCTCGACCAAAGTGACCTCGCTCAACGCCCCCGTGGGTACGGAGACGGAGACCGCGCCGTCGGCGACCGCACCCCCCTGGTTGTCCACTGCGACCTGCGCGGCTTCGGAGGTCCGTCGAAGCTCCACCGTCTGGCGGGCAAGATCCAAGGTCTCGACCGGATAGAGCTGTCGCGGCAGGATCTCGAAGGCCGCGTAGGTGCTGTGCATGCCCGTCGCGGGGACCTGCTCGGGGTTCGGGGGGTACTGATAGAAGGCCACGCTCAACCCCGCATCGGGGACCAAGGTCGAGCGCCCGTCGGAAAAGCGAAAGGACTCCTCGAGCACCGCCGGCACCACCGCCCCACTCGAGAGCGGCGCGGTGTGCGTTCGGGCCACCAGACCTCGGCCGGTGACGTCTCGGGCGTCGAGGCTGGCCACCTGCTGCGCCGGCTCGACCCGCCCCTCGAGCTGGCCGAGCTCCGCCGAGCCGCTGCCCGCGACGGGGGCGAGGAGAGCGTTCAGGGTGGGAGTCGGCGGAGCGGCCGGAGATACATCGGGCAGTACGAGCGCATAGCCCCCCATGCCCTGGGTCAAGCTCACGTCGACGGAGGTCGTCACCCCCGCGGTCGGCACCGAGGCCACCATCCGCCACTCGAGGAGCGTCTCGTCCCAGTGCGCCAAGACCAAAGAGGAGGTGCCCGAAGGGAGAGGGGCGGGGAGATACATACGGGCTGTGGCGGCGGGCGACAGGACCGTATCCGACGTGAAGTACACCCCCCGTACGAGGCTCCATCCCTCCGGGAGCCATCCCGGCAGAGACTGACCGTCCAGGATGGCCGCGGCCAGCTGACGGGGCGCGCCCAGCCCCTGCGCCGCGAGGATGAGATCCACCCTCTGATCGGGGTCTTCAAACGTCACCGGTGCATCGGCAGGAATGGGCCCGCCGAGGTCCGTGAGCGGCGCCATGCGAGGGAACGCGATCCATTGGGCATCTCCCCGGGCCAGGGTGGCGCGGGCCGATACGGACACGTACTGGGATGCACTCAGCACCCAGCTGTAGGCCCCCTCCCCGCCTCCGAGCCCCACCCGACCCGAGTCGAGATCCGAGGATCGCATGGCGAGGGTCGGTCCCACCTGGTCGACGAAGGCCCCGCCGATCGGGGTCCCGTCCCTGGCCAGGGCGTAGCTCCACGCGAGCGCCTGGCAACCGGCAGCGGTCGGGTCGACGGCGCAGGACGGCCCGGGGTCCGTGACCGTCACCGTGAACTCTTGGCGCGCCGTCGCCACGGTGTCGGAGACTTCGAGCACGATGTCCTGACTGCCGAGGTCCGCGGCGCGAGGAACCCAGCTGACGAGGCCGGCGACCGGATCGACCGTCATCGACGCCGGCCCCGAGACGAGCCGGTACGCGAGCCCCGAGCTGTCCTCATCCGTAGCCCGCGCCGCGTAACTATAGACCTGGTTCACGAGGGCGCTGGTCGGAGGCGTGGTCTGGAAGACCGGCGGATCGTTGATGGGCGTGACGGTGACCGCGAAGGCGACGCGGTCCGAGGCCCCCGAAGGATCTTCTGCGCGGACACGAAGGGTTTGGGTGCCCACGTGGCGACCGGAGGCCAGATAGGTGAGGACGCCCGCAGCGTCGACGGTCACCGCCGGCGAGGATTGATAGGTGCGGGTGGTCGGGTTCCAGACCGCGAGCACCGGCCCCTCCTCCACTACGAAGGTCATCGCCTCGCCGTCCGGCTCGGAGACCGGGAGGGTGAGGCTCAAGGTTTGGTCCTCGGCCACCGTCTGATCGGCCACCGCCCCGAAGGTCGGCGCGCGGTTCACGTCGAGCACGGTGAGCGTGAAGCTCAGGGAAGCCTGAAGGTTGCCGTCGCTCACCTCGACGTCGACGGCGTGGGTCCCCCCCGCGGCATCAAAGCCCGGCGTCCAGGCTACGACGCCGTCGGCGCTCACCGTGAGCCCGGAGGGTCCCGAGCTTCGGCTGAAGGTGAGCGTGTCGCCGTCGGGGTCTTCGGCGGAGAGTTGATAGGTGTACGGCTCGCCTTCGACGGCCTCGGTGTCGGTGGGCGGCCCTGCGAAGACCGGCGGGTCGTTGACGTTGGCTACGGTCACGGCGACCGACTGGGCGTCGGTGGCGCCTGCGGCATCCCGCACGCGCACCGAGAGCGTCTGCGGGCCGGTTTGATCGGGGCCAGGGGTCCACGTCAGAAGGCCCGAGGCGGGGTCGAGTGTCGCCCCGCCCGGCGCCCCTCCAAGCTCGAAGGTCAGCGTGTCGCCGGGATCCGGGTCGGAGGCCGAGACGGTGTAGCGTTACTCCGACCCTTGGGTGGCGGCGGTCGGAGGCGTGGACGTGATCTCGGGCGCGTCGTTGACCTCCGCCACCGTGATCACCGTGAGCCTCTGGTCGGTGAGGCCGGCGCTGTCGGTGACGATCGCCGTCACGCTGTGCAGGCCCACCTGCGCTTGGGTGGGGCGCCAGGTCACGGTGCCGGTCTGCCCATCGACGCTCATGCCCGCGGGCGCCCCAGAGAGCGAGAACTGCAGCACCTCCCCGATGTCGGGGTCGGTGGCGGTGAGCTGAGCCTGATAGGCTTGATCTTCAGCCGCGTTCTCGAGGAGGCCCGTCCCCAGCGAAGGCGGGATCTGGGTCGAGTTGACGGTGAGGGCGTAGGTCTCCACCGCCTCGAGGCCGCCCGTATCCCGGACCGCCACCTGGACGTTTTGGGTGCCGAGGTCCGCCCCCGTCGTCGGCCAGGTGATGAGGCCGGCCGCCGACACGGTGAGCGCCGCCGGACCCGCGAGCTTCACGAAGGTCACGGCATCCGCGGGGTCCGGGTCCGAAGCGGTCAGTTGAAAGACGAAGGTCACGCCGACCGCGATCGGAGAGGGCGGAGGCGCGTTGGTGAAGAACGGAGGGTCGTTCACCTCCACGACGAGGACCGTGAACGTGGTCGAGACCGAAGCCCCGGCCCGGTCCGTCACCGACACTTCGAAGGGATGACTCCCTACGTCGGCCTGGCCCGGCGTCCATTGAATGGCCCCGGACGCTGAGTCGATGGTGACGCCTGGGGGCGCGATGGACAGGGAGAAGGTGAGTTGCTCGTTCGGATCGGGGTCCGTGGCCGTCGCCGTCACGCTGAGCAGGCTGCCCTGATCGACCTGGATATCGGCGATGGGTGACAAGGTCGGTGGGGTGTTGGGCCCGAGGGCCGGGCGCACCTCGACCGTAAACTGCTCGGTCGAAGTGGCGTCGTAGTAGTCGGTGACGGTGACCACCACCGTCGAGGTCCCCACTTGATCGCCATCGGGGAGCCACGAGATGGCCCCCGTGGAGGTGATGGTCATCCCATCAGGCTTGGTGGACAGATCGTAGGTCAAGGGCCCGACATAGTCGTCGGTGGCATCGACCTGGATCCGCAACGCGTCGCCTACGTAGACCACCTGAGGGCCGATCGGCGTGATGACCGGGGGAGGGTTCGTGTGAGGTCTTACGTCGACGAGAAAGATCTGGATGTCGTTCAGTCCCGTTTGATCCGTGACGGATAGGCCAAAGATCCGCGGGCCCACCTGCCATGAGGCCGGCGTCCAGGTGATGAGCCCGTTCTGCCCGAGCACCGCACCCCCGGGGGACCCCATGGGAAAGGGTTCAGCCGCGTAGGTATGCGTATCGCCCGGCGCGTCGCTGATGGTGACTTGGTAGCTCCAACCCTCGGAGACCGTAGCCGTCAAGATGGGCGTCGACGTGATCACCGGGGCCCCCGCCCCACAGGTGAAAGGCGTCGCTTCCTGGTAGTTGTACGTCCACGTGTCCGCCACCGGCCAGCTCATCTTCTGAGCCGCGGTGAGCGCCTCCGTCGCGTTGAAGTAAACGACGCCTTCGACGCGGACCCGGTAGCGGCCGGCCGAGAGCGGGGCGCTGAAGGGACCTCCGATGTAGAACTCGAGATAGGCGGGGATGAAGCCCAAGTCGCTAGGGATGGACTCCACGAGCGTCCAGACCCCCGGCGACGTCTCCTCCTCCAAAATCAAGGTGCCGTCGACGTGCCGATCGTGATCGAGCCACAGCCCGCCGAATACGGCCCACTCGCTGCAGTCCGCGAGCCCCAGCGTCGCCTCGGCAGACTGAGGCGCGAGCGCCACGGCCATCGCGCAGGCGAGACCGGCGGCAATGCCTCCTGCGGCCCGCTTCTTCCTCCTCCGGACAGAGGTCTGCGCCGGCTTCGGAGCATCGTGTCGAGGGACTTCGGTCGTTCTGTACATCGAGTATTCCTTGAGAGGAGGACGTTCGAGCAAAGGGGTCAGCGCGGATTTAGAAGCGACGGACCACCGCCGTCGCGGTCATGAAGACGTTGGAGACGTACGGGAGAGACACCACGCAGGTCCCCGCGCCGGTGGCGTCGGTCACGCAGTCCCCGTTCGTCGGGGCGGTCGCGGGGTCGAAGCGCACGGTCTTGGTGCCGACAGGAGAGTTGATAGCGGCGCTCAAGGGGTTGTAGTCCGGGGCCAACGAGACCTCCACGGTGAAGTCGTTCTGAAAGTGGGCGTAGGCCACCGTCACTTCGACGTCGGAGGCAGTCTGCGGGCCGGCCAGCACCTGGGTGCTGCCGGTGGGATTGACGCTCTGGCTAAAGCTTCCCACCTGGATGTTGGTGATTTGGAGGGTGGGAGGGTTCGCCGGGCTCTGGAAGGGATCAGCGATCAGCCATGAGCCCAGAGAGAGCGCCGTAGCACGCAGAGGCTGAAGGCCGTTTGCGGCGGACGGGTCGAAGGAGTCGATGCGAATCCAACCCCCTCCGAAGGTCGTCGCCCCCGCGTTGGTCACGTCGAGCTGTCCGGTACCGTCCACGAGGGGGGCCAGGAGCCGAATGGCGCCGCCCGCCCCCGAGTAGCTCGTGGCGTCGTTGGGGAACTGAACGGGTCCTCCGGCCCCACCGCGCGCGAGTACGGCGCCGCTCGCGCCAATCCGGACGCTCGTATCCGAGGCGAGAAGCACCGCCCCGCCCCCGCCTCCGCCATGGCCGTCATCACGAACGCCGGCTCCGCCGCTGCCCCCGAGCAAGGGGACCGCAAGCGGACTTCCGTACCCGCCGTTCTCACCGTGGCGGCCCCAGGTCACTCCGCTCCTCGGGCCGAACCCGGGCTGCGGCCCGAAGGTGCTGCCGGGGGCAGCGCGTCCGCCAGGAAATCCCCCGGGGCCTCCGAGCCCGGGTCCGGCCGCGGTGCCGTCCTGACCACTCAGGTCGAGGGTGCCGTCGATGACGATAGCCCCGCTGCACACCACGGTCAGAGGCGTGTTGGCGGCGTTCGGCTGCACCGTGACCGTAACCCCCGCGTTGATGGTGAGCGACCGGAGGAGCAGGACGCCGTCCGCGGGGACGGTAAGGTTGGCGTTGGCGCTATAGACGCGGTCTTCGTTGGCCGTCGTCGTCTGAGCGTTGGGAAATTGCTGACTCGGCGGCACGAACTGGGCTGCAGCCGGGCTCGACCACGCAGTGACTAGACCCACAAGGGCCAAGCTTCGACAAAGATACGTCATCTCTCTTATCCTTCTCGCCCGCTCTGGTCCGGGCGTCGGCTCGTATTCAGGGACAGGCCCCAACGCAGACACGGACGGCCTGGCGGCTCACGACGGCGCCGTACGACCCTGCCGTTCGTTGGTTGCTGGGAATGAGGAGCCG
>JBCBRU010000180.1:0-14328 GCA_039819565.1 Myxococcota bacterium | reverse complement strand
TTCAACCGTTTCGCGAATGGTGCCTGGATGGACTCCTATGAGATGCCAGCCGACCTCTCGAGCTACGGCACCTTCGTCCAGCTTCGCCTCGACGATGGCGCGGACGTCCGCCTCGGCGTCGAGGCGAAGCTGGACGAAGGTGCCGTAGCTCGAGAGGTCGGCTGGCATCTCATAGGAGTCCATCCAGGCACCATTCGCGAAACGGTTGAAGTCGTCCCCGGGCTTGGTTTTTTCGTCGCGAGTGCTGAGGTCGACCCCCCAGGTGCCGATCTGGGGCGGCAAGGTCGCGGACACCGTGGCTGGGGTCGAGGCGGGAACAGATGCGGGGACGGGCTCGGGCTCGGCGGTCTCCTGGGCGGCACAGCCGAGGGCCAGCCCCGTCGCCGCGAGGGCAGCGGGCCCGATACGTAGATCCATGGTCATGGCGGCGGGAGACTATGCCTTCCTGATCGCACCGTCACCCCCACGGTTGTTACAGATGCGAACAAATCCCCCGGGGCTTGTAAGGATCTCAGGTCGAGGGCATTAAGGGGTATGACTCTCTCGTCCCCCTTCCTAAGGCTCTCCGTTGTTTTAGTGCTCGGCGTTGGCTTGAACGCCTGTGGGGACGACGACGGCGGAGGGACTCCGGATGCGGGCGCAACCGTCGACTTGGGGGCGCCCGACCTGGGAGATATGCCCGACGCTGGCGTGACCCCAGATATGGGGGACATGCCGGACATGGGCGCGGGACCGGATGAGTTCCCGAACGTGAGCTGTGCGAGTCTTGGTGCCGCGAATTGTATGCAATTCCGAGCCTCGGAGCGGGACATGCTCCTCGACGCGGTCAACCAGCTCGAAAACGACACCACTATCGTCGTGGGCACGGGCACGGTGTCGTTCGACAACGCGCTCATCTTTCGGATGGCGGACGGGATAACCCTGACAGGTCAGGGCCTGGACGAGACGTATCTCGACTTCGACGCGGCTGCCGCTCAGACCAACGGGGTAGACGTGGTGGGGGACGATTTCTCGATTCGAGACCTTACCATCGCCAACGCTCCAAAGGATGGCCTCCGCATCGAGGATAGCGCCCGAGTGAAGATCCAGCGCATCAAGGTGACTTGGAGCGGCGGACCGTCGTCCGACAACGGCAGCTACGGTATCTATCCCGTGAAGAGCACGGACGTCCTCATCGAGGACTGCGAAGCCTACAATTCCGCGGACGCAGGCATCTACGTAGGGCAGACGCTTCGCACCATCGTGCGACGCAACATCGCCCGCCAGAACGTGGCCGGTATCGAGATCGAGAACACCCAGTTCGCAGATGTCTACGACAACGTGGCGGAGGACAACACGGCGGGTTTGGTGGTCTTCGATCTCCCCGGCAATCCGATTGTGGGCCGCGACGTTCGCATTCGTAATAACACCATCCGCAACAACAACCGCCCCAACTTTGCCCCTACGGACGGGGTCAATGAGGTCACCACGGTCAGCCAAATTCCGGCCGGCACGGGAACCTTCGCGCTCGCCTCCCGGCGGGTCGAGATCTCTGGAAATACCTTCGAGAACAACAACACCGGGGATATCGCGATCCTGAGCGGACTCGCCATTCAGTCCGATGCGACGCGCTGGGCCACACCCTATCCGATGGTGGTGGGAAACGTGGCTGGCCTCGAGGTGCCGGTGAGCGGGCCGGCGATGCTCAACTTCCAGACCAACGAGATCTGGATCCACGACAACACTTTCATGGGCAGCGGCACCAACCCCGACTTCCTGGCTCCGATGGCTCGCCCTCTGGGGGCAGTATTGGGCGCCCTCTATCCCCCGATGGGCCCCACCCCCGTCGATAACGTCCTCTACGACGGCATCGGTGAGGTGGTGAGGGCGGGCCAGAGCAGCACCAACGTCAATCGCCTGTGCGTCGGCGGCAACACCGGCGCCACCGTGGCCGTGTTCAATCTCCCCGTCGTGCAGGAGAAGCTCATCCGTGCCCAAACGATGGGCGAGCCCTTGCCCACCCTCGAGGATACCTTCCGACCGGCCGCACCCTTTGCTCCCTTCGACTGCTCAGGGTTCACGACCGGACCCATTCCGGAGATCCGGCTGCTCGGGGTCCCGGACGGCACCGGCGACTTCCCCATCAACTCGTGTGAGGGACGGACGGGCGCCTGCCTCTCCTTCACGGCGGGGCAGGAAAACATGCTCATCGACGCCCTCAACGATCTGAACGACGACACCACCGTGATCCTGGGCGTGGGGACCTTCAACTTCGACAACGCAGTCATCCTTCGCCAGTCCGACGGCATCACTCTGCTCGGCCAGAGCATGGACGACACCGTCCTGAAGTTCCCGGCCGCGTCCATGACCCAGTTCAACGGGGTCGACGTCGTGGGGGACCGATTCACGATTCAAGACCTCACCATTCTCGATGCCCCGAAGGACGCTCTTCGGGTCGAGGACTCGGACGACGTCGTCATCCGGCGGGTTCGGACCACGTGGACCAACGAGGCGAGCTCCGACAATGGCTCCTACGGCATTTACCCCGTGAGCAGCACCAACGTGCTGATCGAAGGCTGTGAAGCCTTCAACTCCGCCGATGCCGGTATCTACGTAGGTCAGACCCGCGGAGCCATCGTGCGCAACAACGTGGCGGAGAAGAACGTCGCTGGGCTCGAGGTCGAGAACACGCAGTTCGTGGAGGTGTACGGCAACCAGGTCCAGGACAATACGGCCGGCCTCGTGGTCTTCGACCTCCCCGGGAACCCGGTCGTAGGTCGCGACGTCTACATCCATCACAACGTGATCGCTGAGAACAATCGCGGGAACTTCGCACCTACGGATGGCGTCAACGCGGTCACCACCGTCAGCCAGATTCCCGCCGGTACGGGGACCTTCGCCCTTGCGTCACGGCGGGTTCGTATCAGCGACAACTTCTATTTCCAGAACGATTCAGCCGCGCTCTCCATCCTCTCGGGTTTGGTGATCCAGTCGGACCCGGCGCGGTGGGCCATTCCCGACGACATGGTCATTGGAGACATCTCCGGCCTCAACTTGGAGGCCGTGCCCGGCGCGGTCCTCAACTTCAGGTCGAAAGAGGTGCTCATCGAGAACAATGACTTCTTTGAGAACGGCAACATGCCGGACGGCGCGGATCCCATGCAGCGGCCGATCGGCGCGCTCCTCGCGGTCACCTACGAGATCGGGAGCATGGGGGCCGCCGTCGACGAGATCCTCTACGACGGGATCGAAGAGATGGTCGAGCCCGGGACCGTCCTCGGGGGGAACACCAACAACAACCGGGTCTGTCTGAGCGGCAACGCGGGGGCCCTCTACGCAACCCTAGATTTGCCTCGTCTCGAGGTCCTGGCCACCCGAGCTCTGGTTGGGCAAGGGCCGCCGCCCACGCTGGAGGACATCTATCGTCCAGCCGAGCCCTTCGCACCCTTCGACTGCACCAGCCTCACCGGAGACCCCGTGGGCGCGGTGACGCTGCCCATTGCTAACTGATTCAGAGGCCATGAACGCTTTTGGAAAGGCGCTCGTCCTGTGGGCTGTCGTCGGCGCGGCCTGCGGTGACGACGCCCTCGGGCCGGCGAGCCAAGATCTGGGCCCTGTGCCCAAGGACGCAGAGGTCGTCGATCTAGAGTCCTCCGATACGGGTCTGGCCGATCAGGAAGCCGCCGACGCGGGCGCTCTCCCGGATCTCGGACCACCGGAGCCGAGCTTCGCGAGCGCTCCGGTGGTCCCCCGTATGGGTCGGCCTCCCCGTCAGCTCTCCGAGCTGCAGCTCATCCTGCGGGGCTCACAGGGGCAGTGGATCTTCAATGATCGGGTCGTGCCCTATACCCTGAACGCGCCGTTGTTCTCGGACTTCTCCATCAAGGACCGAGCCATCTACGTGCCGGACGGCGCTTCGCTGCAGTACTTGGACCGAGGCGTCTTCGAGTTTCCGGTGGGCAGCGCGATCCTCAAGTCTTTTAGTTTCGCTCCTGATTTACGCACCCCGGACGTGGGCAAGAGGGTGATCGAGACTCGTCTCCTCATCCGACAGGAGGAAGGCTGGCGGGCCTACCCCTATCTGTGGCGGGAGGATCTGTCAGACGCTGACTACTTCGTGCGAGGCAAGGTCCAGAGCGTGGACTTTATCGACCCGGAGGGCGTTGCCCGAAGCTCCATCTATCTCGTCCCTCAGCGGAACCAGTGCCTCGAGTGTCACGTCCTAAAAGATGACATGGACGAGACTTTCGTCACCATTATTGGTCCCTCCGCGCGGATGCTGAATCGCGACGGTGACTTCGCGACCGGGCCGTCGAATCAACTCGCACAGCTCGAAGCCCTGGGCATGTTGACGGGGCTCCCGCCTCTGGAACGCGTGGACCGGGCCTTTGACGTGACCGCCCTCGCGGCCACCAGCACCCGGACGATGTCACCGATCGACATCGACCGTGCGGCGCGCGACTATCTCGATACGAACTGCGCACATTGCCACAATCCTCGGGGCATCGAAGGCATCACCAGTCGCTTGTTTCTCAACTACGACGCCGAGGATCTCTTCAATCTCGGCGTGTGCAAGGAGCCCGGCTCAGCCGGGGGGGCAGCACGGGGTCGAAAGTACGACATCGTTCCGGGAGATCCGGAAGCCTCGATCATGTGGTACCGCACCGCGACCGCCGAGGTGGGCGACATGATGCCCTTGATCGGGCGAAGCATCGGAGATCCAGTGGGCTCCGCGCTGGTGTGGGCCTGGATCGAGCAGCTCGACGCCCCCCCCTGCAACTAAAGGAGGAAACATGCACATCATCGAAGTCATCTACCCAACTCCGGACGATCCAGAGGCATTCAAAGCCTACTACGCCGAGACCCATGTGCCTCTGGTCGCGAGGCTGCCTGGCCTCCGGTCTTATAGCTATGGCTACCCCAAGGCTCTCGGGCCGGGAGACGCGCCCTTCTGCATCTTCCGAGCGGCGTTCGACAGCGCTGAAGCCATGATGAGCGCTCTTCAGTCCGAGCAGGGTCAGAAGGTGGCCGCCGACGTGCCCAACTACTCCCCAAAGGGAGCGACCATGGTCCATTTCCCAGAGGAGTAGGCTTCATAGGGTCGGCGCAAGATGTTCGCTCACATGTCGCAGATTGTCGACATTTCGGTCGTGAGTGAACACCGTTCGTCGAAGGGCACGGTTTGTGAGGTCGCTCAGGCCTACGCCCGGTGCGCCCCTCTTGATTTCCCGGGCGGACAACGTCAAACCGAAGATATGAAAGCGACGCTCGCTCTGACCTCCATTCTAGCGCTCGCCGGCTGCGCGACGGCCCAGTCGGCCACGACCGACGCAGCTCCGGCCGCCTCGACCACCGGGGATGCCGCTGAAGTGGCGAAAGCCGACACCAAGGACTCGGGAGTGAGGTGTCGCAACGTTCGGAATACAGGGAGCCGCATCCCGACCCGGGTGTGCACAACGGCCGAGCAGCGAGAGACGGCGAAGGAAAACATGCGCCGTATGCAGAATCAGTCGCTCCGCGCTGTCGACGCCGCCCAGTAGGGTCAACCATCCTGTTAACGCGCGCGCGGATGTCGACCCCGACGAGACTTGCTTAGGGACGTCCAGTTGGTCATTTGACCGGCTGAATGGCCTTCCCTCGACTAACTGTCCTCGTCCTACTGACGTCCACGTGGTTTGGATGCGCCACGACCGCCGGCTCCGGAAGGTCGTGGAAAGTCGTAAGCTCTCCCAACTTCGAGCTGTATACCGACGGGGCGACCGAGCTTGCTCGCAAGCGTCTCCGAGTCATGGAGCAGTTTCGCGATATCGTGCTCTCCTTTAGCGGGCAGACGAAGGAAGACGAACAGCTCCCGCTTCGCCTCGTGGCTCCGAATCGGATCGACGACTACATCACGCTCCGCGACGATAGATTTGACGCCTACTATACGACCGACCGTCGGGGAGCGACGGCGGTCTTCTCTCTTCGCGACAATAGATATGCGAGCGCGATGAGGGTCGCTCTCCATGAGTACGTGCACCACCTTCAGCATGGACCCGGAAGACCCGCGATGCCTCCTTGGTACCGGGAGGGCATGGCTGAGTACCTTTCCGGCTTCAAAGTCGAGCGGTCGGGTCGTTGGCTGATCGGAGGCGTGCAGCTAGGTCGAGCGATGGAGCTGCAGCAAGGTCGGTGGCTGCCCCTCAAACAGCTTGTCGAGGACGGGCTTCCCGATGAGCGCCTCTCGATGTGGTACGCGCAGTCCTGGTTTCTCGTGCACTACCTGGCCGAGTTCGAGCCCGCCGCTCTTCGCAGCTTCGAGCGAAGATATGCACAGAGCCCTAGCCCACGCCTCCTGCTGAACATCCTCCGGACAGACTACGCCGACCTCGAGTCGAAACTTCGAGCCTATCTTCGACGGGGCCAGATGATGGCGCTCGCGATTCAGCCGACGCCCGTCGACCCCACCCTGACGACGCGCCCCCTCCCGGACGAGGAGCGTGACCTCCTGCTGGGCACCATCGGCCTCGGTGGGCGCGAACTTACGAAGGTTCGGGAGATCGCGGCGAGCCGTCCCCCCGAAAGCCTCATACAGCTGACTCTGGTCGAGAAGCTCGAAATGGAAGGAGAGACCGACGAGGCCCTGAGGAGGCTCGAAGACTTCCTGACCTTGCGGCCCGGAGTGGCGCGAGGGCTGGCTCAGAAGGCGAGCTTGCTGCTTCATCAGGCCGCAGACATCGAGTCTGCGGAGGCGCGAAGAAAGGCGCTCCGGCGGGCTCGCGATGCCGCTCTCGAGGCCAACCGCGCCAACCCGGACGACGTCGTTCCGTTTGAGGTCCTCATTCAGGTCGGACTCTCGAGCGACCTTCTCAGCCGGAAGAATATGGAGGTCTCGATCGAGAATGCGCAGGGCCTCGCGCCCCATCGCCGAGATCTGATCCTTCTGGAAGCGGCTTTCCTGGCCCAGCAAGGCGAGATCCCCGCAGCGCGGGCGCTCGCATATCAGGTTGCAGAGTCGGCCGAGCACCCCCCGTTGCGGAACGCGGCTCGCAGCCTCCTCGATAGCTTGAACTGAGATCGGGTCAGCGGAAGGCGTTTCGGACCTTGGGCATGACGCGCCGACTGACCGGGACTTCGGTGCCGTCGCTCAGCGTGAGCGCACCCACGCCCGACGCTTCCCGGCTGAGCGAGCGCGCGTGTGAGGTATTGACGAGATAGGATCGGTGAACCCGAAGGAAGGCGGCCGGGAGCTCGTCTTCGAGCCGCGTGAGCGAGGCGTGATGCAGGAGCGTACGACCATCCTTGAGGTTGAGTTCGACGTAATCTCCCGCGCCCTTACAAAAGAGAATCTCATCCGCCTCGACGAGCTCGGTGGACCCTGCGCTCGCCACTCGAATCGGAGCGGCTTTCGGAGTGTCCTCGGCGCGCTCGAGAGCGGCCTCGAGCTGGCGTGACCGGGCCCGCTCTTTGAGGAGCTCGCCTCGAGCTTGCTCACGGGCCACCGCCTGGAAGATCAGCAGGCCCAGCACCAGCGCCGCCACCTCATAGAAAAAGATGGTGTCCAAAAAGAGGCTGGGGAAAGCGAGATTCGAGGCCGAGAAGGCCCCCAGCGCGGCGAGATACCCTCGAGCTTGGGGCTCGCGGCGACGCGCCGCCCATACGCAGACGCCAAGGCTGGCCAAGGTCGGAATCATCAGCCCTACCCCCGTCTTGAGATCGAAACCCTCGGCGCGGGTCATAGAAAGAAGAGTTGCAGCCGCCACCAGCCCGAGCAGCCAGCGAGGGCGGGGAACTCCGAACGTCGACGCCACGAGAGCGGTGAGCGACAGTCCGAATCCGAGAGACAGGGCGGCAATGAGCAGCAGCCGCACATCGTGGAGCGGGTATGGGTAGGCCACGAGCCCGCGCACCACCTCTGCGAGCAGCTGTCCGGCTGCGAACAGCGAGAGCAGCGAGAGGAGCAGGGCTGGCTTCCGGTTAGGGACGGCCCGAAGCGCCCCGGCTGCGAAGCTCAAGACCCCCGCTAGCAGCACTCCAAGAGGAATGAGAGAGGGCCAGTAGCGACCCATGAGAAAGGCGGTGGGACTCGCATAGGGCCCAATACCTACGTAGTGGACGGGAAAGCCCAGGCGCAGGAAGCCGTGGTGCGAGGACATGCGAAGCACCACCTCGTTGGCACCGGCGCGCAGAGCGTCGAGAGGGGCGTGGAACACGGCGTCGATCCGACCTGGGGTTTCGAGAGCGCCTCGGGCGCCGGGGAGGCCGTTGCTGCCGAGCCGCTGGCCGTTGAGGAAGACTTCGCTGGACGCTTTGGCGGAGACGAAGACCCCGAGCGGGAGATCGTTCAGCACGGCGGGCTCCACGAAGAGTCGAACCCGCAGCCAGACCTGGCGACCCTGAGGGTCCGCCCTCCAGAGCGCCACCTTCTCGCACTCGGGCGCGTCGAAGGTCGGGGGCTCCAAGTTGCGGGTGGGACAGACCAGGGCGACGTCAGGCGGGGGGACCGCCGCCTGGGTCTCGGCCGCCCAGAAGAGCGCGACTCCGAGGCCGAGCGCGACCCGCATGCGGGCCACCGTTAGCCGATTCGACGACGCCCTTCACCTCCGCTCCTCGAATAAACCAGACCGTTCGCCGAAGGTGGCGGGTCACGGCGCGGGTCGGTGCCTAGTTCCGTCCCCATGCCGTTGCCTCGAAACTTCACTCCGCTCGTCGTTGCTCTAGGGGTTGCCGCCGCCTGGGCGCCCGGGATGTCGGAAGCCGCCCCGCCCATACCTCACACGGAGACCGCGACGGTATTTCGAGCCCGAAGCGGCGAGGTCGTTGCCGCCTTTCAAGGGACGGTGGTCGTGCCCGAGCGCCGGGGCCGCCGGTCCCGGACCCTCGAGCTTCACTACGTGCGCTTTCCGTCCACGTCCGCGGAGCCGGGGCCTCCCGTCGTGTACCTCGCGGGGGGACCGGGCGGCTCCGGCGTGGCCACGGCGCGAGGGCGCCGGTTGCCTCTGTTCATGGCGATGCGCGAGTTCGGGGATGTCATCGCTCTGGACCAGCGAGGAACGGGACGCTCTACGAAGGCGCCCGGCTGCCCGATCGCGTATCCCCCGCCGCATCTCTCGTCGCGGAAGGCCGCCGTGCAGCTCAGGGCCGCGGTTCGAGAGTGCGGGGTCTTTTGGCGGGAGCAGGGCTTCGATCCGCGGGGCTTCACCACCGTCGAGAGCGCCCGAGATCTCGACGATCTGCGGGTGCAGCTCGGCGCCGAGAAGCTCGTCCTGTGGGGCATCTCTTACGGGACCCATCTTGCTCTGGCCGCGGTGAAGACGCTCGGGCCGAGCCCCGTGGATCGGATGATCCTCGCCAGCGCGGAGGGACTCGGCCAAACCGTCAAACGGCCCGCCCGCACCGATGCCTACTTCGGGCGCCTTCAGACCGCGATCGACGCTCAGCCCGCGGCCCGAGCCATCTACCCGGATGTGGCCGCTCTGATGCGTCGGGTCCACGCGCGTCTCGCGGAGGAGCCGGTCTCCGTGGAAAGTCCCGGCGGAGCCCGATTCCTCCTCACCCGAGAGGTCATGCGCACCTTGGCTTCGGCAAGCATCGCGGACCCCGCGGGCGCAACCCGAGGGCTGAGCCTCTATCTCGCCGTGGAGGCGGGGAAGACGGCGCCGGTGGGGGCGGTGCTGGCCCGCTACGCACCCTATCTTTGGCCCACTGAGCTTGCCCTCATGCCCACCGCTATGGACATCGCTTCGGGCATCGACGGCCAGCGCCTTCGCCAGGTACGCCGAGAGGCAAAGACAGCGCTCCTCGGCGATGTGCTCAATGCCCCCATGCCTCAGCTCCGGGGGACTCTGGGCGTCGAGCTGGGGGCTGCCTATCGCGCGCCCCCTCGGAGTGACGTCCCCACCTTGCTTCTGTCTGGGACCCTCGATGGACGTACCTACCCCGAAAGTCAGCAGGAGGCGGTCAGGGGGCTTTCGAAGGTCACTACGGTCACCGTCGTCAACGGTGGTCACAACCTCTTCATGGTGTCACCCGAAGTCACCGCCACTATCCTCCGCTTCATGCGGGGAGAGTTGACCTCTGACCTCGAAATCCGAGTGCCGGCGCCCAGCTTCGTCCCCGCTTTCAGTAGGAGGCCCATCGGGGTTGGCCAGTCGCCGAAAGCCGGGAAGAAGCACCTCCTCGAGTAGGATGCGGCCACACGCAGCCAGCGGAATGGCGAGGAACACGCCGAGGATCCCTCCCACGGATCCACCGCACAGCACCGCCCCAAAGATCACGAGAGGATGGAGCTGCGTCGCGGAGCCCTGCACGAGCGGAGTGATGACAAAGGTCTCCATGGCTTGACTGAAGAGGTAGACGACGAAGGGTAGTACGATGACCCGAAGCACATCGACGGACTCTCCCGCTCCGGACGCCGCCAAGACCCCGAAGAGCACGGCGCTGATCGGTCCTGCTACCTGACCATAGGGGATGACGCTCAACACCCCGCCGATCAACGCCGCTACCATGGCGTAGGGGACGCCCACCAAAGAGAAACCCACGGCGTAGGCGACGGTCGTGAACAACGCCACGCTGAGCTGTCCCCGGAGGAATCCGAAGAAGGCGTCCTCGAATCGACCTAGGAGAGCGAGGGTCTGCTCGCGAACTGCGGAGGGGATATAGACCTTTGCCTCAGGGAGCGCGTCGTAGGCCACAATGAAATAGAGGAACAGCGCGGTCGTGAAGATCGCCTGGATGAGGAAAGACGAGCCCTGACTGATCGCGCTCGACACCGAGGTGAGAACGTTCGCAGCTCCTCCTGCCCAGGCGCGAAGGCTGCTGCCCAGATCTTTCGTGTCCGCGAGGTATGTATCGAGGAGCTCGCGGACGCCAAGTTGGGTGAGGAGTTGTTCGACCTGAGTCGGGACCTCGGTGCTGAGGCTGCGGAGCTGTCGGACGGCGCCGGGGACGACGACCGACAGTAACAGAGCGAACCCGGCCGTGACCGCGGCGAAGGCTACGAAGGCTACGAACCGTCGCGACACCCCGAAGCGCTCGGAGGCCCAGCGGACCGCCGGCATCACCCAGTAGGCGAGAATCAAGGCCAGGAGCACCGGGTAGGTAGCCGACCGCAGAAGATAGGCGGCGCCCAAGCACGCGCAGCCGAGTCCGATCCAAAAGAGATCCTGAATCGGCTGGTGCTCCCATAGGTGCTTTTCAGATTGATGGTGAGGGGCATCGTCGTCGGGCGAGGTCATGGTGCGTCTCAGTTTCTCGAGCGCCGCCAGCGGCTCGGCGTCGTGCCTGTCCACTGTTCAAAGGCACGGCTAAAGGAGCGCTCGTCGGCGTAGTCGAGCCGCTCCGCCACGGCCCGAAGGCTGAGCTGACGGTCTCGGAGGAGCTCCAGGGCGAGGTCTCGTCGGGCCACGCGAAGCAGCGCGCGCAGCTCGAGACCGGCCTTCTGGGCCCGACGCTGCAGCGTTCGCGGGGCCAGTCCCAGCTCCCGGGCGGCGCCGGGGAGGTCGAAACGCCCCTTTCCGGCGGCTCTCTTCACCGCTTCCTCGATATCTACGCCGTCGCTCCCGGGCGGGGCCGAGAGATGGCCGGGCTCCAGCCGCCTCTGAAGGGAGAGCAAGGGATCGGGTCCGGGCCGAGGTCCGTCGAGGACCTCACGGTGAAAGCGGACGACGGTCGTCTCCGCCTCGAAGCGGAGCCTTGGCCCGAGGTGGGGCGTGTAGGCTCGGCGCGGGCCTAGGGGGCGGTGACGAAAGGACACTTGCCTCACGGCGTCCGGGCCCAGCCGCCCGGCCACGAGGCGGACGGCCAGCGCCATGGTGAACTCCACCGGAAAGCCGACCCTCTCCACGTCGTCGCGATGCACGAGCTCGAGGCGATCGCCGCGGAGCGACACGCTTCCGTCGGTCGTGAAGTAGCTCATCAGGGTCGAGAGCATGCGAAGGGCGTCCCGCCCGGTCTGGGCTCGCTTTGTCGCGCCAAACAGCGCCCCAAAGGTGGTCGTCGAAGTGGCCCCCAGGAGGAGCCCATGGGGGGCTGGTCGATCGTTTGCGACCGCAAGCCAGACTGCGTTCGCCTGCCGGTAGGGCACCCGCAGGGCGCGAGGGTCGAGGTCGGTCAAGGCCCCGAGAAGAGCGCTCGGCGAGGCCCCCTGGGCCACCGCGTTACGGACGAGCTCCGCCACGATGGGGGCACGCACGCCTCGGTCGGCATCTTTGACGTCGAGCATCCCCACGTCCTGACTCTAAACCTGCGTCCAAGGTCGTGACTACGGTCAGGCAGAGGCGTGATTTGTCCGAAAACCGTCGCCCTTGGTCGTTGGAGGAAACCTGGGTGCGGGGGATCTGAGGGCCATGAGAGAGACACTCGAAGTGTGGGGCCAGACCGTGCGGTCGCTGGCCCCGATTCTGGGGAGGGCGGTGGCGAGCGGTCAGCTTTGGCGCCCCCGATGCGAGTTGGTAGAGCCCGACCCCGACGTGAGCAGCGAGTACGGGGTCGAGATCCCGGCTCGAGACGGCTACGTCATGACTGCCAATATCTTCAGGTCGCGCTCCGCCACCGAGAGGGGAGAGCCGGTGCCGGTCATCATGTGCGCTCACCCCTACGACAACCGTCTGACGCCGGATCAGGGAAGAACCCCGCTCGGCGGGCCTCCTCAGCAGTATCGACTGATCTCGCAAGCGGGACGACCGCGCTTCTCTACGCTGACCAGCTGGGAATCCCCCGACCCCGATTTCTGGGTTCGCGCCGGATACGCGGTGGTGAACCTCAACCTCCCCGGCTACGGAGGGAGCGATGGGCCCCCCTCGGTCTTTCAGCGGTCTCAGCTGAGGGGGTACCACGACGCCATCGAATGGGTGGCCCAGCAGCCCTGGTGCACGGGACGAGTGGGGCTGAACGGGGTGAGCTTTCTCGCTATTTCCCAATACGGCGTGGCCGCGGGCCACGGCTCGGGGGGAGAGGCGCCCGCAGGCCTGGCAGCGATCTCTCCTTGGGAGGGGCTCACCGACCCCTATCGGGACATCTTCTGCCCGGGCGGGCTCCCCGAGTCAGGTTTTCCGTCCTTTTGGTGGAGCACCGAGGTCAAATTGGCCCTCACCGGGGAGGAGTCAGACTTCCTCGACCAGGAGGGTTGCCGACCGCCGGCCTACGCCACCGAACACCCTCTCGTCGACGCTTGGTGGCTCGAGAAGACGCAAGATCTCTCCCAGATCAAAGTTCCGATGCTCGTGTGTGCATCCTTCTCCGACCACAACCTCCATACCGTTGGATCCTTCCGAGCCTTCCGAGAGGTTGGCTCGGAGCACAAGTGGCTTTACACCCATCGCGGCGGAAAGTGGGATGTCTACTACGACCGGGAGGTCCAGGAGTTCACCCGCTGCTTCATGGATCAATTCGTGAAAGAGGATCCGCAGGCTAACTTTCTCGAAGAGCCAACGGTCCGCTTGGAGGTTCGGGCCAGTCGAGATGCGGTCTACGAGGTTCGGGGCGAGACCCACTGGCCCCCACCCGGAACCGAGCCTGAGGTCTGGTCCCTCGGTCCCGACGGCCAGCTCTCTGACCCTTCCCCTGCTTCCGAAAGCGAGCTGCGCATGGACGCTCGCAAGGGCGAGCTGCGCTTCACTCGCACCTTCTCAGCGGCTCGAGAGATTACGGGGCCCATGGCGTTGGAGCTCTCGCTCTCCCTCGAGGACGGAGCCTCGCCGCCCCCGGACGTGGGCATCTTCGTCTACGTGTTCAAGCGGGACGCCTCCGGCGAGATCGTGTACTTCCGCGGCTCCGTGGGCTCGACCCGAGACCCCGTCGCGCGGGGATACGCGCGGGCGGCCCTCCGGAAGCTCGACGAGGAGCGGTCGTCGGCTTTGAGCCCGGTGCTCGTGGCGGAAGAGTTCGAGCCGGTGTCTCCCGGAGAGCGCGTGTATCTTCCCGTGACCATCTGGGAGAGCAGCACCTTCTTCGAGGCTGGCTCGAGCTTGGAGATGCAGGTGGCGACGTACGAATCAGTAGCGTCGCCGCCCTACCGCAAGGACGCGTCCTTTAATCGGGGGCAGGTCGTCCTGCACTTGGGGGGGACTCGCGGCTCGACGCTTCGGGTGCCGAGCCGCGGCGGGGTTCGAGCCTAACCTCTTGCTTCGCTCGACTCGAACATCTCTGGAGGAGCCGGCGGCCCTAGCATGCTCCTTTGACCGAGCCGCCGACACGGCTGGGGTCGCCGCTCGTGTCTCCGTTTGGTGCTAGGGCTTCACCTTCTCGAGGTGCCAGATGTCGCGGTTGTACTCCTCCATCGTGCGGTCGGTGGAGAACTTACCGGAGCTCGCGCTGTTGAGGATAGACATGCGGGTCCAGGCGTCGGTGTCGCGATAGGCGGCGGCCGCC
>JBCBRU010000179.1:0-14340 GCA_039819565.1 Myxococcota bacterium | reverse complement strand
TCTCGTCGGGCACGATCGGGACCAGCTCATGTTCTACAAGGAGGACGCCAAGGGGCAGGTCCTTCAGGAGGGCATCAACGAAGCCGGAGGGATGTCCGACTGGATCGCCGCGGCCACGAGCTACGCCACCCACGGGGTGTCGATGATCCCCTTCTATATCTTCTACTCGATGTTCGGCTTTCAGCGCATCGGAGACCTCTGCTGGGCCGCGGGAGACTCCCGAGCCCGGGGCTTCCTCATCGGGGGCACCGCCGGGCGCACCACCCTCAACGGCGAGGGGCTCCAGCATCAGGACGGGCACAGTCATCTCATCTCGGCCACCGTGCCCAACTGCGTGAGTTACGACCCGACCTTCGCCTTCGAGATGGCGGTCATCATCCAGAACGGCCTGAAGCGCATGTATCAGGACCGGGAGGATGTCTACTATTACATCACGGCGATGAACGAGAACTATACCCACCCGGCCATGCCCGACGGCGCCGAGGAGGGGATCATCAAGGGTCTCTACGCTCTGAAGGATGCCAAGCCCAAGGCGGAAGGCAAGGCGGTGGATCTTCTCGGCTCCGGCACCATCCTGCGGGAGGTCATCGCCGCGGCGGAGATTCTGGAGAAAGAGCACGGGGTGATGGCCAGCGTGTGGAGCGCCCCCAGCTTCACCGAGCTTGCCCGCGACGGCTACGACATCGAGCGCTGGAACCGGCTCCATCCCGGCGAGACGCCCAAGGTCACCCACGTAGAGAAGTGCCTCGGCGGCCGCCCCGGTCCGGTGGTGGCTTCGACGGACTATATCCGCGCCTTCGCGGATCAGATACGCGCCTACGTTCCGAGGAGGTATTCAGTCCTGGGGACGGACGGCTTCGGTCGCTCCGACCGTCGCGAGGCCCTCCGGCGGCACTTCGAAGTCGATCGTCATCACGTGGTGATCGCCGCTCTGAAGGCCCTCGCCGACGAAGGCCAGCTCGGCGTCACCGACGTTCAGAAGGCCATCGAGGCCCACGACATCAACGCGGACGTAAAACCGCCGCGGATGGCCTGAGGGAGCGAGGAAAGCGATGGCAGATCTCATCGAGGTGAAAGTCCCCGACATCGGGGACTTCTCCGAAGTCGAAATCGTCGAGGTCCTCGTCTCCCCCGGGGACCAAGTGGACGTGGAGTCGCCGCTCATCACTCTGGAGAGCGACAAAGCGAGCATGGAGGTGCCTTCGACCGCCGCGGGCGTCGTCAAAGAGGTGCTGGTCAAGGTCGGCGGAACCGTATCCGAGGGCGACGTGGTGGTGAGGCTCGAAGCCTCCGCCGGCGCTCCCTCGCAGGAGGCGCCCGCCGCTCCTCCTGCCGCAGCTCCGGCCCCCCCCGCCGCCGAGGAGCCTCCGCCCGCCGGAGCCACGGATGAGCCCTCCCCCGGCGAAATCCAGACCGCGCAGCGGGCTCAGCACTCGGTGCCGGCGGCCGGCAGTCCCGACGCCCCCATCGACGAGGAGGGCTTCGCGAAAGCCCACGCCTCGCCGTCGGTGCGGCGCTTCGCGCGGGAGCTGGGCGCGAACCTGGGCAAGATCCACGGCACCGGGCGCAAGGGGCGCATCCTCCGCGATGACGTGGTGGAGTACGTCAAGACGGCCCTCAAACGCTCCGAGGCTCGGGACGCCGGTCAGGCGACGGGAGGGGCAGGCATCCCCCCCATCCCCGAGATCGACTTCTCCAAGTTCGGGGACATCGAGACCGTGGCTCTGTCGCGGATCAAGAAGATCTCCGGCCCCGTTCTTCTCCGGTCCTGGCTGAACGTCCCCCACGTCACCCACAACGATCTGGCGGACATCACCGAGACCGACGCCTTCCGCAAGGAGGTGGACACTCAGGCCAAGCAGGAGGGCTATCGAGTGACCTTGCTGTCCTTCATCATGAAGGCGGTGACCAAGGCCCTGGCAGAGATGCCGGAGTTCAACGCCTCGCTCTCCTCCGACGGCCAGAGTCTGATTCTGAAGAAGTATTTCCACATCGGGGTGGCCGTCGACACGCCGAACGGGTTGGTGGTTCCCGTCGTGCGGGACGTCGACAAGAAGGGCATCATCGAGGTCTCCAAGGAGCTCGGAGCGCTCTCCAAGAAGGCGCGCGACGGCAAGCTGGGCCCCAAGGACCTCCAGGGCGGGTGCTTCTCCATCTCCAGCCTGGGCGGCATCGGAGGGACGAGCTTCACCCCCATCGTCAACGCGCCCGAGGTGGCCATCCTCGGCGTCACGCGCTCGCGCATGACTCCGGTGTGGAACGGCTCCGACTTCAAGCCTCGCCTCATGCTGCCCCTGTCCCTCTCCTATGACCATCGCGTCATCGACGGGGCCGCGGCGGCCCGCTTCGTGGTGCGCCTCGGCCAGCTGCTGAGCGACGCGCGACGGATTCTCCTCTGAGGTTCGAGATGAGCACGAAAGACATCCAAATCCCGGACATCGGGGACTTCGACGACGTGCCCGTCGTGGAGATCCTCGTTCAGCCGGGCGACACCGTCGAGCCGGAGCAACCTCTCCTGACCCTCGAGAGCGACAAGGCTTCGATGGACGTCCCCGCCCCCGAGGCGGGAACGATCACCGAGATCCTGGTGAAGGTCGGAGACGCGGTGAAGGAAGGGGTCGTCATCGCCCGCTTCACCCCGTCGGGGGGAGCCCCCGCGGCGGAGACTCCGGCCCCGAAGAGCGCTCCCGCTCCGACTCCGGCTGCTCCGTCTCCCGCCCCGGCGCCGTCCCCGCGGCCCAGCAACGGTGCCATTCAGAAGGGCGACGTACACGCCGCGGTGGTGGTTCTGGGGTCGGGCCCAGGGGGCTATACGGCGGCCTTCCGCGCCGCCGACCTGGGCCTCGACACCGTCCTCATCGAGCGCTGGGACAGTCTCGGAGGGGTATGTCTCAACGTCGGATGTATCCCTTCGAAGGCACTCTTGCACGCCGCCAAGGTCATTACGGAGGCGGAGGAGATGTCGGAGTTCGGGCTGAAGTTCGCCAAGCCCACCATCGACATCGACAAGCTCCGAGGCTGGAAGGACAAGGTCGTGGGGCGTCTCACGGGCGGCGTCGAAGGGCTCGCCAAGCGACGCAAGGTCCGGACCGTTCAGGGCACGGGCACCTTCATCGGACCTCACCTCCTCGAGGTCGTCCACGGAGACCAGAAGACCACCGTCAGCTTCGAGCAGTGCATCGTGGCGGCGGGGTCGGAGGCGGTGCGGCTTCCCTTCTTCCCGTGGGACGACGAGCGGGTGGTGGACTCCACCGGGGCGCTCGAACTCCGAGACATTCCTGAACGCTTCCTCGTGGTCGGGGGCGGCATCATCGGGCTCGAGATGGCCTGCGTCTACGACGCTCTGGGCTCGGCGGTGACGGTGGTGGAGCTGATGGATGGCCTCATGCCCGGCGCCGACCGCGACATCGTGCGCCCCCTCCAGCGCCGACTCGACAAACGCCTGGCTGCCGTCCGGCTCAAGACCAAGGTCACCGCCTGCGTGGGCAAGACGGATGGTCTCGAGGTGACTTTCGAGGACGAGAAGGGCGAGGTCGTCAAAGAGACCTTCGACCGCGTTCTGGTGGCCGTGGGCCGCAGTCCGAACGGGAAAGTCATCGGTCTGGACGCGGCCGGGGTGAAGGTGGACGAGCGTGGCTACGTGCCGGTCGACAACCAGCTCCGCACCAATGTCCCCCATATCTTCGCGATCGGGGACATCGTGGGGCAGCCCATGCTGGCGCACAAAGCCACCCATGAGGGCAAGACAGCCGCGGAAGCGGCGGCCGGGGAGAAGTCCTATTTCGACGCTCGGGTCATCCCGTCCGTGGCCTACACCGACCCCGAAGTGGCTTGGGTCGGGGTCACGGAAACGGAGGCCAAGGCGAAGAACATCCCCTATGAGAAGGGCAGCTTTCCCTGGGCCGCCTCCGGCCGCTCGCTCAGCATGGCGCGCGACGAAGGGATGACCAAGATCCTCTTCGACCCCGACACCCATCGAGTCATCGGAGCGGGCATCGTGGGCACTCAGGCCGGAGACTTGATCGCGGAGCTCTGCCTGGCCATCGAGATGGGCGCGGACGCCGCCGACGTGGGCATGACCATCCACCCCCACCCCACCCTCTCGGAGTCCGTGGGGATGTCGGCGGAGGCTTTCGAAGGCACCATCACCGACCTCTACCTGCCCAAAAAGAAGAGCCAGCGCGGATAGCGCTCACGCGGGGGCGTCGATCTGCTCGCCCCGGGCATCTGCTCCAGCCGCTTCGTTGAGGGGGGTTGGATGGGCCACACCGCACCTCGCAACCTCGAAGTGCGCTATGGACAGGGCGTGGGCGCGAACGAGAGGGCAGCCGTCTTCGTCGTCCTGATCTCGACGGCGCTCATCGCTTGCTCCCGTCCTGAAGCGCAGGAACCCGCGGCTTCGCCGAAGGTCGAGGCTAGCTCCGAGCCTCGTTTTGAGTGGTCGGGATGTACCGCCGAGCTCCCGGGCCCCACGTGCGGACTCGGGCCCGAGCCTTTGACCCTTTGGATACCGCCCTCGGCCCTCAGCGAAACCTGCCCTGCACCGCAGGTCTTCATCGATGGCAACCGCATGGACACGCCCGGGGAGCGCCTTCAAGGCGGCTGGCAAGTCCGATGGCCACCGGACCTCAAGGCCCAGAAGCTGACGGTACGCGGCTGCGAGACCGATCTGGGGACCCTTCGGCTCCGTCCCGATCCTCGCCCCCGCTCCTTTCGCGAGCTCGAGCGCCTACGCAAGACCCAGCCCTCCAGAGCCCTAGAGCTCCTCGGAGACGACGGGCTGGACATCACACCTCTTGCCCTCAGAGATGGCCTCCGAGCTCGAATCGTGGCCGCCACCGCAGGTCTGGAGGAAGCCCAGCCCCTCTTCGCGAAGGCGGTGACGGGTCTCGCCAAGGCGGGATGGATCTCTGAAGCCTGCGACCTCCGAACCGCATGGTCCTACTACCTTCGGGAGGGACTGCATCTCGCGGAGGCCGAGAGGATCTTGCGGGAAGGTCGCGAGTGTTTGTCGGCGAGCCCTCGAGCTCGAGCGCTCTGGCCTTACTTCGAAGCCACGCTAGCCCTAGAGAGCCTCGATCTTCGCCGCGCTCTGGATCATCTCGAAGAGGGTTTACGGCGCCAGAGACGCTTAGGCTTGGAGGGGGTCGAGCAGCTCTCGAGACAGCAGCGCGCCCGAGTCCTAGCCGACCTCGGGCGATTTACTGAGGCGGAGAACCAGCTCCGCCACGACGCTGCCAACCCACGCATCGATGATTGTCACCGGGCGTACCACCTTGATGAGCGAGCATGGACCGCGATTCGAGCCCTTGAGGCGGGGGCCTCGACACTCTCCTCGAACCAACTAAGGGGCGTTTTGGACCGCGCCCTGAAAGCCAGCCGCACCTGCCCCAAAGGACGGTCCAACGTACCCAACCTCCTCACCAACCGGGCTTTCGCAATGATCCTGGAAGGGCGTGCGAGCGAGGCGAAGGTGGCCCTCACGCGGGCGCGACAGCAAGCGACCCGGGCGAGTTTTCGCCTCGGGCTCGCTTGGTCTGAGCTGGACGGTCGTATCGCTCTCCTCGAAGGTCGTCGACGGCGCGCCGAGAAACTCTTCCAAGGTCTTCGCCGTCGTGCTGAAGCAGCTGGGGACGACGTCTCTGAGCTCCGCGCCGCCCTCGGCCTCGGAGCCGCCTTCGCCAGCCAAGGCCGACGCCGGGACGCCATTCGCGCCTACCGAGCAGGCGAGCGAAGTCTGGACCGTATGCTCCATCGCGCGCCTTTCGGTGAGGGTCGTGCCCAGTTTCTCGAGGTCCGAGGCTCCGTCACCGCTCTGCTCCTTGCTGAGCTCTTAGACGCAGGAGAGCTCGACGAGGCCCTCCGTCAGGCGCACCGAAACCTGCGCAGAGTGCTGGTCACCCAGTTCCGGGGCGCCCGACTGGATGGCCTCGACCAAGAGGCGCAGGCTTTGCGGACGGCCTCCGTGGCTCGCTACCAGGCAGCGCGGGCGGTGCTGAGCGATCGCGAAGTGTGGCGCCTCTCGCAGCGAGAGATGACCGTCCTGCGCCGAGAGCTTCGAGAGAGTCAGAAGGCGCTCGAAGCGCAACTCGAGCTCCCGGAGACCCTCACCCCCTCTGAGGAGATCGACCTGGGGGAGCCCGCGGAAGGGACCCTACGCCTCACCGCTCACACCCTTCCCGAGGGCTCCTGGGTCTTCTTCGCCGAGCGACGAGGAGCTCTGCCGCGCGACTGGAGAGTGCAGGATGCGGACCTCGAGGGCTCCCGAGAGGGCCTGGCTGAAGCGATCTTGAAACCCATCGAGGATTGGCTCGCTCCCGCACGGTCGCTCGAGATCCTATGGCCCAGCGCGCTCGCCAGGGTAGACCTTCACGCCCTGCCGTACCGTGGAGCTTCCCTCGTGGCTCACCTCCCCGTCCTCTATCGGCTCGGCGTGTCCCAGCCCCCGAGAGCGCAGGTCTCGACGGGCCGCCCAACCATGGTCCTCGGAGATCTCGGCGGAGGCCTCGCCGCCGCGAAACGAGAGGTGCGCTCGGTGAGGGCCTTGCTGGCCGCGCGCGAAGGGGAGCCGCCGGCGAGCCTCCCCGCCCTGCTGAACGCGGTCTCAAGTGCAGGGCATCTTCACTACGCGGGACACGGTCGTTCGGCAGGCTACGACGCAGAGGGAAGCGCTCTCGTGATCGACCCGCGGTTGGAGCTTTCGAGCCGCGATATCCTCAGTCTTCAACGCGTACCTCATTCGGTCGTGCTCTCGGGCTGTGAGCTGGCTCGAGCGGAGCCCACGCGGCACGTGGCGGCGCTCGGGATGGGGCAGGCCTTTATCCTCCAGGGTGCCGATCGTGTGGTCGCGCCGGTTCGGCCCGTCGCCGATGCTTTGGCTGGGCAGTTCTCGGAGCTCCTGTACCGGCGAGGGCCGAGCACCTTGAGGGATCTCGATAGCGCGGTGGCGGATGCCCAGCTCGAACTGGCCCGAACCCACCCTGATTGGGACTGGGCGGCGTTTCGGGTGTGGGGCCCGTAAACGCAACCTCGAGCTTTTTCGTGACGGCCCGCGTGAGATGCGAGGGAGGGGCGCTGTAGAGAAGAGCATCCCGGCCACACCGGCCGGAGGAAAGGAATCCTATATGCCCAGACTTTCGGCGCTCAGCCTGTGCGCAGCCTTCACCCTTCTCACCTCCGCACCGGCGGCCGCGCACATCTATGTCACATACATGCCCGTGGCTGGCGTCCCGGAGTGTAGCGATTTCGTCGATAACGACTTCGACGGAGCTACGGACCTCAGCGATGCTGAGTGCGCGTCCGCGGAGGATCGCTCCGAAGCGCTCCCCGGCGATCAGCGCTACCTTCAGCGGGTTCCGCTTATCTTGTGGCAGCAGTTCCTTCCGGCCCCGAACCGCATCTTCAATCCCTATCACCAAGGGTACGGTCTGAGCATCATCGATGTCGAACACCTGGCCACGACCCCGCTGGAGCAGATCGTCGACACCATCCATCCGGACTGGGATGTGATCGTCGAACCCTCCCTGGGGCAGACGATTCCCGGGGTGATGGACAATCCCAATATCCCTAACCTTCGGCTCGTCTATCTGGGTTCGCAAGACCTCGGCCCGGGGCCTGTCGGCACCGTGGTGGAGTTCACGCAGGGTCTCATGGTCGACACCACGGATGTCTTCGTGGGCTATGCGCTCGACGTTCAGACCGGCCTCCCGGTGTTCAACATCGACTCCATCGGAAACCTCGCCCAGTAGCTCCTGGTCTCCTCGGGTCGTTTCTTTTTTCGCGTGAGATTCGGCGTCCTGCCCATGTAGGGGCTGGCGTGCGTGGATACCCGCTTGTCCCCCTCTCGGGCTGGCCCGCCCTCGCGGTCGCAGCCGTGGTTCTCCACGGCCCGCGGCTAGCCTCTGCCCAAACCGCCAGCTTCGAGCTCTTTCCTGACCCTGGAGATCTGTGCTCCGCCCGACGGACGGTGGTGGAGAAGATCACGCCCGGGCCTTGCCCGAGTGCGTCTGGGTGGAGCCCCGCTCCGGTTTTCCCGGGGGCTACGGCCCCGACTCTGCGGGCTTTTTGCCGCTACGAGTTCCTCGGGGGGGGAGAGCCGAGCCCCCACGACCTCCAACGTCTACCGGCCGGAGCAGCCGATCCGGACTGCTTGGTGGTTCATCCCGCGAGCGCCGCCTCGTCGAGGCCAGCCTGGAGAAAGGAGCTTCACCGTGCCTTTAGGGCCCAGGTCGAACCGCCGCCTCTGAGCTCGAGCGCCGTTCCTCCGGTGCGTACCTTCTTTGCGGTGCTCGATAGCTCACCTCCCGACCCTCACCGCAGCGGGGTCGCCTATCCGGGTTCGAACCTCCACGGCTTCACCCTCGCCCGCTTCGCCCGAGAAGTGGGCTGTCCCGGCGGAAGTGCCCCGTGCGTCCTCCATGTGCACCACGAGCTCGCCCTTCCCTGGCGTAAAGGCCCAGGCGGCTGGGCTCAGCCCGTCCGCGGGGGCGACTTCGGCTACCAGACGGACGTCGCGCAGGCTATCCTGCGAGCTCTGGACGCTTGGCGTCTGGCGGGACGGGGACCACTGGTCCTGAACCTGAGTCTGGGCTGGCTGCCTCGCTTCGGCGGCGGGAGCCCCCATGTTCCTACCGACCGCGTGTCGGCTCGAGCCGTACACGCCATCCTGAGCCGGTCGCTGTGCGAGGGGGCCTTGGTGTTCGCGGCCACCGGAAACGACTCAGGAGGCTCAACCGATCGGGACGGTCCTCTCCTCCCCGCCGCCTGGTCGGCGAGCGGCCCGCCCCGAGTGGAGGATTGCGCATCCCTCGGGGCGGGCCAGGTCAGCGCCGCCGAGCTCGGACGCCTCGTAGCCGTCGGAGGCGTAGACGGTCGCGATCGCCCCTTGGGCATCAGCCGGCCGGACAGCACGCCTCGTTTGGTGGCCCCCTCCGCGGCCGCCACCGCCACCACGGCCGGAGGTGGCCCCGCACCTCTCGTTTTGTCCGGAACGTCGGTGGGCACGCTGGTGGCGGCGACCGCGGCGGCGGTGGCGCGCGGATACGTGCCGGACCTCGCGCCCGGCCAAGTGATCGAGGCCCTCTACGCGAGCGCCTCTTCGACCGGACGATGGACTGACCCTGCGTTCTGTTCCGGAGGCGTTTGCGAAGAGGTCCGCCGCGTCTCCATGTGCGGAGCGCTGCAATCGGCCTGTCGAACTTCCACAGGGGTCCTCCACCCCCGTTGCACACCCCTGAACTGTCCGCTGCGGGCGGCATACGTCGACGCTCGGGCGCAGCTCCGGCCGTCGATGCTGCGTTCTCCGGACCGGAGGGTGTCAGCGGCCTTCGTCGTCGATACGAGCGCTCCCGTCCCCTCGGGCTGCGGCTCGGGTACCTTGGTCCGCCCCGCGGGATCTCTTGGCCCCCTCACCTCGCCCTGTCCCGAACGACAGAGCTACGGCGGTGGTGCTCACCCCGACACTCAGCCCCAGCCGAGCCCCGTGGGCTGCCCGACCTGCGTCTTCTCCGTGAACGCGCTCCATCGAATGGAAGCTACGATAGAGCTCGAAGGAGGCGCAGTGGATGGACCTTTGGCGGACCCGCAACTGGTCGTCACCACTGACGTCGGCGTGTATCGCTACACGCTCTTCGAACTCACGGAGCTCGCGGAGCTCGAGACGGGCGATCGGGTCGAGGTCTCGGATCTCCCCGCGGTGGGCGTGATCGAGACGGTTCAACTTGCCGGGATTCAGGCTTCGGGTGAAGTCTACCTTGCTGACCTCATCCCCCTCGACCTTCCTTGACTCGAGGCTCGACCTACTCGGAACTCGGGGACTGGAGGACCCGCACGGGCTGCTCCACCCACCGCCAGCTCGACGACCGTTCGAGGATCTCCGCGGAGCCCGGAGACCTATCCCCAACCGCGACAACCCAAGCCCCCACCCCTGGCCTTTGGGTGACCTGCCCCCGGATGCGGAAGGCGCCGCCCTCATCTCTTTCGACGTCGACGACCAGGGGTTCGCTTCGCGCCCCGCGCACGAAGTAGACAAAGGCCCGGCGGGCGGCTGAGGTTCGCGTCTCCGGCCGCACCCGAAGCTCGAACCGATCTCCCGACCGAACGTCGAGCGCTTTCGTCCGCTCGCTATCTACGGACCGCAGGGACGCAATCGGCCTCAGGAGAACTTCCAGCTGGTACTCGGGAAGCCCGCCGTCCGGCGCCTCCCCAGAAACCCAGAAGACGCCCGCCAGCGCGGCCGAAAGAGCACCCGCGACCATCCCGGCGGGCCAAAGCCAGGGCTGCCGCCACCTCGAGGAGCGGACGGATGGTGACGCCTCGTCCTCGAGGACGGACGCTTGGGCCTTGCGGGCCGCCAACGCGGCCGCCGACGGCGGCATGGGCCGGCTCATTCGGAGGAGGGCGCTCAGCTGGGGGTCGGACTTCGCCTCCGCCTCGAGGCGAGACACGTCCTCGTTCGAGAGCAGACCCGCCGCATAGCGCTCGAGCCGGATCAGCATCCGCTCCTCTTCTGCGGTTTGGGCCAGCTCCTTCATGAGGTCTTGTTCCTTCATCGCATCCTGGCCTGGGACCTGCCCGTGTCCTCGGCCCCTTCGAGTTCCTCGACGAGGCTTCTGGCCTTTACGCATACACGGTTCTTCCAGGCGTAGATCGCGCCGCGCTTCATCCCGAAGCGCTCCGCGACGGTCTCTATGGGTTGGTCCTCAACGAAGACCACGTCGAAAAGCTCTCGTCCCCTCGGCGTCAGCCACGCCTGGAGCCGATGATAGAGCTTGGCCATCAAGTCGCGGCGTATGGCTCTTTGCTCCTGCACGGCCGGCTCTGAGGTCTCATCGAGTTGGTCGTCCAAGACGAGATTCCGGGCGCTGGGTCGACGGCGATCGCTTCGCAAGACGTTGGACACCTCGCGGTCCGCTACCAAGCGAATGAACCCAAGGAGGGAGGTCCCGCGATGAGGATCGAAGGAGCGGAGCACGCGGGCGTCACGCGCAAAGAGGCGCACGAACACCTCCTGGGTCAGATCTTCGACGTCGCGGGCCTCGAAACGCCCCGACCGAGCGGCCAGGCTCCGTGCCACCCGTACTTGAATCGCGGGCAGCCACGCCTTGGCTAAGCTCAGCATCGCCTCTTGGTCGCCGCTCAGCGCGTAGGCGAGGGTGTCGGCGGCATCGTCCGAGGTCAGTCTCCCGCCCACGCCTATGCCTACAACGGTCGGAGGCGTGATCTCACGGCCGCACATCGAGGGACCGCCCCGAAAGACGAGGCATAGAGAGCCGGTCAAAGCCCTTTCGTCCGACCTCTGCGCAACTTGGGCTCAAAAACCGGGTTGGGGAGGACGCATGCCGCTGATCGCCCGCTCGGAACGTCCCCTTCGCCCCTGCCTCGCGCTCTCGACGGTGCTCATTTTAAGCCTCTCGGCCTGCGGTGACGAAGAGCTGGCCGAGGGCCGCGATCTAGGAACTCCCGTCGAAAACACGCCGGCCGCGGACAGCGGGGCCGCCTCCGGGGGAGACGACGCCTCCCTCAACGGTGACGGGGGCGAGGCCTCCCTCGACGGCGGGGTGAACACCGACCCGCCCCCTGAAGCGGGCCTCGACACGCTCTACATGGGCCACAGCTTCGGTCGCCCCTTTGCGGAGCAGCTCACCGACTTCGCTGACCGCGCGGGCATCCCCGATCATCACCAGCAGATCGTGTTCGGCGGCGGTTCGAGCGGCTCCCCCCGTGCACTCTGGGACCACCCGGCGCGGAGCGCTGAGATCAAGCGCAGGCTCGAGAGCGGCCAGGACGTGCTCGTGATGATCTGTTGCTCCGAGGGCTTCGTCGACGGCGCAGGCGACCCTGCGATACGACTCTGGATCGACTACGCCTTGTCCAGGAACCCGAACACGCGGATCGTCCTCGCCCTCCCGTGGCTCGACTTCCCCGAGCGATATCCGAGCGCGGCCGCGTACGAAGCCACCTGGGAGCAACTGCGAACCCTCTGGCACGCCGAGATCGAGACGCTCCGGGCCGAGTACCCGGGTGTCGACATCACCAGTCTTCCGCACGGTCGAGCGTCCATCGATCTCCGAATTCGCTTCGAGGCAGGAACGCTTCCCGACGTTGAGGTCATGACCGGACGAGGAGAGGGGTCACTCTTCACGGACGAGAAAGGACATGCAGGCCAGACGCTCCGAGACCTCGGCACGCTCGTGTGGCTGGGCGCCCTCTACCCAGGTGCAGACCTCGCGTCGGCGCTCGCCACCTCCTACCAAACCGACCTGGTTTCGATGGCCCAGGCCATTCTCATCGAAGACCCCTTCGTTCGCTGAGCTCGGATCAACGCTCCAGAACCCGCTTCGGGTGCTTGCCATCCACCATGCCCATGAAGGGAGGGTGGATGTTGTATCCGAGGAGCCGCAGCATATGCTCGCTCCGTCCTCTGAGGCGCTCGGGGGTCACGGAGAGAGAATAGTTCTCCTGGGTCCTCAGGAAGGGCTCGCAGTATTGGGCGGTGACGCACATCCGGGCCCCAGAGCTCCGATTCTCACCGCCGCCGTGCCAGAGCGTGCCCACGAAGAAGAGCATCGAACCCGCGGGCATTACGCAGGGCAGGGAAGGATCCTCGGAACTCGGGGAACGCTCGCCCCATCGATGACTGCCAGGGACGACGACGGTCGCGCCGTTGTCTTCGGTGAAGTCATCGAGAGCGAAGATGGTGGCTGCGCCGAGCGGAGGACGCGGGCGAGGAAAGGGATAGAAGGCATCGTCCGGATGAAGAGGCTGGGCCGCTTCTCCCGGCTGAATGTCGATGACCTGGAGCTGAGACAGCAGATAGTTGGGGCGAAAGAGCCGATCTAGCAGAGCCAAGGCGAGCGGGTGCTCGGCCGCGACATCGCACGCGTCCGTTTTCTCCGGCACGGCATAGAGGCGTCGGGTCTGAAGACCCTCGAAGTTGTTGCGGCCCCCGTCGTGCTCGAAGAGCGGCCCCACCGTGGACTTGATGTTCGCGACCGTCTCGGGGGAGAGCGCCCCTGCCACGACGACGTAGCCCTCGCGCTCAACCTCGTCGAGGAGGCTCTGCACCTGCTCGGGATCTACAGCAGGCTGCGTTCCGGCCGTCGATCGGTAGCGAGCGGCGAGGTCGGTTTCGTTGTATCGACGGGCATCGGAGAAGTGAGGACGGCTCATTGGGCGTATCTTGCCGTGGCTCACCGAGAACACGCCATGACGGCTCCGCTCGAAACACCTGACCGAATCGCGCAGGCCACGATCCCCATGCGCATGGTTCTCGAGATGCTCCACGGAGCCCCCGCGACGGAGCGGACGTCCATCCTGGAGACGGCCGGCATCGCCGCGGCAGAGCTTACATCCTCAACCGCCCGAGTGAGCCCGCTTCAGTTCGAGCGCCTCCACCACGCCCGGGTACGGCAGCTCGACGACGAGGTGTACGGCTTTCTCCCGCGGAGGATCCCTCGCGGGTTCTTCGCGGCTCTGACCCGAAGCGCGACCGCGTGGTGGAGCCTTCGAGCGGTTCTAACCACCATGATCGAGCTCTACGCCGTCTTCGCAGACGGCCCGCTGTGGCGCCTCGAGGAGAACAAGGGGCAGGTCGTGCTGCACTTCCTCCCCCGGACTCAGCGTCAGGAAGACTCGGTCCTCCTCACGTTCACGTTGCTCCTCGCCCCCCTCCGCGTCGCCGCCTGGCTCGGGCAGACGGCCGTAGTCCCGGAGGTCCTTTGGCTCGATCAGCGTTTCCGGGACTTCCTGGGAGAGGCGCGGCTCCTCTTTGGGGTGGCCCCAAGACTTTCGCGCCATCCTTCGGCGGTGGCGCTCCCGGGGGGACTCCTCGAGCTGCCGGTCCGGCGCACTCCCGAAGAGGTTGAAAGCTGGGTGCGGGGCCGAAGCCTACGTTCCCTTCTGTCGGATCCTCCTCCGAGCGCCCTGGAGTCACAGGTCCGTTTGGCGGTGGCGGAGGACCCAAGTCTCCAGCGTGGTCTCGGAGAGGTCGCGCACGCCCTCGGCCTTTCGCAGGCGACCTTGACGCGACAGCTGAGGGCCTCAGGCACTCACTTCCGGCAAATACGGGACGCTCTGCGTCGCGATCGCGCCGTAAACCTCCTCGCCGCAGGCGCCTCCGTAGCCGAGGCCGCCGAGGCTCTCGGCTTCTCAGAACCGAGCGCTTTCCAGAGGGCCTTCAAAGCGTGGACCGGGTCTACCCCGGGAGCGGTGCGGCGCCGCTCCGAAACGAGCTAGCCGAAAGACCGGCGGCGCTCGGCGAGGTACTATAGTACCTCGCCACAGGAGTCCTGATCGATTGACGCGGGCCCTCGCCGACCAGGCCGCGGTGCGGGCCTGGTC
>JBCBRU010000178.1:0-14344 GCA_039819565.1 Myxococcota bacterium | reverse complement strand
TCTGAAACTCGGACTGATGAAACTGAGGCGGGCCGCCCCGATGCTGAGGCTTCTCGGGCTGGGCGGGCCGGGAGGCTTCCGCAGCGGCGGCACTGAGGCTGGGAGCGACCTGCGAAAACTTGGCTTCGGCCTCAGTGCCGCCGCTGCGGAAGCCTCCCGGCCCGCCCAGCCCGAGAAGCCTCAGCATCGGGGCGGCCCGCCTCAGTTTCATCAGTCCGAGTTTCAGATGCGGCTGAGTCACCAGGATCAGCTCGCGACGGCCATCCGTCTGGCCAAGACGAAACGAGAGGCCCAGGCCGCGGCCGAAGAGCTCATCGAGAAGTACCGGCATCTGCCTCCGGATCAGGCGGTGCTGCTCAAGGTCCTCACGCTGAACAATGAGACGCTTCTCGAGAAAGCCCTCGATGAGCTGCTGGAGCTCGATGGTCGCGGCAAGGTGCGTCAGACCCCGGAGCTGTTGGCAGCCGTCCGAGGGGTGAGGAGCAAGAGCCGGACGGTGCGGGAGCTGGTCGACCTCCTCCTCGAGAAACTCGGAGTAGGGCGGAGGTAGCTCGTCGTGTCTTCCGGCGGCTTCGGGCGGATCCTGGCCGCGCTTCCTACGCCTCTCGACGAGCGCGGCGCGCTTGACCTTCAGGCCCTCGACCATCTCGTCCGCTACTTTGCCGAGCGCAATCTCGATGGCTTCGTCATCGGCACGGAGGCCGGTGAAGGGCCCTATCTCGAGCCGGACGAGCTCCGCTCATTGATTGAGCGGGTGTCTCGTGAACTCCAGGGGAGAAAGCCCTTCTGGGTGGAGCTGACGGCCGCGTCCACCCGAGGAGCCGTCGAGGTAGCCGCTTTCGCGGCCGACCAAGGGGCCGAAGGTCTCCTCCTTTCGTATCCGCGACTTCCCGGGGTGGGCTACGCCGAGCTGTACCGTCATCTCGACCGCTTGGGTCAGGCCACCACGACCCCGTGGCTCCTGGTGGCCCGACCTGGCGATCTGGTCAGCTCTTTGGCTCCCGAAGAGCAAGCAACGTTGGCCAAGCACGAGCGTCTCGCCGGAGTCTTTTTGGCGGAGGGCGCGGTTGCCTCCCAGGCACGCCCCTGGGCCAAGCGCTTCGAAGGCCGAGGTGATGTCTTCGGGGCCTGTGCTTTCGAGGTCGCGGAAGCCGCCAAGGGAGGGTGCTCGGGCTTCATCTGTGCGCTCTCCCTGCTCGCCCCAGAGCCATCGCGGGCCCTTGTCGACGCCTATGGTCGCGGCGCCCTCGACACCGTGCGTCCCCTGAGTAAGCGCATGGCGAGCGCGGTGGAGCGTCTCGGGCCCCCTCGTCTCGAGGGCCGCGGGGGAGTGGAGCGGCTCGCCGAGCGCATTGCCCGTCGTCCGCTCGACGGGGGCCGACTTCGACCTTGGGCCTCGCCGGGGCTTCTCAAGCTCGGCCTGAGTCTTCAGGGCCACCGCGTGCGTGCCTTCGTTCGTCCGCCTCAGCCGCAGGTCACCGACGCCGAACGAGAGCGCCTCCGGAGCCTGATGAGAGCCTGCGGGATGTTGGGATGACCGCATCCACACCCCCTCATTCCTCGACCTTGCTCCGGTGGGTGCTGCCCTTGGCGCTCCTCTGGGGACAGCTGGGACTGAGCGCTTTCGTCATGGAACGGAGGCTTCCGGAGGCGGTCGCGAACCAACCCAGCCCTCGGCTGGTCGTGTTGCTTCTCCTGCTCCCGGCCCTCGCAGGCCTTGTCCTCACCCTTGCTCGACGTCTCGATCGCCCCCTGGAGCGGCGCTCCCCCGCCGGGGACGCGCTGCTTCTTTGGATCATGGCCTTTTTCTTCAGCGCCCATGCGATCCTCTTGGCGGTCGTCACCGGGGACCTGGAGGGGCTCCATCCGATGTCGGCCGGCCTGGTGGGCGGGTTGCTGCTGGGAATGGCGGCACTCCTCCCGTCGCTGCCGCCCTCGAGCCCCTTCGGACTCGGGACCGAGCCGTCCACGCCGCCTCCTCGCTGGCGTCGCGTGCATCGCGCCGTGGCCGGAGCCCTCGCGGTGTCAGGGATCTTGGCATTCGCGTCCATGGCGAGGCCTGCCGGTCTCGGCCTTCTCCTTTCCCTTCTCCCCGCCGCAGGAGCTGGGGTGTGGGGAATTCTCGCTCTGCGCACTTCCGTAGGTGCTTCCGCCGGAAGCGATTGAACATTCGAGCCGACCCAGACGTCAGGACTTCAATTCGGTCGCTTGACGGGAGGGGCCTCCCTTCGTTAGCGAACCGCGGTCAAGCCATGGGAATCTCACGCATCGCCGTCCTCAGCGCCGCCGTCCTAGTCGGGACTCTCGCCTTCGAGCGAAGCAGCGTCGCCGCTGAAGAGCTAATCGGCTACGTCAATCTCCAGCGCGCCATCGTCGAGGTCGAAGACGGCAAGAAGGCCAAGTCCAGCCTCGAAGCCACCTTCAAGAAGAAGCAGGCTTCGCTTCGCGGCAAGGAGAAGGAGCTCGAGGATATGCAAAAGGCGCTGCAGGATCAGGGCCTTGACCCCTCTGACCCCGCCGCTCAGGCCAAGATGCGAGACTTCCAGAAGAAGTTCCTCGCTCTGCGTGAGACCCTGATGAAGGAGCAGCAGGAGCTGAAGCGTCTCGAAGCCCAGGCTCTGGGAAAGATCACCAAGCGAATGCGAGGGATCATTGCGGACATGGGGAAGGCGGGCGGCTACACCCTCATCCTCGAGGCGCAAGAGAGCAGCTTGCTCTTCGCCAAGAACCACCTGGACCTCACCAACGAGGTCATTCGGAAGTACAACCAGGCTTCCGCGAAGAAGAAGGCTAAGAAGTAGCGGCCGTCCGCTCCGCGGTGTGTTCCAGCACGCGGCGCGCGTTGAGATCCCAATCGAAACGGGCTCGGGCTCGAGCCCGGCCGGCGCGGCCCATCCGCGTGCGCAGATTCGGCTCATCCAGCAGTCGACCCAAGTGGGCCGCCAAGTCGAGCACCGCGGAAGGGGCGTCGGGGTCGACGAGCCATCCGGTGACGCCATGCTCGACCACCGAGGGCACCCCCCCGCTGCGGCCCCCAACCACAGGTTTTCCCGCGTAGCTTGCCTCCGCATAGGCCACGCCGAAACCCTCCATCCCCGCGGGACTAAGCACGGTGCGGCTCCCGAGCACAAATAGATCGCAGGCGACGAAGGCCGCGGCGAGCTCCTCGTCCTCGAGGGGCCGGTCCAAGAAACGCACGCGCTCGGAAAGGCCGAGCTCACGGCTGAGTGCGCCCAGTCGCTCGCGCTCCGGTCCTCGACCGATGACGATGTAGTCGAAGTCCCGGTGCTCTCCCGCCAGCGCGGCCGCTCTGAGGACGAGGTCCAGGCCCTTTCGTGGCACCAGATTGGCTACGGAGAGAAGAACGGGTCTCGACGATGACCACCCGAGGCGCTCTCGGTGCCGAGAGGGCGACACCGTCAGGGCCCGGTCGAGTTTTCGGTGATCGACACCGTTTTCGATCACCGTCACCGGGGAGCCCCGAGGTCCACGCAGCCTCGTGGCCAACGCCGCGGTGGCCGGGCTGACGGCGAAGATGAAATCGGCCCTGCGGAGGAGCGAGGATCTCAGGCGTCGGTGGGGGACCGGGAGATCGGAGGCGAGCACGTCGACCCCGTGCGCGGTGAGAGCGCGCCGGACGCGGGGGCCGGCAAAGGCGGACCACAGCGGGAGATACTTGTGCTCGATAAAGCTGAGGAGCACGAGATCCGGGTCTGTTCCGCGCACGAGGTCGGCGATTCGACGTCGGGCTCCCAAAAGGGTGCGAAGGGCACGATGGGGCGCCGCTCGAAGGCTTCGCGGCAGCGGGATGCGCTCGACAACGACACCCTCGTAGACCGCGCGCCCTGGGGGCTGGCCATCATCCAGGTCGACGGCGGTCACTTCCGCGCCCTGCCGCAAGAGGCCCTTGGCCTGCTCGTGGGTAAAGAGCATCCGGCCCGGGGCGCTCGGCCGAGGGTAGCCAAAGCTCACGGTGAGCACGCGGCGGGGGAGGGACACGGACGAAGCCTAGTACAGGTGCGTTGACGCGCGAGCGCTGCCCGCACGAGAAGGCGACGGTGGTTGTGCCGAGCTGGGCGCGGGGCGCTTTGGTCCGGGCCTCGGGTCACGGGAAGCTGAACCGCCTTCGAGAGGCGGCGAGGGGGATGACGCGGGCGTCCCGTTATGCGGCGCTCGCAGGTCTCGCGGCGCGATTTCCGAACCACTTCGAAGCCTGTCCCCTGGCCGCTGCAGAGCACCGGGTGTTCAGTCAGAACGGCGAGGATGGCGTGCTGGCGGCCCTTTTTGATCGCCTGGGAGCGGGTCGACGCACCTTCGTGGAGTTCGGGATCCAAGACGGGCGAGAGGGTAATGCGGTGCTTTTGGCCGACGTCGCGGGCTGGTCAGGGTTGTTCTTAGAGCCGGATCCCTCCCACTTTGCTGCGCTCGAAGCTAAGTACCGCCTTTGTCCTCGAGTCCACACTCGATCAGACCGGATCACCTCCGCCTCACTCGATCCTATCCTTCGGGAAGTTGGTCTCTTCGACGATCTCGATCTTCTCAGCATCGACGTAGACGGGGACGACTACTGGATTTGGCGGGGGAGCGCGGTGCGACCCCGGGTGCTGGTCATCGAGTACAACGCGAGTCTCCGCCTCGATCCGATCGTGCAGCCCCCGCATGCAGAACCTTGGGACGGCACCTGCGCTGTCGGTGCCTCTCTCGAGACCCTCGCACGTCTGGGAAAGGCCAAAGGCTACGGGCTGGTCCACGCCGAGCTCGCGGGCGTCAACGCCTTCTTCGTTCGGGAAGATCTACTTTCGCAGGCAGGATTGCGAGCCTGTTCAGCGGCGGAGGTGTACCGCCCGCCCAACTACGGGCTCGAGGGGCGTCAGCATCCCGAGGCGGAGCGCCCCGACTGGGTGCGGGTCGACGTCGACGGTCAGCCCGTGATCACCGCAAGTTGACCGCAGGCGGCGCTCGCATCCTGTCCCCGCGGAGTTCTGGTGAGCGCGAAATGACCGGCCCCGCGAAGGCGCTCGAGGAAGCTCTCCACGGCTGCTGGTGGGCTCGGACGAAAGCCGCGATCGGTCGGGTTCATAGGAAGCAGATTGAATCGGACCTCGTTGGGGAAAGCTCCGAAGAGGGCGATCGCAGCTTCAGCGTCTTCGGGTTGGTCGTTCACCCCCGCCATCAACGTCATCTCCACGAAGAGAGGGTCCTTGCGGGCTGAGTAGATCTCCACGAAAGCGTCGCGGAGAGCTTGAACGGTGTGGCGCTGCGAGGCCACGAGCCCCCTCCGGACGTCCTCGCGGGCGGCATGGAGGGACCAAGCCAGGCGGGTCGGGCATCCCTCGAGGCGCAGGATCGCGCGGGGGGAAGGTCCGACCGAAGACACCGTGACGTGACGAGGCCCGAAACCGAATCCCCGCCCATCCACGAGGATATCGATCGCGGCACGGACGTGGGTCCAGTTGTCGAGGGGCTCGCCCATGCCCATGAACACGAGGTTGCGGAGGGGGGGCAGCTCCAGAGCGGCGGCGTGAGCGAGGCCGGCGTGCACCTGGCTCATGATCTCACCGACGTCCAGGTTTCGGACCAGACCCATGGTTGCGGTCAGGCAGAAGCCGCAGCCCCGTACGCAGCCGACCTGGGAGGAGACGCAGAGGGTGGTCCGGGTCTTCTCCGGGATGAGGACGGTCTCGACCGCTCGTCCATCCGGCAGCTCCAAGAGCAGTTTGGTGGTTCCATCTTCGGCTCGACGGGTGTTCCGGTTCGGTAGCGTCAGGGGATCCACGCAGTCGCGGAGGCGGCGCCGGAGACCAGCGGCGAGGTGAGGGTCGTGAAAGGGGTCCCGTCCTGCGGCAAGGCTGCGGAAGACCTCCCGCGAACGACCCGGGCCGTCCAAGTGCTCGGTGAGGGCGTTGGGCCCAAGGTCGAGAAGGCGCGGACGCACCCTGCGAGTGTTACCGTCGGGGGACGTCCTTTCCCAGCAGGATTCTGTGACGGTAACCTCCCTCGCTCGCGAGACCGCGATCACACTCGGAGGACCCCTTAGCCTGAGCGCGGTCCGGCCAATAGGTCAGACCTTTGGAGCTGGCATGTGAACTGCTGAAGAGTTTGCGCGTGAGCGCGCAACCACTTCCCCTCCCGTCCTCACCCCGACACCGTGTCCTCGTGTATGACCCTACGGGTCGGGCCGAGATCGCGCTCAGTGGCTCGTTTCTTGATCGATACATCGTCGATTTCTCGCGGGACATTGACGCGGCCCGTGCTCGCCTCGAGACCCGCAGTCCCGAGGTGGTTCTTACGGCGCTGCCCCCCGGGATGCCGTTTTCGCTTCTGGAGGAAGCGAACCTCCGCGGCGATTCACCAATCGTGATCGTCTTGGCTCAGGCCGAGGACGGGGGCCGCATCGCGGAGGCCTTCGATCGTGGAGCCCGCGCCTACCTGCCTCTCCCCATCGACCGGCGCTTGGCCGCCCGAATCATTGAAAGAGAGGTCCGGCGGGATGAGCAGCTCAAGGAGGTCGAGGAGCTGCGTTCCCAGATGAAGTGGGATGACGTCCGGATTCCGGGCTCGAGTCTCGAAGAGATCGAAAAGGTAGCTATTCTCCGCTCGCTGCAAGCGACCGGAGGGAGCACGGGCCGTGCCGCCCGCATGCTCGGGATCAGTGTCCGGAAGATTCAGTATCGGCTGCGTGAGTGGCGGCAGACGGCGCCGCATCTACTCTCCGCCCGCTATCCGCCCGAGGCTTCGATCTCCAACGGATAGGTGTCCGTGTCGTTTGGGTCGTAGGGTTTGTCAGCGAGGGCCATCATCAGCATGTCCTCGTCCCCCACCGCCCGAATCGCGTGAGCCACCCCGGGGGGTATCCGCACGCATACCCGGTCGTCTCCCCCCATCTTGACCTGACGACGCTTTTCGGGCTCCTCGGCGTCGGCGAGGGTCAACACACCTTGCCCGCGAACGACGACGAACCACTCCGTAGCCACACGATGGAAGTGGTTGGCCCGCACCGTGCCCGGGCTCGCGCTCACGAAGTAGATCTCGCCGAAGGGGCGGTCGTGAGTGTATTCCTTCTTGACTGCTTTGAGGAGGAATCCGCGCTCGTCCTGATGCTTGAAAAGCTCGAACACTTCGATGTCTTCCATCATATAGCCTCCACGATCTCCGGACGGGCTCGGTACCATTCGATGGTGCGCTCAAGTCCCTCTCGGAGAGATACCTGTGGCTTGTAGCCCAGAAGCCGCTTGGCCTTCTCGTTGGAACAATAGAAGTGCCAGGTCTCTCCAGGCCGGTAGGGAAGAGCGCCCAGCTCGACTTTGAGCTTGCCGTCGAAGAGCTCCATCATCAGCTTGGCGAACTCGGCGATCTGCACCTCTTCGCCGCAGCCGAGGTTGATGATCTCGCCGTCAGCGGCTGGGGACTCCGCCGCCTGCACGAATCCCGCGACGATATCTTCGACGTAATTGAACTCGCGCGTCTGCTCCGCGGGGGTCATGGGGAGGCTCTCCCCCGCGAGTCCCTTTTTGATGAGGAGGGTGGTGAGCATTCGATTTCGAAGATGAGGTCCGTACGTGAGGAAGGGTCGCATGACCGACACCGGAAGACCTTGGGTCTTGTGGAGCATCCGGAAGAAGTAGGTCGCCGCGACCTTCGAGGCAGAGTAGGGCGAGACGGGGTTGGGGACCTGGTCTTCAGTGAAAGGGGTAGGGTTGTCGCCGTACTCCTCGCAGGTCCCCACGTGCACAAAGCTCTCGAAGCCGTGTCTCGCACACGCCGTCACGAGATTGATGGGCCCCTGAGTGTTGACGGCGAAGAGCTTTCCGGCGAGCTTGAGCTTCCGCTCTACGTTCACCATGGCCGCGAGGTTGAAGATGAACTCCGGTCGAATGGCATCTACCGCCGTGGCGGTAGCCTCGGGGTCCGTCAGGTCGATCTCGTGAAGCTGAAGATCCAACCCGTCGAGAAGCTGATGCTCCCCGAGCCAGAAACCGTGAAGCTCGCCGACGCCCTGAGCGAGGAGGCGACGCACGAGGTGGGAGCCCATGAAACCGTTAGCGCCCGTCACGAGCACCCGTCGGCCCTCCAGGCTTCGCCTGAGGTCGCTCATGGCTCCATCACCGCCCCCTCGGCCAAGTCCGGTTCCACGCCCCCTCGTGTGGGGTCGATCGAGGCTTCAATGACGGTGAGGGGGCTGCTCTTGACCTGCTTATAGATGCGTCCCAGGTACTCGCCAATCACGCCCAAGAAGAGCGCGTTCAAGGCGAGTCCCCCGAGGATGAGGGTGACCAACGTGGTAAAGCCAGCCGGCCAATCGGCCCCGGCCGCCACCCTCCCCACGACGAAGGTCCCTACCCCGAAGAGGGTCATGACGGCCACCGCGAGCCCGATGAAGGTCGCCACCCGGAGCGGCACCGTCGAGTGGTTGAGGATGCCGTCGATCGCCAGCCCGAACAGATCTCGGACCGAGAACTTGCTCTCCCCGGCCTCGCGGTTTCTGCGGTCATAAGGGACGCCCACCTGGTTGAACCCCATCGCGCTGATCGCGCCCCGAAGGTAGGGTTGCGAGTCTTGGATCTGGCGGAGGGTTCGGACGATCTTGCGATCAACGAGGCGGAAATCGCCCGCGTCGACGGGGAGGGGGTCTTCGGATAGGGCGTTGGCGAGGCGGTAGAAGACCTTGCGGGTGAACTCCATCCACCACGCCTCTTCTCGTTTACGCCGCACTCCGTAGACGACTTCGTAACCCTCCTCCCACTTCTTCGCGAACTCGAAGATGAGCTCTGGAGGGTCCTGTAGGTCGCAATCCAGCTGCACGACCGCGTCTCCTCGGGACTTGAGGTAGGCGGTCAGAATCGAGCGCTGATAGCCAAAGTTACGCGAGAACCGAAACACGCGAATGCGGGAGTCCTTGGCGGCAAGCGCCTGGAGCTTCTCGAAGGTTCGGTCCGTCGAGTGATTGTCCGTAAAGATAATCTCGAAGTCGTACGTGTCCGCATGCTGGGCCAGAAGGGGCTCGAGCGTCTCGTACAGCTTGTCGAGGGTGGCCTCCTCGTTGAGGACCGGCACACAAATGGAGATGAGCTTCTTGGTGTCACTCATGGGGGGGCTTCTCCCGCCGTGGTTTCGGCTCGACCGTACCCAGGAGTTGTCGACTCGTAGGCTTCTATCTGTTCGAGGGTGAAGGCCGTCATGCGGGCCGCATCAGCCCCATCGTGGTAGGCACGATACCAACGGGTGGTCTCCTTGAGCGCACGGCGCACATTCCATCGAGGAAGCCAGCTCAGCTCGATGTTGGCCTTGGCGCAATCGAGCTTCAGCCAATGAGCTTCGTGCGGGTGCTGACCGCCGTCGACGCGATACTCGCCGTCGCCCCACTGGCCGCAGACTTCCTTGACGATGGCTTCGACGTTCCAGTCGTCTCCGGCCAGAGGGCCAAAGTTCCAGCCCCCACCGTATCGAACCGGCTCCGACATCAGTCGCGCGCCCACCTCGAGGTAGCCACTCAGCGGCTCGAGTACGTGTTGCCAGGGACGCGTGGCCTTCGGGGAGCGAATGACGATGGGCTCGCCCTTGGACAGGGCGCGGAAACAATCCGGAATCAGTCGGTCTCGACCCCAGTCCCCTCCGCCGATCACGTTGCCGGCGCGGACCGAGGCCGCGGCCACATGGTGCGTGTCGCCGTGTTTCGCGGGATTGAAGTAGGAGCGGTACCAGGCTCCGAAGAGCAGCTCAGCGCAGCCCTTGCTGGCCGAGTAAGGGTCGTATCCACCCATCGCGTCGCTTTCTCGGTAGCCCCAAACCCACTCGCGGTTTTCGTAGCACTTGTCCGACGTGACGTTGATGAGCACCCGCACCGAGTCGCAGCGGCGTATGGCCTCGAAGACGCGGAGGGAGCCCATGACATTGGTGTCGAAGGTGATGTCGGGCTCGTCGTAGGAGAGTCGAACCAGAGGCTGGGCCGCCATGTGGAACACGATCTCGGGCTGATGCTCGGCCATGACGCGGTCCAGCGCCGCGGCGTCGCGTATGTCTCCGTGGACGTGGCGAACATGGTCGCCGATGGACGCGGCCGCAAAGAGATTCGGCTCGCTGGGAGCCTCCGTCGCGAAGCCGACGACTTCGGCCCCGAGGCGCTCCAGCCAGAGGGCCATCCATCCTCCTTTGAAGCCGGTATGACCGGTGAGGAGGACCTTCTTGCCGCGGTAGGCGCTGAGAGAGGAAGCCATGGGGAGAGGACTCCGCTTACTCCGCCCAGAGCTTCCAGGGCGGGTTGTCGCTCGCCCAGAGCTTCTCGAGGGTCGTCCGGTCGCGAAGCGTATCCATCGATTGCCAGAACCCGTCGTGCTTGTAGGCCATGAGCTGACCGTCGCTGGCCAAGTTCTGCAGGGGAGCCTGCTCGAAGACGGTGGAGTCACCCTCGGTGATGTAGTCGAACACCTTGGGGCTAAGGATGAAGAACCCACCGTTGATCCAGGATTTGTCGCCCTTGGGCTTCTCCATGAAACGCTGAATGCCGTTCTCCTCGGTGAGGTCTAGGGCTCCGAAGCGTCCTGGCGGCTGGATCGCGGCAAGGGTCGCGAGCTTGCCGTGGGACTTGTGGAACTCCAGTTCGGCTCGCATGTCGACGTCCGAAACCCCGTCTCCGTAGGTCATGCAGAAAGGCTCGTCGCCGATGTAGGGTTGGATGCGCTTGATGCGCCCACCGGTCATTGTGTTGAGGCCGGTCTCGACGAGGGTCACTTTCCAGGGCTCGGCCGCGCCCGCGTTCATCTCGATCTTGTTTTCGCGGACGTCGATGGTGACGTCGGACGATGTGTGGAGCAGATAGTTGGAGAAATACTCCTTGATGACATAGCCCTTGTATCCAAGACACACGATGAAGTCGTTGAACCCATAGTGGCTGTAGAGCTTCATGATGTGCCAAAGGATGGGCTTGTTTCCCACCTCGACCATCGGCTTCGGGCGGACATCGGTGACCTCGCTCAGGCGAGTACCGTAACCGCCGGCGAGCAGGACGACTTTCATCAGCATTCCCTTCGTGAAGGAGCACGTCGAGATGTCACCGGCGACACCTCGACGCCTCGCGTACGCAAACAAGACGGGCTTGGCCCGCCGAGCACACCCAGAGGGACTCGAACCCCCAACCCCTGGATTCGAAGTCCAGTGCTCTATCCAGTTGAGCTATGGATGCAGACCCGGCGGACCCTAGCAGAGCCCTCACGCGAGGTCACGCTGACGCTTCAGCCCTGCCCAGCCGTGCGGCATCGGCCGAGCGCGCGTGAAATGAACGGAATCAGGCGAGCCGCTTCCTCATGTACATGTGGTCCAGACCACCCTCTACGAAGAGGTCCCCTTCTTTTGCGTATCCGCGTCGAGTGTAGAACGGGATGACGTTCGCTTGTGCGGCCAAGAGGATCTCTTCGTAGCCCTCGGACACCGCCTGATTCTCCAGGGCCTCCATCAGCGCCCCCCCCACCCCATGGCTCCGCCAGGCGTGGTCCACGCAGACTCGCTCAGCTTTGGCCACCTTGCCTCCAACGGCTCGAAGGCGAGCGGTGCCCACGACCCGTCCTCGTTCGTCTCGGGCCGCCACGTGGAGACACTCAGGGTCCCACCCGTCGATCTCGAGCTCCTCGGGCACACCTTGTTCATCGACGAACACGGCCCGGCGAAGCGCGAGACAGGCGTCGAGGCTGTCGGAGGGAACGGGGCTCACCCTGATGCTCACCGGCGCATATCTTCGTGGCGCTGCGTCCGTTCGGGCAAGAGAGGGTTCGCGGGCCCCGAAAACACGCACGGGTCGCTCCCCACGGGGCATAGGCCGAGATTTCTCCAAAACACAGCGGCGCTCCCGTGGGCCTGGAGGACCGCCGCGTAGAGCTGGTCGACCTCACCGAAACGGCTCTGGGCGACGTCCAGCGCGGCACCTACGAGGGCGCGACCTCGACCTTGGCCGCGAAGCGCCCGCAGCACGGCGATGTGTTCGATGGTGAGGTCCCGAGGGGATGGCCAGCCGAAGCGCGCGTCGACCACTCCGGTCACGGCCTTGCCCTGGAGAGCGACCGCCAAGATGCGAGCTGGATCGACGCTGGTCTCCGCGATGCGCTCTTCGACGGGCTCGAGTCGCGCGTCAGAGGGGAGGAGGTCTCTTCGGCTGCGCCGAAGAAGGTCGTCAATGGCCTGCGTCAAAGGCCGGTTTTCAAGATCCGCCTCGGTGAGGCTTCGGATCTCGCTCCTCACGGAGGAGCCACCTGAAACAGCTCGAGGCGGGCGGGAGGTCCGGCTTCAATCCGGCCGTCCACGGCGGCGGGAAGGTCCACGAGCAGCGGCGGGACGCACACCAGCGGATCACAAGGAGAGCCGCGGCAGCCCACCGTGCTCGTCCCGGTACACTCGCTGGGGGCCACGCGGAACCCGCCCAAGAAGAGGTCCGCCCGGCAGCTGTTGCAGCAGATACCGCCGCCGGGACACGGCATGTCCGTGCAGATCACGGCGCCTACGGTGGTCGTGCCGGTGAGGCGGACCCGTTGCCCATCCAAGTCCGCGGCCATCGCGAAGGCGCTCTCGGCGGTCAGCACAGGAAGGCCCTCGGGTGCACAGGGATCGCCGACGTCCATCGGGCCGAGGTCCAGAGCTGAGGCGTCGGGTGGGGCGAGATCGGTGCCGCCGAGGTCCTCGCTCATACCTACGTCCCCCCCCAAGTCGTCGCCCCCGCCGGTGGAGGCGTCTTCTGGAGGAAGGACGAAGCCTTCGCCGATGAGGAGAGAGCCATCCATCTCGGGGTCCTCCGGTAGAGGGTCGGAGCCGCAGTCACAGCTGATGAGCCCGACGGCAAGCCAGGCGAGGTGGTGTCTCCTCACGGGGTCAGCCGGGCCCCGGGAAAGTGACGCCGTTCGAGTTGATGAAGCCCGTGATCTGAGCCTGAGCTTGCTCGAAAATCACGCCCTCCTGCCCAAGTTGGCAGGTGTAGATGAAGTAATGGTCGCACCGAGCCCGGTGCTGGCTGACCAGGTTCGTGGGCAGCCCCAACGCGCTCACCAAGGCGTTTCGCGCGGCCGGAGAGGCATACTGCGTGACCCCCTGCTGGCCGGGGCTGGGATGGGCAAGAAGAAGCCCGCGGAGCTGACCGGTCGGGTTGCGGAAGCGTCCGGTTCCCATGCCGGTGAGCCGGCTGCTGTACGCAGGCATCTGTATGGGGGCGAGGTAGTCGCCGAGTCGGGCAAGCAAGGTCGCGGCCTGGGCCTCGCCGATGCCGCCCGGGAGCTCATCGTTGAATTGAGCGCGCTGGGCCATCCCGCCTTCCAGAATCAGCTCCGCGAGATCGGCCCCTCCAGCGAGGAACTGCAGCGTTCGGATGCGCCGCTGATCGTCGATGAAGCCGGCCGCCGCCGCCGCGGGAAGCGACGCGTAGCCTTGAGCAAGACCGTGGATGCCGAAGCGGTCCACGGGAATGTTCTCACCCGTCCAGGCGGTGGCGTCCCGGAGCGACGCGAAGACGTGCATGACTTCGATGATGGCCGCGAGCTGAGAGTCGCGGAGCTTTCGCGGGTCGCCGGGGAAGTAGCCGACTCCGGAGTTGTCGGGGATACCGTCGGCGGCCGAAGCCGCGAATTCCGGGTTGCCGTTGTTCGATGCCTGATCGAGCAAGCTCGCCGCCTCTGCGGCCGTGCGGTTGTCTACGCAGACCCCGTTGACGTCAGGTGAGCGTCGGCCGTGACAGCGAAGCTCGATCGCGAGCACGGAGCCTCGGGGGCCTCCAGCCATGACGTTGGCCAGGCTACGAGCGTCGAGGCTCGAGCGGCCGAAGCCAGCGATCTGGACGGCCACCGGGTAGCTCGTACCCTGCCGAGGAATGGACATCAGGAAGGGGACGTCCACCGTCTCCGCGACCGTGTCCCACTCTGCCCGAAGCCGTACGTCGTCTCCGAGCATCCGGGGCACGACGACCGAGCCCCGGATGAACGAGGCCACGTTGGGGTAGGCCGAGGCGGGGACGCTGGAGCCATAGATGTCGGCGGGAGGGATGTCTCGCTGCTCGACCTTGATCTCGTACCTATACGTGCCCCTCCGGACGGAAGCGTCATAGCGGGCGATCGCGTCGGGGATGAGCTCCATTCCCAGTCGGGTGGTGAAGGCGTGCACGGACACGATGTCCGCGGCGCCCACGGGAGGGCTCGCGGCGGCCAACGCGGCCAGCGGATCCTGGAGGGCGAGGCGCATGCGTTCGAGGCGTGCTGCTCCGTCGGCGTCGAGGCCCGTAAAGGCCCAGGCCGCGACCTTGCTTGCCCGACTCGGCGACTACCTCGCCCCCATACAGATGCCTGCGTACAGCAGCCGGCTCACCGGCATGGGAACC
>JBCBRU010000177.1:0-14392 GCA_039819565.1 Myxococcota bacterium | reverse complement strand
TGGCAGCACCAACATCTGGAACTATGCATCCACGGATATCGACGCCACCTATGCCGAAGACCGACTGAGCGACCATCGCGAAAATGGAAGTTACTTTCTGACCGTGCCCACGCAGAAAGACCCGGACGGCGAGCTCGCCCCCGTCGGCAAACAGACCGTCGAGATCGTCTCCTTGGTGCGGCACGAACCCTTCCAGCGATGGTTCAACGACCGAACCATGAAGCGAGGTCAGGACTACGAGGCGCTCAAGGAGGAGATCGCCGAGACCTATATCGAGCGAGCGGAGAGTCATCTCCCCGGTCTCCGGGAGAGTATCGTGCTCAAAGAAGTGAGCACACCGGCCACCAACTATAGCTACACCTTCTCACCGGACGGGAACATCTATGGGCCCGCCCACACTGCCGGTCAGACGGCGCCGTTTCGATTCTCGGCCCGCACCCCGGTCGAGGGACTCTACCTGTGTGGCTCCTCGGTGATCAGCGCAGGCATCGTATCCTGCGCAGCCTCCGGACGTCAGGCGGCCAAGATGGCCCTCGCAGATCACGACCGTTCGTCCCTCCGCGCGCCCGCCCGGCGTTGGCTCCGTCAGCGCTTCGCGTAGGCTGATGCGCCGGATTGACTCCCGGTCGTTCGGCCGGGTGTAGGTCCAGCCCCGAAAGGTGTTACGTCCGCCTCGCCTCGCTGGTCGAAGGGGGCTATGAGGGCAAACATGGCGCGGGCCCTCACCTACAACGCCACGCTCGTCCGCCGTCAGGAGATCGCGGATGGACTCGCGATTTTCGGGGTCGAGCTGGATGAGCCCCTCGAGCCCGACGCGCAGGGCCGGCGTTTCCAGCCCGGTCAGTACGTGACCCTCGGTATCAACCGCTCTCACGACGACCCGGAGGATACCCGCCCCGCTTCGGTGCTCCGCCCCATGACCATCGCCTCGAGCCCGCTGGAGGCCGAGATGGAACTGTACGTTCAGTACGTGTCGCAGCCGGAGTCTCGGCTGCCCCTGACCCACCTCCTATGGCCGATGGAGGTCGGAGAACGCCTGTACGTTCGGCCTTCCGCGACAGGCCACTTCATCGATGAAGCGGCGCTCTCCGAGCTCCCCGGACGCCATCGACTGATGGTGGCCGAAGGGACGGGTCTCGCCCCCTTCCTGTCCTATCTCCGCGGCAGAGTCGCGGACGATCCCGGAGTTCGCCTGGACCGCCACGCCCTCCTCCTGGAGGCGAAGAACCCGGAGCACCTAGGATACCGAGAGGAGCTCGAGGCTCTGGCCGTCGAGCGAGGGCTGGTCTTCATTCCCATCCTCAGTCGCCCCCACGAGTGCAGCCAGTGGGCGGGCGCCACCGGTCGCGTCGAGGACTTGCTCGGAGCCCAGCTCGAAGCCACGGAGGGCCAGCTGGGTTTCTCCCTTCGGCCGGAGGACACGGTGGTCCTGGTGTGCGGTTTGGCTCCGACCCTGGCGGGCACGATTCGCAACCTTCTGGCCCGGGGCTTCGTGCCGGAGCACAAACGCCTGCGCAAGAAGCTCCACATCCAGGATGAGACTCCGAGCACGATACGCTGCGAGCAGTACGACGCCGCCCCCCTGTTCGACCTCAAGGACGCGGACTTGATGGCGAGACTGGCCGAGCTTCGGGCGGTTGTCTCGTCCTGAGCGAGCCGCGAAGATCTCGCTCGCGGAGCGCTCGGCCTTCGTGACCGCCTCGCGCCTCGCGTGAAAGTTTCGCGGGCCATGACGGTCTCGAAGCGCGCCCTCGCCGGAGCCCTAGCCTTCTTCGCGACACCCGCGGCCCTCGCACAGACGGCCGGCAAGGTGGAGCCCACCCAGCTCGGCCAGGCCCAGCATCGGTGGCATCCGGTGAGTCTGACCTCCGGCGGGGCCTCGGTGATCACTTTCGAGCGGCCGGATCGACGCCGGCGATTGGGCTCCCTCGAGCAGGTGCTCCCGGCGCCGGGAAGCCTCGAACAATCCACCGCGGTGGAGATCTTTGCCGACGATGTCACCCTCGTGGCCGGTCAGGGCCTTCAGCCCAGCGAGCTCGGGTTTGGACGCCTGTCGGATCTGCGCCGAGCCAGCTACCGCTGGTATCGAGACAGCTCCAGCACCGCCACCCCCTTTCTCGCCACCGCCTTTCGCTTGATGGTTCATGATCCCGACGACGGTGAGTACGGCTCGACCTGGTACCTCGTGTACGAGCCCGTCTACGCCGGATACCATCCCACCGTCCCCGTAGATACTTGGGTGAGGTCCAACGTCCACTCATCGACGGTGTGGCGATATCCCGTCTATCTCAACGGACAGCTCCCGCCCGCGGACTACTGCCGCAACCATAGCTCCGAGTGCTATCGCTACGACCGTACGCCCCTAGATTGGGAGTTCGGACCGAATGCGGTGGTCATCTCAGTTCAGCTCACCACCGGTGGCGGATGGTCCGGCACCTATCGAGGCTACGTGGATGACGTTCGGCTTCGCTTCCGGGGACGCCAGGGGGGAAGACACATCTGGAACTTCGAGCCCCTCTGACCCCGGCCGCCACAGCGCTGATCAAGAACTCGCATAAGTGACCTCGCCGAGCCCACAGGGACCGGCGAGGCGCCGCGGGAGTTTTTTGGTCAGCGCTCTAAAGTCTATCGCGCGGGGGGATGATCCGCGATCCAGGCTCGGACATCCCCTCCGAATCCCACTTCGGACTGCCGCGCGGCCACGCGCGCGTCGAGGCTCGCTCGAGCTTCCGGGGACACGGGCGCGGCCGTCGCCGCCACCTGTGCCGCCACCGCCTCCGCCTTTTCCGCGCCGGCGGTCCCGACCTTTTCGGCGAGAGCTTCGGCCCCCTCGTCGTCGAGGCCGAGGTAGGCCCGCGCGACGTGGTCACCAATGAACTTCGAGTGCCGTCGGGAGGCCACGATGTTGCCCTTGCCGGTCACGACGTTGCCAGCCGAGAACACGGTGGGGAGACCCTCGAGGCGACCGAGCTCCCAATCGAGGAAGGCGAAGAGCTCGCCCTTCATGGCCACGCCGGGAATCGGCTCGGGAATGCTCCCGATCGAGCTCAGGACCGCGCTCCCTCGCAGCTCGAAGGTCTCCTCGGTCTTGCTGAGCTTCCCGTCGTCCTGGGCGGCCATCCGTCGCAGCCGCAGCCCCACCAGACGCCCGTCCTGGACCAGGCCCTCCTCGGGAGAAGCGAGGGGCTCGAAGCGGAACTGAAACTTAGCTTGCGCACGCTCCAAGATCTTCTCACGGGAGGCGCGAACCTTCGCGAGGCGCGCTGCGTCCGCCCCTTCGGGCGCCGAAGCCACCGGCATGTCCGCGGCCCGGCGGCGATAGACCAGCGTCGCCCCCTTGAGGCCGAGCTCCTCGAAGGCCACACCGTGGGCGGCGCAGGTCTTTGGGATACCCGCCTTCTCCATCTCCTCGAGATCGATCTCGATACCGCGTTCGGCCAGCTTCGCGCGGACGTTCTCGAGCATCAGCACCTTCACCACGTCGATGGAAGCGAGGCCGCCTCCCACCACGAGGGCGCCGTCCGGATAGGGGAAGCGCGGACCGTCGTAGCCCGGGTCATGGGCGTGGTTAAAGGCTACGATGAAGGGGTTTTGATAGATGAGGCCCGAACCCACGAACCGGTCCGCATCGGGAATGGGTAACGGCCGATCGCGCCAAACGCCGTTGGCGAGCACCACCGCCGAGAACCCCCACTCCTTCACGAGCGCCGTAAAGTCGATGTCCCGCCCCACCGCGGTCATGGGTAGGAAGCGGATCCGGGGATGCTCGAGGAGCCCCTGAATCCGCTCGAACTCCTTGTCGCGGAGACCGGAATGCCAACGGGGGAGGCCATCCTCGATCTTTCCAAAGGGCCGTGCGTTCTGTTCGAACACGACCACACTGGCCCCGCGCTCAGCGAGGATGTTCGCAACCTGGGCGCCCGCGACCGCGCCGCCCACGACGGCGACGGTGTGGTGGGGGGTGAGTTCATCGCTCATGGAGCGAGGACCATATCCAAACCCTCGGACCTTGAGTACTCGACAGGTGACCTCCGCGTCAGCGGTCTCCGCGAGCGGGCGTGCTCAGGGCGCGTCCGAGCCTTCGTCCTCGTCGCCCCCGCCGCCCCCGAGCGCCTTGTTCAAGCTCTCCTGCGCAGCCCGATTGATCTCGTCACCGAGAGCATCTTTGACCTCCTTGGCCTTGTCCTTGGCTTTCTCGCGTAGCTCTTTGGCCTTGTCCTCGATCTTCCGACTCGCGTCCTCGGTGATCTTCTTGAGACCGTCCGGCGGCTCTTCACCGGTGTATGCGTAGTAGGCCGACAGGGCGAGAAAGCCGAGGAGCACGATGACCGCGAGCTTCAGCAGCCGCATCAGCGCGAAGTAGACGAGCGCTCCCAGCAGCAACAGAAGCAGCGCCACCCCCACCGGGTGGGTGGTGATCCATGCGATAGCTTCGGACAGCACGGGCGGAGCATAGGGATCACACGTGCCCCGGCCAACCCTCGCCCACCGCCGCCCAGCGCTCCTCGATGTGATGGACCCATTCCGGTTCGAGAGGCCCGCGCTCCACCGCCGCCACCGCCGCCCGGAGACGGTCCGCGCTTCGAGTCCCCATGAGGATTCCGTCGGCGGGTCCGTGGTGAGCGGCGTAGCGGAGCGCAACTTCGGCGGGATCCCGTCCACGGAGATCCAGCGCCAGGGCTTTCCAGCGGTCGTGGTACACCTCAGCCCCGGCGGGGGGCCCCCGCCATGCGGCGTTCGCGATGACCCGCTTGGCGAAGACACCTCCCCCCGCGCCGCGGAAGCTCTCCAGCACCGGTCGATTGGCGCGGTCGCAAAGGCTGAAGCTGGCCTGTACAGCCCCGAAGGCTCCCGAGCGCGCCGCCCACTCGAGCGGGGGACCGTCCCCAGAGTACGCCGCCACCCGGAGCGCCCCCGCCTCCCGAGCGCGGACGAGAGCCTCGACCACGTCCCCCCGCTCGAGGACGTCCAGAGGGCAGGAGTGAAGGTGAACCACGTCGATGACGTCGCGCTGGAGGCGGCGACGAGCGGCCTCGATCCCGGCCGTAATGCAGGGGCCGGTCCAGTCCGGGACGCCCTCCACGCCGTAGCCCACCTTCGTGCTCACCAAGACCTGAGGTACCTGGCGGAGGTGCCGTCCCAGGCGGACCTCTGCCTCCCCGTAGCTCGGCGCCGCGTCCACCAAGGTCACCCCCAGCTCGAGGGCCACGTCGAGCACGCGACGGACGTCGGCCTCGGCGAGATGCACATCGCCAAGACCTCCCGCCCCGAGGCCGAGCAGGGGAATCTCGAGACCGGTGCTCCCTAGGGCTCGTCGCTTCATTCGGCGCATCCAGCCATGAATGACTCATCCTGACCATCTCCAGGCCGGGTCTGCACCTCTCGGGTCTCTTTGGCCGGCGGGAGGCCGAACATGAGCGACGTGAGGGAGGAGTTCGAGCCGCGGGGCCGATGCGAGCCCCTCGGACGGCGCAGCGAAATCCTGCGAGAGGCCGCCGAGGCCCTGGGCCGGCCCCGACCGGAACCAGAGTGGCTCCGCGTCGTGGCTCAAAGCCTCGAGCAGGAGATCTCAGGCTGGATCCGCTTCGCCCTGCTCCTTCCTTCCCAGCCCGACCGAGCGGAGCTCGTCCGCTTCGACCCCAGCTCCGAGGACGACACCCCGAGTCTTCACCTCGCGGTCCGCGACTCCCATCTCTCAGAAACCCTCCGTCGGACCGAGGGCCTCTACCTCCCCTGCCTCGAGCCCCCGCTGCCCTTCGGGAGTGTACGGGAGCTCCACGCGGAAGGGGCCCGCAGCTTCGCCAGCCTCCCCCTGCGGTGGATGGACGAGACGATCGGAGCCCTCGACGTGGCTCGCGCCGCGGTCGACGGCTTCTCGCCCGAGGATCTCCGATTCCTCGAGCATCTCTGCCTTCTCCTCAGCTCCAGCCTCGTGCACCAGCGAGCCCGGCGCCGGGGAGCCGAGGCCCTCCGACGCACCCGAACCATCCTCGACAACGCGCGGGATGGATTCGTCCTCGTGACTCTCGAAGGACGAATTGCCATGCACTCGCAGAGCCTCGCCCAGTGGGTGAGCCCGGCTTCGGAGGGGGTTCGGGTGTGGGACTGGTTCGAGTCCCGCGCGCCCGACTTCGCCGAAACTCTAGAAGTAGGGTGGAATGCCCTGCAGGACGGGTTTCTTCCTGTGGAGGTCGCCCTCCGGCAGCTCCCCCGCACCCTGCTCCTCGGGCCTCGGCATCTCGAGTTCGACTATCGCTCCGCGGGCAGCTCCGATGAGGGTCTGGAGGTGGTGATCATCGTCCGAGATGTCTCGGACCGCCCGGAGCGGGAGGCCGAGCAGGAGCTGCTCGCGGCGCTTCGTCACCACGCGCGAGATCCGGCGGGCTTCGGCGCCTTCGTGCGCGAGACCAACAAGCTGATGCACAGGGTCCAGCGAGGAGAAGCGACGCCTCTGGAGATTCACACCGCCAAGGGGAACGTGGCCGTGGTGGGCGCCGCGAGCGTGAGCCGAGCCCTCCACGCCCTCGAGGTGGCGAACGAAACCGGCTCTTTGGACCTTGCCCTGGCTCGCGCCACCGGAGCTTGGGAGAGATTCAAGGGGCGGCTCACCCAGGTTGCGGACCTGGATCGAGGCCCCGGGGTTCTGATTACCCTCGAGGAGTACGTGGACTTCCGGGCCAAGGTCCGATCGCGGGCCCCCGAGCTGCTCGACGACATGCAGGCGTGGCCCTTCGAGCTCCTCGATGCGCGCCTCGAAAAGCTCGCCGAAGGGGCTCTGCAGGTTGCCCGTCGACTGGGAAAGCCCGCGCCCCGTATCGAGCTCGACGGGGAGCGTATCCGGCTCGACCCCGATCGATACGGACCGCTATGGATGGCCTTGATCCATCCCATTCGAAACGCTGTCGATCACGGCATCGAGGCGCCTGAGGTCCGACGTGCCGCCGGCAAGGCCGAGCAAGGTCTCCTTCGTATTCAGGGCCGTTTGAACGAGGGCGGGAGCACGTTGGTGCTGTCCATCGAAGACGACGGAGCGGGCATGGACTGGCGGATGATCGCGGAGGCGGTGGGCAAGCTCGACCTTCAGGACCCGGTCGAGGGCGGTGATTTGAAGATGGCCCTCTTTCTCCACCCCGTGTCGACCAAATCCGAAGCCACCGATATCTCCGGACAAGGCTTGGGTCTGTCGGCTCTCCACCGCGTCGTCCAAGATCTACACGGGACGATCCAGATCGAAAGTCAGCCCGGAAAGGGGACGCGGGTTCGGGCCCTTGTTCCCCTGCACAACCCTTCCGAGCGAGCTTCTCCCCCCAATCCTCTGGCCTCCGGGGTGGATGCGGTCCGGAGGCACTACGCGGCCGTGGGTCGTCGCCTCACGCAGGTTAAAGAGAAGGCCTACGTGCAGGCTCAAGATGCCGCCCGGGGTCTCGAGGCCATTCTCGAGAGCGAGACCCTCGAAGAGGCTCGAGAAGGGGCGGCCGCGCTGATCATGCAGCTTCAGCGATCCGACATTCAGGGCCAGGAGCTCAGCAACGTGGGCGACGCCATCGCGCTCCTCGCGGACTTTCTCGGCGACGGCCCTCGGCCCCTCGAGCGCCTTCACGAACTCCCCTCGGCTCTCGACCGCTTGCTCCCTCGCCAAGACCTGGACGCGAGAGATATCCCGGAGCCGCGTCGGGGACCTGCCATCGATCTATTCATCGGGGCCTCTCAGGCACCGGACAGGCGAGAAAAGACATGAAGAGGATTCTGGTAATCGACGACTCCCCCCTCGTTCGCAGCGCGCTCCGAGCCTGCCTGAGGGCAGAGGGATACGACGTCCTCGAGGCGGATGACGGGGCGGCTGGTCTAGAAACCATCACCCGGGAGGGATCTTCCCTCGACCTGGCCATCGTGGACGTCAACATGCCCGAGCTCGATGGCCTCTCGATGATCGAGCAGGCACGCCAAGCCGGCTTCGTCGCTCCGATGATTACGCTGACCACAGAGTCGTCTCGAAACCTGAGAGACCGAGCACGAGCGGTCGGCGCCACCGGCTGGCTCACCAAGCCCGTCGATGCTCCGGACCTGGTAGCCACCGTCCGCTACCTGCTTGGGTGAGTCGTGGCCACGGCGAGGGTGCCCCAGGAAGGCGACGGACTCCACCGCTACATGGCGGCTCTCGGTGACGCCGAGAGCGAGTCCGAGCTGCATCGCCTGACCGCAACCTACCTTCATGAGCTGGCGCCCTGTGACTACGGACGTCTATGGCTCATCGACGCGGGGAGCCCGAGGAGCGCTCGTAGCGTGAGGCTCGAGCGCGACCGAGCTCTCCCGCCGTCCGGAAGGTTCCCTTTCCCCGCAACGTCCCCGTCCGGGCCGCATCCCGCCCCGCGCCTCGAGTATCACCCCACTCTCGAGCAGACGCCGGCCCGCTCCGAGTTCGAGGAGGCCCGAGAGGCGGGCTTCGCATCGATCCTGCGTCTTCCTCTGACGGGACAAGGAGAGGATCTCGGGGCCCTCATCGTGGCGCGTCGAGCTCCGGAGGCTTTCTCCCCCCACGAGCTATCCACGCTCAGCCATCTCAGTCTCGTCCTCGCCTGTCGTCTGACCTCCGAGCGGCAGCACCAGCGCGCTCAGGAGTCTCTTCGAAGGTCCAAGACCATCCTCGATCACGCCGAAGGAGGCTTCGCCCTCCTCCATGCCGACGGGTCCGTCGCGGGCGTCTCCAAGGGCCTCGTCGATTGGATCGGTCAAGCCCCCGGGGAGCGAAGCGTCTGGGCGTGGCTGGGGGCCGTCGACAGCGGCTTTGGGGAGCGACTAGAGGTCGGCTGGTCCGCCCTCGAAGACGCGTTCATGCCCGTGTCCGTGGCCGTGCGACGGCTGCCCGACCGCCTCCTCGCAGGCACTACGCATCTGCAGCTCCAGTTTCGGCCGGTGATGAAGCGCGGCCAACTCCTCGAAGTGGTCCTGACCGCTCGAGACGTGACCCATCAGCTCCAAGAGCAGAGCGAGCGCGAGGTGATCTCGGCCCTTCGTCACTACGCCCACGACCCCGGAGGCTTCGCCGCCTTCCTTCGCGAAACGGACACGCTCATCGAACGCCTTCGGCAAGGGGTGATGAGCGCCCCGGAGGTCCACACCCTCAAAGGCAACCTCCTCGTCGTCGGCGCCCGCGCCATGGCCCGTGGCATCGACGAGATCGAAGCCCACTGGGACGATCCGGAGGTTCGGGAGCTGGCCGTCGACTACGCCGCACAAACCTGGACGGGCTACCGGGAGCGCCTGCGGGCCGCCGCCGGCATCACCGGCACCGAGGCGGTCTTACTGCGGGGGGATGAACTCGAGAGCTTTCAGAGTCATCTCGAAGCGGAGGCGCCGGAGCTGATCCGCGAGGTGGCTCGCTGGCGACACGAGCGGGTGGGGGCGCGCCTCGAGAAGCTCGCCGAGGCGGCGCGCGCAGTGGCCCGAGAGCTTGGTAAGCCCGAGCCCGAGGTCGAGCTGGAAGGGAGCGAGCTCCGGCTGGATCCCGACCGGTTTGGCCCGCTGTGGCGGTCCCTCGTCCATCCCGTGCACAACGCGGTCGACCACGGCCTCGAGTCGGCCGAAGCCCGCCTTGCGGCGGGGAAGCCTCGCCACGGACGCTTGAAGATCTCGGCCCGCCGCAGTCGAGACGGCCACTGGCTGGAGGTCTGGGTGGTCGACGATGGGGGCGGGGTCGACTGGGACGCGGTGCGCGACGCGGCCCGAGATCTGTCCCTCGAGGCGACCGCCACCCGGGACCTGGAACAGGCCTTCTACGCCCACCCCTTGACCACGAAATCGACCCGAAGCCTGGTCTCGGGAGGGGGAATGGGTCTGTCCGCCGTAGCCGAGGTAGCGGAGGCTCTCGGCGGAGAGGTCGAGCTCCACAGCGCCCGAGGGGAAGGCACCGAGATCCGCGTCAGGGTCCCGATGAGCTCCGGAGAGGCCCTCGAGCCGGAGCGGCCCGTCCGCGCGTCCCTCGGTCCGGGCCGCCTCGCCCCGCCGCTGGCCGAGGGGGTGCAGGCCGTGGCTCGACACTGCCAGGTGGTGCGGGCGCGCATCGATCGCATTCGGATCAAGGCCCAGCAGGATGCCGCCACCTTGCTGGAGAGTCCGCCGGCTGAGCCGGACCCGCGGAGCCTCATGAGACTCCTGCAGCGACACGACATCCAGCACCAGGAGCTCGAGAATCTCTCTCACGCGCTCGGCCTCCTCCTCGAGTTTCTCGAGGTGGAGCCGAGCGCCCTACCTGAGCGGATGGCTCGCCTCCCCGCCGTCATCGAAAGCCTGCTGCCCCGCACCGACCTCGACGCGGGGGATCTCCCCCGACCCCGTCGAGGCGCAGCCATCGAAATGTTTTGAGGGTTCCGCCACGATGACCACTGACGACAAGCCACCCTTCAGCTCCAGGGTGAGCTTCCTGAGCGCTATGAGTCACGAGCTCCGTACGCCGATGAACGGGCTCGTCGGCAATCTATCCTTCCTCGAAGGGCTCGAGCTCGACCCGGTAGCGAAGTCCGCTCTGGCCGATGCCCGCGTATCGCTGGATCGCCTCGACACCTTGATCGAGCGACTGATCCTCCTCGCCTCCCTCGAGGAGCCGAGCTCATGCGAGGAGGCCCCCGCTTGGCGCCCTCGTCCCGGAGAAGTGCGCTCGATGGCCTCGATCTTCGAAGCGGCCACGAGGGAGTTCGTCGAGCTCTTCGAAGCCAAGGGGCTAGACTTCCATCTTCGAGGATATCGCTCCGCGGTGAGGCTCACGGCCGGAGCGGAGGAGATTCAGACGATCTGTCGCGAGCTCGTGTCCAACGCCTTGACCTACACCGCGACGGGTTCCGTCGAGGTGCGTTTCGGCCTGATCTGGGACATTACGCGGCATGCCCACCACCCGTCCGTCCATATCGCCGTCGAGGACACCGGCTGCGGAATCGAGGAGGCCGCAGTCGAGAGTCTGCTTCAGCCCTTCGTGCGGCAGGAGACGGGCCTCAATCGGAGAACGGAAGGGCTCGGGATCGGTCTGGCCATCGTGAAACACCAGGTCGAGGCGTGTCAGGGCCGCTTTCACATCCGATCTATCCCTGGGAAGGGAACGACCGTGCACGTCGACCTCCCGATTCGCATCATCCCGGCCGACGAGAAGCGCTTCTCCCATGAGATGGACCCAAATGAACGCCAGCTACGGGTCCTCATCGTGGAGGACAACGCCATCAACGCCCGCGTCGTCCTCCGGCAGCTGGAACACACCTCCGCTCAAGCCACTTGGGTCGAGGACGGCCACGAAGCGGTCCGAGCGGTGCGGGAGCGCACCTATGACCTCGTGCTCATGGATCTCCAGATGCCGGTGATGGACGGCCTCGAAGCCACCCGCCAGATCCGCGCCTCGCAGGGCCCCCACCCCGTCATCGTGGCCTTGACCGCGAACGACAGCCCCGAAGACCGTCGGGACTGCTTCGAAGTGGGCATGGACGGCTTCGTGGCCAAGCCCCTGCGCCCCGCCAATCTCACCGCGCTTCTGGCTGCCTTCGAGGGTTTGGTCCAGGACGGCGAGTGAGCAGCCTCGTCACGCTCGGGGCACGCACTCACAGGTGCTGCGGTCGCAGCGCTCGTCCGAGGCGCAGGCGCCCCCGCAGTTTGCGGGGCACTCGCACTGACACCCGTTGTTGGGATTGCACTGCTGAAGGCCCGGACACGCGTCGTCACACCCCGCCGGACACTGGCATTGGCAGGAGCCCGCGTCGCAGGTCGCGGCGCCGGTGCAGTTGCCGCCGCAGTCGGTAGGACAGACGCACGCACAGTTTTGGGCGGGGTCGCACTCCGCGAAGCCAGGGCAGGACTCGTCGCAGGTAGACGAGCATACGCACGCGCAGAGGGAGTCGTTGCAGACGGCGTTCCCGGAGCAGATGCCGCCACAATCCGTGGGACACTCGCACGCACAGGTACCTTGGTTGCAAACCTGGTTGGTATTTTCGCAAGCGCCTCCGCAGTTCTGGCACTCGCATTGACAAGTGGACGGGTTACAGGTGGTCCCCGTGGGGCAGCCGCCGCAGTCCGTCGGACACTCGCAGGCGCAGGTCGCTTGGTTGCAGACCTCACCCGGCCCGCAGTTACCATTGCAGTTCGGGGCGCAGGCGCACTCGCAGTCCGAGTCGCAGAACTCGTTGGCTCCGCAGTTCTGGTTGCACAGCGCCATATCGCAGACACACACCCCGAGGTTGGGATCTCGAACCTGGCCCGGGGGGCACGGAGCGGGGGGCGGGGCCCATAGCCGATAGCTGATGACCACCAGCTCGCCCTGGTTGGGCTGGTAGGTCGTGCCGCGAAAGAAGATTGAATTCGAGGCCGGGTCGTAGTCGAAGCCGTTCTGTTTATCCCGGGGCACGATAGAGGTCATGCCGTTGCGCACCACCCCCACCCGTATCGTGGACGAGATGGGGTTCCCCGTGAGTTGGAATTGGGACGCAGCCCCCGTGACCGCATCGATAATGGGTCGGAGCGCGTTTCCTGGCGTGTTCGAGCAGGGGCTGTAGAAGACACCGCCGGTCGCGTTGACGACCTCGATGTATCCCCGGCCCGGCTCGTTCTCGGGCTGCCCCATCGGGCAGGCATAGCCCGAGCAGTTGGTGGGGGTTGCGTTCGGGGCGATGACCTGCGCGAAGGCCACCGCGTTCTCGTTCAGCAGCTCCTGGACATAGGGCTGAACGGTGGTGTCGATGCAGGACTGGGTGACGGCCGCGGCGCACACCGTTTGGTCTTGAGTGTCGTAGAAGTCATTGATCCCGGTGGTGCAGCTCTTGGTGTAGCCGTGACAGTTGGTGTCCTGGATCTCTTCGGCGAACTCGTCACTCACGTAGAGCACGGCCACCGTGGCCCCGGCCCGGATCTTCCGAGCGTCGGTGACCCCCGCAGCGCTCCTCGGAAGCGCCTTGCGTAGCGCATCGCTCGCGGCCGTGAGCCCGAACTCGCAGCCGTCCTGGCCGCTGTTGTCTTCGAGATACTGAATGAAGAGGTTTCGGTCGGTGGTGAACCCAACCCCTCTCAGGTCTCCCGCCGTCGCGGCCGTGAACTTGAAGCGATTCTCGAAGTGAGGCACCACTCCCATCCGGAAATCGACGTTGTTCTGTCCGAGGGCGGTGAAGATCTCTCCGGCGGCGGCGGTGATGCGGCCGCGGTCATCGTCCGTAGATCCCGAAACATCCGCCATCCATATGAAGTCCGCCACCGCTTGGCCGGAGGTCGTGAACGGGTCGCAGTCTTTGTCCCGAGGGGCGTCGTGGCGGGCGAGCGCGGTACCGTTGACGAGGTCGCTGAGCACGATGGACTTACGGTCTGCGGCGTTGTCGAAGGACGCGCTGTCGAGAACCCCGCCGACCACCACCAAGCGTGCGGGGGCGCTGCGGACCAGGACCTGGAACCCATAGATGTAGTTGCGACCGGCGGTGCCCGTCCCGGTGGGAAGCCCTGTGAAGGCGGAGGCGGGAAGGTTGGTCGCGAGCCGGAGCATCGCGTTTCGGATCACGGCCGCATTGCGATTCGAGGTCGAGCTCAGCTCGACGAGCCCGCTGACCGCGGTCGGGAAGCCGTCATGGCTGGTGATGTTCCGCGGCGAAGCGCGGGAGGTGTAGGTCAGGCCTTCAGCACTCGCCCCCGCTTGAATCCGGGACTCGAGCGCCGCAACCTGGCTGGCGAGGGTGGCGGCCCCGGATAGAAGCGGCATGGCCACGACGAAGCCGCTCACCTGATTCGAAGCATCGTCGAGGGCTCCGACCTCGACCCCGCTCCCCGCTGCGCCCACGGACACGCGGGCGTAGGCGGTGGAGGACTCGTTGGCCACGGTCCAGACCGTGCCTTCGACGTCGAAGTCGACAGCTTTCAGGTTGCTGTCGCTGCAGACGTCGTTGATGCCGGTGACCGCCTCCGGGCCTGGATCTGTGCCATCGAGGGGGTCGAAGCCGGCCCGCACCTCGTCGCCGTCATTGAGACCGTCCATGTCCGTGTCGGCCGCGTTCGGGTCCGTCTCTCCGGGGTCCACCCGCCCGTTCTGATTGGCGTCCTCCACGCCGTCGGGAAGACCGTCCATGTCCGAATCCGCGGTCGACACGAGGGTCGTGGTGGTGGGGTCCGCGTCCGGGGTGAAGGGGGGACAGCCGGGAGGGAGCATCGCCGAGCTGAGCCCGGCCTCGATACCGTCCGGAATACCGTCGCCGTCCGAATCCGCGTTCACCGGGGAGGTCGGCGGGGACGCGGCGAGCTCGTCATCGTCGCGCAGGCCATCGCAATCCGTCTCCGGGGACGTAGGGTCGGTCTCTCCGGGCTCGCGCAGCCCGTTGACGTTCGCGTCCTCGGCGCCGTCCTGGAGCGTGTCGCCGTCGGTATCGGCGAGTCTCGGGTCGGT
>JBCBRU010000176.1:0-14399 GCA_039819565.1 Myxococcota bacterium | reverse complement strand
TGGAAGTCTCTCGTTTTTCGTTGGCGGCCATGCCTCGCCCGCTAGTACGCCCGTGGGGACGCCGGCAATCCCCCGACGAGGTGAGGGAGCGAGACCCCTCAGTGGTTTTCCGCTAACGTTCCCCGGTGCGCGTTCGCCTTCCGGCATTTCTCGGGCTCCTCGCGGGGGTTCAGGTCGTCGGGGGCCTCGTCGCTTGGCTCCAGCACCCCCCTCCGGAGGCGGACTATTGGCTGCCCCTCGAGACCCTCGTGTTCGCGCTCGTCGGCAGCGCCCTCCTTCTCGGCGCCAACGAGGCGCGCGCGCAGCGCTTCGGCATTGCCCTCGTCGTGGTCGCCTCGTCCTTTGCCTACGTCCCCGTCCGCTCGCACGAAGCGCTCCGCCCGCTCGCCTCGTTTCGGGCCGACGCCTTCCTCGGCTGGATTTATTGGACCTTCGCGGTGCGTTTCCCACGGGTCGAGGCGCGCGGTCTCGCCACCCGACTCGGTCCGGGGCTGGCCTTCGTGGCTGGCCTCGGGCTGTGGGCGACCGAGTTCCTGGCCGTGGACGACTCTTGGGCCCGGGCCTTCAGCCGCAGCGTCGAAACCAGCCACTACTGGACCGTGAGTTACGGTCTCGTCCTCCTCGGCTCCTGGTTCATGGCGGCGCGGGTTCCCACGGCGACGCCGGAGGAGCGAGCGCGGGTGAGTCGGCTCCTGCGCGCGCTCCTCATCGTCGCCATCCCTCTGAGCGTTGCCATTCTTCTCGAGAGCCTCGTCCCCGGCGTGCGGACTTTCTTGCAGGAGACCATCCCTGGTCGGCTCGTGCGTCGAACCTTGCAAGCCCTCATTCTCCTTTTGCCGCCCCTCGCCGCCTACGCCGTGGTCACCGATGCGGCCCTCTCCCTCCGCGACGGCGTCAAGGGCCCCGCGCGCTACCAGATTGCGCGCGGCGTGCTCGAAACGACGCTCGCACTTCCCTGGCTCTGGCTCGTCATTCAGCTCCTCGAGCTGCGAGCCCTGTCGCTCGACGCGATGGCCGCCGGCGGGCAGTGGCTGCTGCTGGTGGTGCCAATCAGCCTCGGACTGCTCGGCTTGCGTCTTCGAGAGGCGGCCCGTCAGCGGCTCCGCCGAGCCTTCCTGATCGACTCCGGTGCCAAGTATCCGGGGGCGCTGAAGGCTTTGGGCGAGCAGCTCATCTCGACCCGATCCCCCGCCGAAGCGTGCGCCACCATCAGTCGCTTCGCGAGCGAGACCCTTCACGCCCGACGTTGCACCGTGTACCTCGCGGAGCCGAGACGCGATCGCCTCAGCGCCACCGGACGGGGCTTCAGCGCGCTGTCCCTCGAGGGCGCCGTCGCCGACACCTTGCGCCAAAGTCCCGGGGCCGTGGACGTTGCCGAGATCACCTCCGTTCGGGAGGCTGAGCTCTCACTCGAGGAGCGCCAGTGGCTCAGCGACGGGGAGTATTCCTTGCTGGCTCCCATACGGGGCAATGAGGGCGGTCTCCTCGGTTGCCTGGCGGTCGCCCACCGCAGGTCCGACCTCCCCTTCGATCGCGACGAGCGGACCCTCCTCGAAGGGGTGACGGCCGCCGCAGCACTGGCCCTGGAGCTCTCGGCCCTCCGCTCGGACGCGGTAGGGTCCGCCACGCCGAGCTCCGAGCGGGCCTGGGTCTGCGCCAGCTGCGATCGGGTTGGCTCCGAAGACGAGGCTTGCGCCTGCGGTGTCGGCAGGCACGCGCTCAAGCTTCCTCTCGTCTTGCTCGGCAAGTTTCGCTTCGAGGCCCGCCTCGGCGGCGGCGGTATGGGCGTGGTCTATCGGGCCCGGGACCTGACCCTCGACCGCCCTGTCGCCATCAAGACTCTCCCCCGGCGGTCGCCCGAGGAGGCCGCGTTTCTTCGGAGCGAAGCTCGTCTCATGGCGCGCGTGGAGCACCCCAACGTGGCCCGCATCTTGGGCGCCGAGACCTGGCACGGCACGCCCCTCCTCGTGGTTGAACTGCTCGAGCGAGGGACGCTCGCTGACCACCTCGCCGCATCCGGTCCACTCGATGACGAGACGACCTTGCAGCTCGCCCGCGACGTGCTCGGCGGTCTGGAGCACCTCCATCGGCGCGGTGTCCTTCATTACGACGTCAAGCCCACTAACATCGGGCGGGGGAGCGATGGGACCTGGAAGCTCCTCGACTTTGGCGTGGCTGAGCTGCACTCAGCAGATGAAGCCAGGAGCCCCCACCTGCGAGGCACGCCCCTCTACATGAGCCCGGAGGCGGCGGCAGCCGGATCCCGGGGACCGAGCGTGGATCTCTGGAGTGCGGCCCTCACCCTGGTGGAGGCCCGCCTCGGTCACTACCCGAGGTCGGGCGAGGGGCTCGTCCCCCTCGCCTTAGTCGGCGCGGCGGTGGCCGCTGCTCAGCTCGACGCGGTCGGCTGTGCCCCGACGCTGAGGGCGACGCTGCTGTCGAGCCTCGGGCTGGACCCGAACGGGCGCCCGCCTTCAGCGGCGGCCCTGCTCGCCGCCCTCGAATCGGGAAAGGGCCGCGGACCCCACGCATCCCGGCCGTACGTCCCGAGCTAGCCCCCGCTCAGCTCTAGACGGTCCAGTGGACGCTCTCGCAGAGGCGCTCGACGCCCTCGCGGGGCTTGGGGCGACACAGTCGATCGACGAGCGTGCAGGTTGGGGATGGCGAAGTTGCCAAATCGACCTCGGTCGTCGAAGCAGAAGCCCAAGACGTGGAGGCCGACGATCCGCCCGCAGGCGTTGATCAGCGCCGCCCCGGAGGAGCCCTTGCAGGTCTAGGCCTCATGCAGCAGCCGGGGGCATTGCTCGCGTTGATGGGCCCACCCGCGGGTCGTCTTTGGGCCCCGCAACCGTGGATAGCGAATGACCGTGACTAACTCCGGGTGGAGTCCCAGCCTGCATTCGAGCCGTCGTGGCGCCGCCGCCGGGGCGCAGCCGTCTCCAAGGCGTACGACGGCGTAGTCCTCGATGGGCGGCTCGATACCTGCGTGAAGAGCGGCACGACCTGCCTCCCGAGCACCTTGGACGCGCCCGCTCAGAACGCGCTCGCGGAGTGGAACCGCTTCGCCGGTGCGTGGAGGGTTCTCAACGGCCGGGTCGACACCGCCAACATCTCCGACGCCTACAACAGCATCGTTTTCCTGAGCCGGGCCGAGGCGAACCGCCGACACCGTTCGAACCTCGGTGCCAACGTCCTCGCCGTGGCCTTCTCGCGCGGGGGCCTCACCGGGAGCTATCCTACTTCGCAGACCTGCTCGAGGCTGGTGGAGGCGGACATCATCATGCTCACCGACCATCAATGGAGCAGCAACCAATCAAGCACCCACTATGCTCGTCGGGCTGGCAACACGGCGGTCTACGACTTCCGACAGGTCATGGCGCACGATGCCGGCCACGCCCTCGGCCTCCTTCACAAGGGGCGGTGGCCGGCCGTGATGAATGACACCTATCTAGACCATCTCGGTGCCGACTTCACGGGGCACGATGCCAGCATTGCCCGCACATCACGTACGGGAGCTACGCCACGAACTTCGCGACGTGGCGATGATGGGCTTTGGCTTTTCGAACGGCTACCAGCGGATGTCGGTGGTGGGCCGCGGGTCCCGGGCCGGCATCGATGACTTCGAGGTCACTGGCTTCGTAGGCATCAACCGCAGCCGTTCGACGGTGAGCCCGATGAGCTTCTCCGCCCTCGTGGGCGGTCTATCCGCCGGCACGCTCAAGAGAGGCGGCGGCGGCCAAGGCCAACGTCCGATATCAAGCGTTGGACAAAGCCGCTGCCTCTCTCCTCACCGGAGGCTGAAGGCCACATACACCTTCTCGCCGTTCCAACAGCGAAGCTCGAAGGCGTCCGTGCACCACCGAAGGTTGCTTGCGAGAGTCACTACCTTACCGTCGTGCGGTCGCTCGGGGCGGGGGCCATACCTGCGGAGCAGAAGCTTCTCTCGCCGCATCACACGGTAGACGCGCTTGTGGTTCACTCGAGGAGCCCCCACCTCGCGATTGAGCGCTGCGGTCACGCGTCGGTAGCCGTACGAAGGCCGTCGCTCCACCACGGCCTGGATGCGCTCTAAGAGCGCCGCATCCTCGGGCATGGCGTAGCTTGTCCGTGGCTGAACAGGGCGAGAGGACGCCAATCCCGACCTCGCTACGCCCAGCGCCTCAGCGATCCGCTTCACGGGCCATTGCCGCCTTTGGACGAGCTTCCGAGCGAGCGACGTTTTTTTTCCTGGGTCAGTTTTAGCGCCTCCGTGAGGATCTCGTTGTCCATTGTCTTGCGACCGAGAGCCCGCTCGAGTTCGCGGATGCGTGCCTCAAGCTTCTTGGCCTCACTCTCGGGAACCACCCGTTCTTGGCTCTTCAGTCCTTCGTCACCGGCGTCCTTCATGGCTCGACGCCAGAGGACCATGACGCTCGGCGAGATGCCATACCGACGAGCCACCATGGAGGTCGACTCACCAGGCCGCTCTGCCTCCTCGAGCAGAGTCCGCTTCTGCTCCGGCGTGTACCGCCTCCTCCGCCCAGCGATGGCAGGCTCCAACTCGACTTTCAACTCACTCATCTCAACCTCCAAGGTGTCCGATTGAAATGGGGGCTACATCACGTCGAAGTCGAGGTCGGCCCGGTCCTCGGCCTTCGAGTACTTGGTCGCGGCCTTCTGTGTGCGGTTCTTCCGGTAGAGCCCGCCCGAGGAGTACGGCGGGTCGGTGATCACCGCGTCGAAGCTCTCATCCTCGAGCTCCTGGAGGGCCGCGACGGCTTCCGCCTGCCGAATCTGAACGTCGGGCATGCCGGCACGATGGAGAAGCGCCCGTCAGCGAGTCCAAGCGACGAGACAGGCGTGTGAGTTCAACGCACGGATCTCGTGTGTGGCCGCGACCTAGGGTCCCTCAAGGACCTCGAGCAACTCGTAGGTGGTAGTGACCTCTTGGGTGAAAGCGGCTGCAATCTCACTTACTTGACAACGAAAACGAACCGAATCCTCGAGATGAAGCTCTCGAACAGCCTGCATCAGCTTCTGAGGATACAGAACATGGCGAGTCCCCCCCTCATTCAGTCGAAGAATGATGCGATTCCTTCGACTCAGCATCTCAACAACGCCCTCCAATATCTCCTCTGAAGTCTCAACCAACCTCGTGCGTTGGAGGGTTATGGAGAAGGTCTCGACCTCTTCAGCGCTCGCAATCCAAATCTGTTCGCGCCTTCCTCGGAAGGTCCATTCTAGTGTAAGGCCGGACCGATTCTGCACTAGGTCCGTTAGCAGGTCTCTCAGCCATCTGACAGCCTGAGGCCCGAGCTCGCCTACTGCCTCACCAAAGGCATCCGAGCCCGGTCCTTGCTGCAGAAGAAAGAAGATTGAACCTAGAGCTCGTTGGAGCGGCCCCTCATTCAGTAGATTCCGCTCGGACGAAGCGGAGAGGTGAAGTCGCGTTGACCCAGCCGAGATTCCAACGAGGCGAAGATCGAGTTCCTTCAAAGCAGAATCAGAGAGGCGCCTTCCTGATTTCCCTGACTTCGCCTTGCGAACGGCATGACCGAGCGTCTTCTCGAGCGATTCAGACAATGAACGTAGAAACCTAACGGGGATTGACGCAGACGCGAAGGTATTGCCGGTTAGTCGCATCTCGAGGTTCTCCTGCCATTGCTCCTGTTCGCGCGCGAGACTCGTCGCGAGGTCTCCAATGTGCTGCTCCAGCGAGTGGAGGGATAGACGCAACGCGGCATCCTGAGGTTCAGACCCGAGTCGTTTGCGAAGCTCGCTCTTTAGCCGCACCGCGTTGGTGAGCAACTCATCAGTACGGGTCATGGCCTCACCAGGAGCCTTGCGATGCCCTTAGGTTCAAGGTCGCGGGAGAAGGCAAACAGACCGCGGTACTGGAATAGGAGCTCATCGCAGTCACGACTGGCAAAGTAAGCGTCACAATCATACCGCTTCCTCGCAAGTCCGCCCTCGAATAGATCAGTGAGTATCTCCATACGGTCCGGGGATAGCTGGGCTATGTCTCGGCCGTTGGCTATCGCCACGAGGTCGACGTCGTTGGGCTCTCGTTTGTTCGTACAGAACGAGCCATCAATCCAAAGCTCGAACTCGATGCCGGTCTCCCTGAGAGCTGCGATGAATCCACGGAGACCGGCTATAAGACGGGGTCTTCGTTGCGAGGTCGGGAACTGATCGAGGAAGTGGTTATCTAGGGCGGATTCCTCAACGTCATGAAATCCCTGCTGAAAGAGTGGCGGATGGCTCTCCATCTTGCAGCACCTACTTCGTAGTGAACACGTAGCTGACAGGATTTCAAGAATCTGACCGCAGCTTCGAACAACTACAACCTCCTGCCCCCTCGAGCATTGCGCCCGCAAGGCATCGCGCATCGGCGACCCTGGGTGCACATTCAACTCGCGGGGCCCGTGTGGGCGACGATGGCGGATGGTTCATCCGCACGACGGCTTGGTACCCCAACTTGGGAAACGCTCGTCGACGCTTAGCTTCAGTCTCCCGGCGACGGTCCAGACCGTGCTCGAGGAAGCCTCGCGGACGCGCAGCTTCCCTTTGCGATGAACGCGAAACACCTGCAGCCCCGCCTACCTCTTCGACAACGTGCGCCTCTTCAACCCCAAGTGTCGCGTCCGCCCACGGGGCGCCGCAGACAGCGGTCGCCGCTTCTTCGTCGATAGCGTCGACTTCGAAGTACTGGAATCCGGTACTTCAGGTAGGCACCCGGGCACTCGGGGATACGGAGGCCCATCTCTTGGCATTCTGACGCAAACACCCTGCATTCTGTTGGCATGTCTTCGAATGATGTGCTGCGAGTACTCTCGCCCAAGCACTGAGCGTTCGTCCTCGCCTACCTGGGTGAATGCCTCGGAAACGCCACGCAGAGCGGGATCAGGGCCGGCTACTCGAAGAAGTCCGCGCCGAGCCAGGGATGCCGGCTGGCAAAGAGTCGCAAGGTCCTTGCGGCCATCAAATCGCTCGAGAATCGGCCACAGAGGGCAAAATCGCCGATCTTCGATCCCGCGCTGGCTCTGGATGCCATCGAGGAGCACCGGGGCACGATCTTCGAGGGGGTTCCGACCATGTATATGTACATGCTCGACCACCCGAGCCTCCCGGACCGCGATCTGAGCTCGCTCACTCGGTGTACGGTGGGTGGACAAACGATGCCGGCAGCCAAAGCTCGCGCCGTCGAGGCCCGGTTCGGCTGCGAGCTGCTGGAGCTCTGGGGCATGACCGAGCTCGGCGGACTCGGGACCGCCAACCCCAGCTACGGTATGAATCAGCACGGCTCGATCGGCGTGCCCATCCCCTACGCACAATGCAAGATCGTGGACAGTGAAGATGCCTCGAAGGAGCTGCCTGCCAACGAGGCGGGCGAGCTCATGATCAAGGGCCCCATCGTCATGGAGGGATACTTCGGCAATGAGAGCGCCACTCGGGAGGCGATCGAGCCGGACGGATGGCTCCACACCGGCGACGTCGCTCGCATGGACGAGCGCGGCCTCATCTACATCGTCGATCGAAAAAAAGATATGATCCTCACTGCGGGCCACAACGTGTATCCGGCGGAGATCGAGCGCGTGGTCAGCGCCCACCCTGCCGTCGCGCTGGTGGCGGTCGGTAAAACGCCGGACGAGACCAAAGGTGAGCTCGCGAAAGCCTACGTCGTCCTCGCTCAGGGCAAGACCGCCACGGCCGAGGAGATCATCGCCCACTGCCGCGAGTCTCTCGCAGCCTACAAGGTCCCTCGAGAGGTCAAGTTCGTGGACGATCTGCCCAAGACCAGTACGGGCAAGATCCTGCGCCGAGAGCTCGCTTCACTCGACTGAGCTGACCCGCTTCATCCGCACCGTCCGACCGAGGACCCAAAGGCCGGCATAGCCGCGCGCCGCGAGGTGGCCATCGTCGAGCCACACTTCGGCGTCGACGGTCTTTCCCTTCCGGTAGATGTACAGCTTCCCTCCTTTCCAGCGGTCCTTGCCGTCGAAGCGAAGCTCGGAGAGAAAGGTCATGCCGACCACTGGGCGCTGCCTCAGGGCGGGGTCGGGGTTCTTTTCGTCGAGCACCGGCGTATCGAGACTCAGCACTCGCCCGAAGTAGCGACCTCCTTTTTCGTAGATCTCGATCTTCCCCGTTTTTTCGGGGTTCCAGTAGGTTCCGAGGATCGCTCCGGCCTCCGGGGAGGGAGCGGCGGCCACGGGAACGGCCACAGCGACCACGGACACGAGGAGCAGAAGGAGTCGCTTCATCATGAAGGACTGCGGTGCAAGGGCGGTGCCACGAAAGGGCTTCTCGACCGGAGCCCCGAGACGTTCGAAAAGCCGGCGTCCAATCCGCCGTACCGCCGGACTCACGACAAGCCGTGCTTGATCATCTTGTCATGAAGGGTTGCGCGGCTGATGCTCAACCGACGCGCCGCCTCGCTACGATTGCCCCGGGTCTCGGCCAGCGTCGCTCGGATGATGCCCCGCTCGAAGGCTTCGACGCGGGCCTTGAGCCCCGCTCGAGGCACACCGTCCTCCTGAGCGGTGTGGGATGGATCGTGGATCCACCCTCCGTCGGAGAGCGCGAGCGCGCTCTCCACGGTGTTCTCGAGCTGTCGGACGTTGCCCGGCCAACGTTCGGCCTCCAAACGACGTAGCCATCCTTCGGATGCGTGCGCCTCGATCCCGAACCGGCGCGCGTAGACTTCGACGAAGTGCTCTACCAGGGGGCGAATGTCTTCCGTACGCTCCCTGAGCGCCGGAACCTGGAGGGTAACCACCTTGAGGCGATAGAGGAGGTCTTCGCGAAACGCCCCTTTTCGCACCTCCTCCTCGAGATCCCGGTGGGTCGCCGCCAGGATGCGGACGTCGATGGGAAGCTCCGCGTCCGAGCCGACGGGACGCACCATCTTTTCCTGCAGGACGCGCAGCAGCTTGACCTGCGTCCTCATCCCCAGCTCTCCGATCTCGTCGAGGAGGAGAGTGCCCCCCTCGGCCTCTCGGAAGAGCCCCTTTCGGGCCCGCTCCGCTCCCGTGAAGGCCCCTGCCTCATGACCAAACAACTCCGCCTCTACGAGCTCGTCGGGAATGGCGCCGCAGTTGAATCGAACGTAGGGGCGATCCACCCGGGCCGAGGCCCGGACGATGGCCTGAGCCACCCGCTCCTTCCCCGTCCCGCTCTCTCCGGTGATGAGCACGGTGACGTTACGAGAGCCGGCGCGCTGCACCTGCCGCGCGAGCTCCCGCATGCTGTCGGAGCGAAACACCATGGAGCGGGCGAGATTGAGCTCTCCTTCGAGGCTCTCGGCTCGATGCCCGAGCCGGACCGGCTCGAGGATGCGCCCTATTACGCGGCGCAGATCGCTCGGCTCGAAGGGCTTGCGCAGATAGTCGGCCGCCCCGAGCTTCATGGCCTCGACGGCGTGGCGCTCGGAGCCATGTGCGGTCAGCACCACCACCCGCGCCGCGTCTGCCCCGATGCGACGGAGCAACTCCATGCCCCCCATGCCGGGCATACGAAGGTCGAGAAGAAGGAGATCGACCTCCGAGACCTGCGGCTCGGCGGTCTCGGCATCGCGCGCTTCTTCGACCTCGACGTCGAGCTCTTCCATGAACTCACGGAGGGTGAAGCGGACCCCATCGTCGTCGTCCACGATGAGCACCCGGGGCTTCATGGCGAAACCCCCCGTTCGACCGGGACCGGGTCCTGTGGAGGATCGAAGGGAAGCCGCAGTCGAGCCATGCAGCCTCCTCCTTCGGCGTCCTCGACCGTCACGTCCCCCCCATGCTGCTGAGCGTAGGTACGCGCCATGGTGAGGCCAATCCCGCTCCCTGTCGGCTTCGACGTCACCCCCCGCTCGAAGACGCGGTCGGCGTAGGCGGGGTCGAGACCGGGGCCCTCGTCGAAGATCTCGACGAGAAGGCCTTCTTCCTCCACGACCAAACCGAGTCGGACGCTTCTCCCCGGGGGGGTGGCTTCGATCGCGTTCTGGAGGAGGTTGGTGAGCAGCGGCCGGATCTTTCGCTCGTCGCACCGAAGCGGAGGGGCCGCGGCCGGAACCCACTCCAGACCCACCCCCGCCTCGACCGCCAAACCCTGATGCAGCTCCATCACGTCGAAGGCGAGCGTCGAGAGGTCTACCGTACGGAGCTCGAGAGGGACGATGGGACGGGTGAGGGTGAGGAGCTCTTCCAGCACCCGCTGCATTCGGTCCGCCTCGGCACGGAGAACATCCATGCGCTTTTGAGCCCGTCCTTCGAGGGAAGGCGCGAGGAGCGCGGCCAGCCCCTTTACACTCGCGAGCGGGTTCTTCAGCTCGTGAGCTACCTCCGATGAGAGGAGCGTGAGCTCCGCGGCATGGGTGCGCATCAGGTGGAGGGTTTGGTCACGCTCACGAATCCGAGCCGCGTAGACTTCGCGCAGGATCCGCCCGAGTCGAGTGCCTATGGCATGGGTGAAACCGGCCACCAGGATGTAGATCGTAGCCACGAGCCAGGGTCCCGGGGAGGGCCCCACCGTCGCCATGCCTTCGAAGATGAATGGAATGAACCGGGGCAGGAGATCCTGAGTCTGGATGAAGGCGAAGACGAGAAAGGCCACGGTTTGGCCGAGGACGGCGAGGCCGCGCACGAAGGCCGGGGCGCCGGCCACGGCCGCTGCGAATCCGAGGAGAATCGAAGCGAAGGAACCGGGGCTCACCAAGCCGCCGGTGGCAAAAGCCATCGACAGCTGAGTTGCGACGACGAACACCACGCCGTAGGCCACGAACTGGGCGGAGGCGCCGCGCACCGAGAGGATGCGCTCCACGAGGGTGGCGAGGAAACTCAGAGGTAGCGCCAAGCCCACCACCCACGAGCGCCACGGCGATGGATCGGCGAAGGCGATGCCGAGGGCGAAGCTCGCCATGAGAGGGAGCGCGACGAAGCGGGCGCGCTGAAAATCCTCGAGGAGTCGGGCCAAGGCGGCGTCTCCGAGGGGCTGCACCGACCGCGGAACCATGGCCGGAGCCACGATAGGGACCGGCATGGCCGGTGTCGAGTACGCCCCCCTCACCTCGGGCGCCCGCTGCAAGCTGTGGACCGGCCGCTCCGAGAGCCGGAAAGACTCCATGTGTCCGGAAAGCCGGCACCCCCGCCGCGCACCGTACGAAGATCCGGCGGGCGCCCCTCTCATCCTTGCAACTCACATTGGCACGGCAGTTGCGCAGGCTTCCGGCATGCGACGGACACACGCAGGGCTTCTTTCCGCAGTCGCGCTCGCGAGCTGCACCGGGTCACCGCCGGCCCCGGGAGGGGCGGGCGTCGTGGAGGCGACGATTCTCGATCTGCCCTCGACGCTCTCTGCTCGAGTCGTGGAGCGGCCGGTGTCCCAAGGCCAGGCCGTCGAGACCGGGCAACCCCTCCTCGAGCTGGACTGCCGGCGCCTTCGAGCGCGCCGCCACCAAATGCAAGCCGAGCTGCGAGCTGCGGAGGCCGAGGTCAAGGTGCTGGGAGCGCGGGGGGAGGCCGCTACCACGCGAACCACAGCAGGTCGGCTCCGCGCCGAGGCCAAACGCTCCCAACAGTCCGCCCTCGACGCGGACCTTCGTGTCGCTCAGCGCGATCTCTCGCGACTCGACGAAATGGGGCGCTACATCCCCGAGGCAGAGGTCGACCGGACCCGGACCCGCACCCAGCGGCTCGAGCAGCAGCTCGCCGCGGCCCGCCGCGAGTCCACGGCGGCGCGTCAAGACGTCCGCGCGAGCCGGGGAGAGGTCGACGCCCTCGCCGCCCAGCGTCAGGCCGCGGTGTTTCGTGGAGAGGCCATGCAAGCCCAGCTGGCGCAGCTCGACCTCGACCTCGAAGAGTGCGTGGTCGAGGCGCCGCGCTCGGGCATCGTCGAGGAGATCTTCTACGAGGTGGGGGAGGTCGCTCCCGCGGGGCGACCCCTGGTGCGTCTCATCGACCTCGACAAAGTCTGGGTCACCTTCTATCTCGCAAATCAGCAGCTCGGAGCCCTCCGTCCGGGCGCGGCGGTGAAGATCATCGCGGATGCGTGGCCGGAGGATACTTTTCGGGGGCGTGTCACGACCGTCGCCGCAGAAGCGGAGTTCACCCCTCGCAACATTCAAACTCGCGATGACCGTACTCGCCTCGTCTATCCCGTCGAGGTGAGCGTCGAAAATCCAGACCATCGACTTCGCCCGGGAATGCCCGTGGAGGTGGAGCTGGGAGAGAACGATGCCAGCCGCGATTGAGGTGAGGGGTCTCGTCCGTCGCTTCGGCTCCCGGACGGCCTTGGACGGCATCGATCTCGTCGTGCCGGACGGAGATCTTCACGGACTGATCGGCCCCAATGGGGCCGGCAAGACCACGACCCTTCGCTGCATCTGCGGTCTCGTGGGCCGAGACACGGGGAGCGTCGAAGTCAGAGGCGCCGATCCTGAAGAAGACCCGCGCCAGGTCCGCGACGTCATCGGCCTCATGCCGCAGGAACACTGTCTCTACGGGGACCTCTCCATCGGAGAGAACCTCAGTTTCTTCGGTCGACTCTTCGGACTCGACCGAAAGACCTTCCGGGACCGGACCGCTCGTCTCATGGAGATCACGCGCCTCGGCCCCTTCTGGGATCGACGGGCTAGCAAGCTCTCCGGCGGCATGTACAAGAAGCTCGCACTTTCCTGCGCGCTTCTTCACCGCCCCCCCATGCTTCTCTTGGACGAGCCGACCAACGGCGTGGACCCCGTGAGTCGGCGAGAGCTATGGGATCTCCTCTACGAGCTGGGCGAGGAAGGCACGACGGTATTGGTGGCCACCGCCTACCTCGACGAGGCCGAACGCTGCCATCGGACCACGCTCCTCTCCGAGGGCCGGGTGGTCGCCACCGGCGAACCCTTCGACCTCACCCGAGAGGTGGGCGCGAGCTCCTTCGAGGAGGCTTTCCTCATCTATACCGAGACGGAGAGGGGCTCCGATAGATGAGTCCGACCCGCTTCGAGGACCGGGCGTCCGTCATCCAGGTGCGGGCCCTCACCAAACGTTTCGGCGCCTTCACGGCCGTGGACCGCGTCAGCTTCGACGTCGCGAAAGGGGAGATCTTCGGGTACCTGGGCGCCAACGGGGCCGGAAAGTCTACCACTATCAAGATGCTCTGCGGACTGCTCAGGCCCACGGAGGGAAGCTGCCGCGTGGCCGGTTTCGACATCGCGTACGACGCCCGCTCGGCGCAGGCGTGCATCGGCTACATGTCCCAGAAGTTCTCCCTGTATCTGGACCTTCCCGTCCTCGCCAATCTCGAGTTCTTCGCCGGCGCCTACCGCATCCCCTCGCCGGCACGGCGGATTGCGGAGCTGTCGGAACGGGTGGGGATCGAGGGTGTGGGCCGGGTGCGGACCGGTGACCTTCCGGGCGGCACCCGGCAGAAGGTCGCGCTCGCGTCGGCGCTTCTTCACGACCCCACCGTGATCTTCCTGGACGAGCCCACGGCGGGGGTCGACCCGGCCTCCCGCCGGGGTTTCTGGGAGCTGATCCGAGAGTTGGCCGCGTCCGGTAAGACCATCCTCGTCACCACCCACTATCTGGACGAGGCGGAGGGCTGCCATCGCGTGGGATTGATGGTCGATGGGAAGCTGGTGGCGCTGGATGCCCCCGCCGGCCTCAAGGAGAGCTGCGTGCCCGGAGTCATGCGCAGACTCCGTGGCGACGACCTAGCCGCGCTGACCTCGACCCTCAGATCCCGTCCCGAGGTCGTAGAGGTCCAACCCTTCGGTCGGAGCCTTCACGTCCGGAGCCCCTCTCTCGAAGAGGCCACGCGCCTCGAAGGGTGGCTCCGGAGTCATTACCCACGGATCGAAGTCGAGGCGGCCGAAGCCACTCTCGAGGACGTCTTCCTCGAGGTCGTGCGCACCCACGGCCGTGAAGAGGCGACCTCGTGAGCGCCGGCGTCCTGAACCGGATCCTGGCCCTGGCAAGCAAGGAGACCGCCCACATTCGTCGGGACCCGCGAACCGCGGTGTTGGCCCTCGGCATGCCGGTCGCCTTGCTCGTCGTCTTCGGCTACGGCGTCAGCTTCGACCTCGACGAGCTCCGCGTCGCGTGGGTGAACCAAGACCGGACTTCGGAGAGTCGCACGGTCGGTTGGCGCGCGTTCTCTTCGAGAGATCTCGTGCGCGTCGAAGGACGTCGCACCCCCGACGAAGCCATCTTGGCCTTCCGTGGCGATGGCGTGCGAGCGGTCGTCGTCGCCCCGCCTGGGTTCTCCCGAGACCTCGAGCGAGATCGGGGTGAGCTTCAGGTGCTCGTCGATGCCAGCGACGGGAGCGCCGGGAGCCAAACCCTAGCCAAGCTCGAGGTCTCGGGAGAACCCAGGCGGGGCGACGACGACCGCTCGCACGCCATCGCCACGGAAGGCCAAGATGGCTTCGTCGGGGGTGCGACGTCCTT
>JBCBRU010000175.1:0-14494 GCA_039819565.1 Myxococcota bacterium | reverse complement strand
CGAACGTGAGCGTTTCGAGGTCTTGGCCGAGACCCCCTCCTGCAGCGGTTGCCATCGCCTCCTCAACCCCGTCGCCTTCGCCTTCGAACGCTACGATCCAGCCGTCCCCGAAAGCGGAAGAAGTTCGACCGGGCGAAGGCCACGAACAGCTCCTCCAGGGCATAGCCTGCGTCTTCGAAGGCGGAGAAAGCCTCCCGCATCCAAGGGTCGTGCTCAGGGCCAGGATCTAGCCCGAAGCTGAATCCGAAGGCTTGGCGGACGAAGCAGGCCTGCACATCAACGCTCGACGCAGCCGCGGTCATGAACTCGACCGCATCCGAGAAGGACCCCACCGGCTCGACCCCCAAGCCCAGCTCTCCGGAGGGGTCGATGGCTTCGCCCTCGGTCGTCTTCCGGTAGCGACCGGCTGGATCGTAGCGTTCGAAGGCGAAGGCGACGGGGTTGAGGAGGCGATGGCAACCGCTGCAGGAGGGGGTCTCGGCCAAGACCTCGAAACGCTCACGTTCGCTGTTCGCCTCATCGGGGTCCGGGAGCACGCTGAGATCCACATTGTCGGGTTCGGGCAGATGGATGCAGAAGAGACGTTCGAGGATCCGCGCCGCTCGGGTCATGGACTTGGTGGTTTGGGATCCAGAGCGCGCGGCGAGCACTCCAGGGAGGAGAACGAGACCGGCTCGGGTCAGGGTACGACCGCCCTCGACTTCATCTCCCGCGTAGGTCTCGGGGAGCTCGGAAGTCTGAAATCCCTCTTGCGTACTGAGCAGCGTCACGAGGCTTCCGTCCCCTTCGAGCACGCGAGCCACGAAGGCGTCGATCTCCACTTGGAGCTGGCGGCGGTGGTCGTCATCGAAAAAGGGAAAGAGCTCGGAGCTCTTCGTGGCTCCGTCGAGATGCTCGTAGCCGAGCCACTGGGCCAAAAAACGCCCGAGATGGCGGGCGAAGCGCGGATCTCGAGCCATCTCTCGGGCCTTCGCCTCGACCTCCTCGGGCGAGTCCAGCGCCCCGTTCTGAGCTGCGCGGATCAGATCCTCCGGGGGCCCTTCCCCCCAGAGCAGATAAGCCAGCCCCGACGCCTGCTCGAGGGGGGTAAGTACGACTCGCTCTGCGGGAGCCGCGCCCACTTCGGTGCGAAACAGCACGCCGACCGCCCCCAACGACCATCCCGCCGCCCGACCGAAGGCTTCCGGAGCCGGGAAGCCGGCCGCCTCCAGCCTCTGGAGCAGGGCCCGCCCTCGCTCGACGGTGGCATCGGGGGCGCGACCTCGGTGGAGTCGGTGCAAGAGAACTTCCAAGCCAGCCTCGTCGCACCCGAACCCGGCGCAGGCTTCGTCCTCCGCGAGCGCCTCGGCCACGCGGTCGCCCATCTCTAGGAGCGCGTGGACGTTGGCGCCGGGCATGCTCATCCCGCTTTGGTGATTGGCGTAGGCTTCGTCGACGGCGTCGAAGAGGCGCGCATCTCCCCAGTTGATGATGGTTCCCAGCGCCGCCTCGACTTGAGCCTCGAGCTGGCTCGAAGTGAGACGCCAGAGTCGGCGGGGAGCGAGCGACGCATCCTCTCCAGGAAAGACCAGCGACGCGCGCGCCTCCGCGCTTGGGGGCGGAGGCGGGGCGGGCACCTCGGGCTCGGTCAGGGGTCCGACGCATCCACAGACCCCGAGCACGACCAGAGCGAAGCGGTCTCGGAAGCAGCCGCGTTTGAGACGTTGGGACATGCCTCGGTGAAGTGGATCTAGGCTCGGAAACAAGGTCAGAGTTTCTGTCGCCGCTGTCGAAAGCTGGGCCGTCTCTCGGACGACACCGCAGCAGACGTGGGGCCCGCTAGCTAACCCACCGAGTCCGGGATCTGATTCAGAAGCCCCGACACGAGGCCGGTGTGAAACCGAGGGTCGCCGTGCACGGCGTCGACGCCAAAAGCTCGCATCACCGTGCTGTAGAGATCTACGTGCGCATGGGCCGCGGTGCTGTAGGCTCCGTGCTGAAAGCGGGCGTCGAGCCCAGCGGCCACATGGAACACATCCGTGCCGCTGTGGCCTCGAGAGTGCTCACCGAGTTCGCCCCCGAGGAGCACCATGGTGTTGGCGAGCATGTTGGACTCGACGGCGCCGTCGGGCGTGCCAGCTAGTTTCTCGAGAAGCAAACAGAACAGCCGCATCTGAAGGCGAGCCGCGTTGTCCCATGCCGGGGAGCGCCCTCGATGATGAGCGTGATGGATCCCGAGGCGCGCGCCCGCGGCTTCATCCAGGACCATGAAATCGTCTGCAGCCCGACCGAGGGCCACGGTGCCAAATCGCAGCGAGGGGTCACATCGCATCCCAAGGGCGAAGAGATCGAGCATCAGGTCCATGTGAGCCTCGGCGTGCTCTTCGAAGCTAAAGAAGTCGAGGTCGGGGAGCGCGGGAGGCTCGTTGTTCCCCCCGCAGCTGATATCGGCCGAAGCGAGAACCCTCCGCTCGAGCTCCCGAACCTCCTCGAGATAGGCTTCGACCTTCCGCTTCGAAGACGCCCCGAGGCCGGTTCGAGGGGAGAGGAGAGACCGGGTGGCCTCGCGGACGGCATCCAATACGCTCGGGTGTCGAGCTACGTCGGCCGCGGCTCGTCCTCCTCCCGTGATGCGAATGAACACCGCGGCCTGGTCCCGAAGCGGCGGAATGGGCTCTTCTCCGTTCCCCCTCCAAGACTGTACGAGTGGATAGATGCCCTTATTGGGCTCGGGCTGGCTAGCCATGATGCCGACGTGAAGGTCACGAAAGCCTTGGTCAGGATAGGCTTCTCGAAACCGCTCGAGGAGAGCCTGATCGAGACTATTTCCATAGCGGCGTTTGTCTCTCAGCGGGTTCCCACCAATGAAGACATGCCCTTGATTCAGGTCGTGGCCTCCGCGCTCGGTGTAGCGAATGCCTCGAAAGACCGACAGTCGGTCTCTAAAGGGAGCCAGCGGGGTGAGCGCGCGCGACTCGAGACGGGCGGCGGTCCCGCCTTCAGTCACTTCGTACGGGATCCCAAGAGGAAGAAAGACGGAGATGTATCGGGGGAGGTCGTCGAGCGTCCGCGCATAGGCGGTCCTCGCCATCTCTTCGAGGAAGGGCAGTCCCAGACAAACCCCGCCCGCTCCGCGGAGGAAGGTTCTACGGCTCAAAGGATAGCGACGGGACCTCACGGCATCGCCTCGGCCACCGCCCGAAGGATGAGGTCCTCGTTGAGCACGTCGAGAAAATGGAGCCGGGGGCGGGACCAGGCCACGAGACGAATTCTTCCCACGGGAGATTAGTGGGCTCCACCGGGTCAAAGGGGTGCAGAGGATGGGACGAATCCGTCGGCACAACACTCCGATGAAGAGTCCAGGCGAGGACGAACGCGTGGGGACGAGCTCAGGGGCAGCCCCCGGTCGAGGCGGGTCCATGGGCCGTTCCCGCGGGCTCACCGGAGCTGGGTCCGAGCTCTGAAGACGCACCGGAGACTCTCCGCCAAGTTCAGCCCGCGCCGGGAGCCCCCGGTGGGCACGACCCCACGCTGCGAACCCGGCCACACCGAATTCGAAGGGTATGTTGCTGGCTCGAAAACGGCCCAAAAACGGTGAGCTCAGCCTCCCGCCTTCCCGTGCCCCATTCGGCGTCGGCCCTGGAAAGGGCCTGGTGTATGGTTTTCCGGACCGCCCATGCTCCTCGCCCCTCGCCTTCGCAAGCCCGAGCAGCGCCGGGACGCCTGGACTGCGTTCGCGACCCTCTTCCTGCTCATCGGCAGCCATCAGATGCTGGAGACAGCCCGGGACGCGCTGTTCCTGGACCGGCTTCCCCCCGAGCGCCTGCCGATCGTCTACCTCCTCGTGGCGGTGCTCTCCCTGGGCCTCAACCGCGCCCAGACCCGCATCAGCGCTAGTTGGGAGCGACGGAGAACCCTCGCCTTTTGGCTCCTCGCGGCCGCCCTGATCACCTTGGGCCTGTGGCTCTTGCTGCCCCTCGGAGCTCCGACCCTCTACGCTCTCTATGCCTGGACCGGCATTCTCACCACTCTGGTGCTGGTCCCGTTTTGGACGCTCCTCGGCGACCTCTTCACCGTTACCGAAGCCAAGCGCGTGTACGGAATGATCGGCTCGGGGAGCATCCTGGGTGCGGTCCTGGGGAGCGCCGGGGCGGTGGTGGTGGCGGGCTCTCTCTCCGCGGAGTGGCTTTTGGTCGTGGCCGCGGTTGGGCTCACCCTCACCGCGACGCTCCCCTTGCGGCTGCGGCCCGTGGCGGGAGCGCCCGCCCCCGATGAGGACGAGCAGCAGGGTCCTTGGGCCGATTTCAGAGTGCTGCTGGAAAAGAGCTATCCCCGTCAGGTGGCGCTTCTCGTGGCCGTGGCCGCAATCAGCCTCACCACGGGAGACTATCTCTTCAAGTCCGCCGCGGCGCGCGCCTACGCCGACGGTGAGCTGCCCACCCTCCAGAGTCTTCTCGGGGGCGCTCCCGTCACCCTGGGGAGCTTTTTCGCCGAGGTGAACCTGGGCCTCAACGTGCTCTCCCTCGCCTCGCAAACCATCCTGCTGCCTCTCCTGCTGCGTCGTGTGCAGGTCACCACCGCCCTCTCGGTGCTGCCGATAGGCTTGGCCGCCGGGGGGCTCCTCGCCGCCCTGGGGAGCATCGGGGGCGCCCTCCTCGTGAAGGCCGCGGACGGAAGCCTCAAGCACTCGGTGCACAAGACGGGCCTGGAGCTCCTCTTCGTCCCCATGGCCGAGTCGATGCGAGCCCGGGTCCGCGCCGTGATCGACGTCGTCGCCCAGCGCGGGGGGCAAGCCATGGCCTCCCTCCTCATCCTCATCTTCGGCGCCTTCGTGCCCCCCATCGCCTTCGCAGTCGCGCTGATGGTCACTTCAGTGGCCTGGCTGCTCACCAACGGGCGACTGAGACTGAGCTATCTAGATCTCTTTCGCCGCCAGCTGACCGACCGACGCCGTCTGGACGCTTTTCCCGAGGTTGACGTCGCCTCCCTCGAGACCCTCGTAGCCACCCTGGACTCCGAGCGGGAGGGCGAGGTCATGGCAGCCCTCGACGTGCTCGAACGGGAGGGGCGCTCTCGATTGGTTCCCGCTCTGATTCTCCACCACCCCTCGGAGGAGGTGGTGGCTCGAGCTCTGGATCTCTTCGGGCGAGCGGGACGGTCGAGGGTTCGAGGCCATGTCGAGCGGCTCTTCGAGCACCCCTCTCCTCAGGTGCGCACCGCCGCCGCCGCGGCGGGAGCGGCGCTAGGCATCCAGGGCGAGGCGATGGCGAGACTCCGGCAGGATGCAGACCCCGGAGTTCGTGCGGTGGGGGCCGTGCACTGCCTCGTCCTCGATGAGGACCCGCGTGACCTCGACGCGCACCTTGAAAGTCTGATTGCGGATGCAGCTCTCGAGGGTCGGGTGGCCATCGCTGACGCCCTCGGACACTACGATCGGCCCATCGGGGTGTCGGCGCTCTTGAGCCTGCTTCAGGATCCGGAGCCCGAGGTGCGCTCCGCGGCGGCGGCCGCGATCCGCCGCCGGCCGCCGGACCGCGACATGACCCCCGCCCTCTTGCCTCTCTTGGTGCACGAGGCAAGCCGGCGCTCTGCTGCCGCCGCCTTGGTCCACATGGACGACCTCCAGGCCCTGGAAGCGGCCCTCGTCGCTCCGGGCACGGCGTCCCACATCCGGTGCCGGCTGCCGAAGATCATGGCTAGCTCGGAGGACTACGAAGGCGCGGCGGACAGACTATCGCGGCGGATCGGCGAGATCCCGGACGGACGTACCCGCTTCGAAGCGGTCCACGCCCTCGAACAGCTCTTGAACAAGCATCCGAACCTGCTCATCGATCAACAGACGATTCAACAGGGCGTCGAACAGGGACTGCGGCTGGGTTTTCGATTCCTCACCCTCCGAAGAGCTCTCGAGCGGGGCGCGGAGGAGGACGAGCGTCGACGCACGCCCGGTCTCGATCTCCTCCTTCAGGCCCTTCACGATCGCGCCGGCAACGCCACGGGCCGCGTACTGAGACTCTTGGGGCTTCTCTTTCCGCAGGAGAACTTTGCCGGTATTCGCCGCGGTCTGGACTCGGACGACGACCGGAGGCGTTCGGGCAGCCTGGAGCTTCTCGATGGTCTCCTCCGCACACCGGTGAAGGAAGCCTTGCCGGTGCTGATCGAATTGGGGGCGAACAACCCAAACCTGGACGGGGCCGGTCCCTTCCTTGCCTCGAACGAAAGTGGCTTCATCGAGACCCTCCGAGTTTTGCTCAAAGAGAGGAGTCCCACCGTCGCCGCCCTGAGCGCCTACTATGTCGGCGAGCTTCGCCTGAAGGAGCTACGGAGCGAGGTCGCCGCGGTCAACATCGAAGCCGCTCGAACCGACCGGGAGCTGGCTCTGCACCGGCTCGATGGAGACCGAGAGGAAGTCTATGCTGGTTGAGGGCGACCTCCCCAACGTGAGGGCGCGCTACCTCGCCCTCCGGGCGCTCCCCGCCCTCCAGCTGCTCGAGCCGGAAGCCCTCTTGCCCCTCGCGGAGAGCTCGAGCTTCGCGCGTTTCCGGGCGGGGTCGTGGATCGCCCGCGAAGGCGAGCCGCTGCCCGCGGTATACATCATTGTCGAAGGTCGAGTAGAGGTCCGCATCGATACCGAACTTGGTGAGGACGGCGAGTCCGCCCGAGACACCGGGCGGCTCGTAGCCGACCCGGCCCGCACCGTGGGCTTCGTGAGCGTCCTGGGGCAAGATCCGCGCGGGGTCAGCGCCTACGCCCATACCGACGTGCTGGCGATGAGCGCCCCCAGCGACGTGGTGCTCGACCTCTACGAGAGCAGCTTTGCTCTCCTCCGAAACGCTTTACGCAATGCGGCGCGCGCAGCCCTCGAGGCCCGTCGCCAACTCCCGCCCCCCATCGACCCCGACGAAAAGATCGGAGAGCCTCCATCGCGGCCACTCACCTTCGTAGAGAAGATCCTCCTCAACCGGGAGACGCCCCTCTTTGCCGGGGCCCCGATCGACGCCGTCGCGGATCTCGCCGCCGCCACGGAAGAGGTCCGACTGAAGGCCGGAGACCTCCTCTTCGAGCTCGGTGCGAGAGCTGACTTCAGCTTCCGGATCCACCACGGGCGGGTGCGCTGCATCGCCGAGCGAGGCGACTCCGTCGTCGTCGGCCCGGGCATGGTCCTCGGCGGTCTCGACGTCGCGGCGATGCTCCCCCGCTCTTACACCGCCGAGGCCCTGACCGAAGTCGTGGGCTTTCGCATTCGGAGCGAAGACTTCTTCGGCATGCTGGAGAGACATCCTCAGCTAGGAATGAAGCTTCTATCTCTCTTCTCGAGACAGATCATCGACGCGGCCGCCTGAGCGGTGCCGAACCGCGAGCTTCCGTGTCGCGCGACGGCTTGCCGCGCGCCGGGAGCACGGTGCCGTGCTTGTATGGCCTTCGATGATAGGCCCTCGCGGACGCATCTTCCCCACGCTGCAGGTCATGCGAGATCCTAGCGTGCTGATTCGGTGGAGGGAGCGGTACGGGGACCCCTTCGTCATGAAGGCGCTGAACGGCGACCTCATCATCACCGGTCGGCCCGAGCTCGCCCGTGAAGTCTTCGCGCTCCCCGACGACGCTTTCTCTCCCTTTGCCGTCCAAACTCTGGCTCCCGTGCTTGGCTCCGGTTCGCTGCTCCTCCTCGAGGGAGAGCAACACCGCCGTCATCGTCGACGACTCGTTCCTCCCTTTCAAAAGGATGACCTGGACTTTCATGCGGAAACGATACGCACCGTAGCCGAGCGACGCTGCGCGAGCTGGAGCGCAGGTGAGACCATTCGCGCGGTGGATGAGGCGCGCAGGGTGACCTTCGAGGTCATCGTTCGCGTGGTCTTCGGGGTCGAGGACCAAGTGGAGACTTTCGCCGCGGCCTCCGAGGAGGTCCTGGCGCGTATCCATCCCATCCACCTCTTCAGCCGACACACCCAGCGCTCCTTCTTTGGACTGAGCCCCTGGGACCGATTCCAGCGGGCCAAGAAGAGGGTTGTCGATCTCCTCTTGGGGGTCATCGACGAGCGACGGCGCACGGGAGTCCGAGGTCGCGATGTTTTGTCGAGGCTGCTCGACTCCAGAGATGAGGAGGGTCTCCCGCTCGACGACGATGACATCGTCTCGACCCTCCTAACCCTGCTCGTGGCCGGACACGAGACCTCCACCGTGGCCCTCGCCTGGGCGCTCCATCACGCGGCCCGCGAGCCCGAGCGCCTCGGTCAACTCCGAAAGGACGTAGCCGCGGGGCGCCACGAGTGGCTGGATGCGTGGTCGAAGGAGACCTTGCGAAGGGATACGATCGTGGACACGGTCATGCGCACCCTGACCAAGCCGTGGACCCTCGACGGGAGGGAGCTGTCCCCGGGGACCACAGTAGGGGTGTGTCCTTATCTTCTTCATCGGGACCCGCATCTATTCCCCGAACCAGAACATTTTCGTCCCGAGCGCTTTCTGGAGCGAAGCTTCCGTCCGTTCGAATGGATCCCCTTCGGAGGAGGGGTCCGTCGCTGTATCGGGGCCGGCTTGGCGTTGCTCGAAATGCGCATCGTTCTGGGTAGCTGGCTGTCTCGTTTCGACTTCGAGACGATGGGGGACAGTCCTGAAGTGCAGCGACGAAATCTCCTGCTCGCCCCCTCCAACGGTGTGCCCTTGGCCACACGTTCCGCGGCCTGAGGGATTTTTCGCAGCCCTAGCAGCAACACTGGCAACTCCAACGTCACGGTCGGGCCCATCGCACGCGCAACACCTGCCACTCCATCTTCATAGCCATGGCGCAAGGCGGCGGTTCGGAGGTGGCCCGGAGCGTGCTTTGAGCCTCCCTCATGGCTACCTCCCCTCTTCTCTCGAGCACCCTCGATCGCAACCCCAGTTCGGGGGACGTGTTGGTCTCCAGTATTCTGGAACTCCCGCACGAAGAGCGCCGTCAGCTCCTAGCTTCGACGTCTCCGCGTCTACACTATCTCGACGCTCTGCGAGGGTTCGCGGTGCTTCTCGGGGTGGCGCTCCACGCGGCCATTCCTTGGGTACCTGGCTACGAGCAAGCTGGTGATGCCCTTTGGGACCGCGCGTGGCCGCTCCTCGTCCACTTCATCCATGGCTTTCGGCTTCCGCTCTTCTTCATGTTGAGTGGGTTCTTCACCGCCATGGTGGCGCGACGGCGGGGGTTGCGCTCCATGGTGAGGGGAAGGGCTCAAAGGATTGGCCTTCCGCTTCTCTTGAGCTCTCTGACCGTGATGCCCCTGGGGTCTGCGGTCCTCGCTTTCGTACGACACGCTCACGCCCCCCCTGAGGGAGAGCTCCTGGGAACACATCTAGGCCTGCTTCACGGCCTCGACGTCAACTTGGGACACCTCTGGTTTTTGTGGCATCTTCTCATCTTCGTGGCGGGGTTCAGTGCGGTCGCGCTCATCGCTCGCGTGATCGCCTCGCCGGACCAGCGCGAGCACACTCCCACGCTCCGCATGACGATGTGGGCTTTGGTGGTCCCGACCTTTCTCTTGATGATTCTGATGCCGGAGCACGAGTTCGGGCCGGCGCCGGACGAGACGCTGCTGCCGCACCCGGTGGTGCTCGCCTTCTACGCCTGCTTCTTCGCGTTCGGCGCCCTGCTCTACCTATGCGACGGCTTGAGTCCGCGGCGGCGGGTCCGCCTCGAAAGGCAGTGGCCCTTCCTCCTCGGCGCGGCGACCTTCCTTTGTTTCCTCCCCGGCCTGATGATGATCGACACCTCTTGGCCAGCTGCCGCGGTGCTCTCGGTGGCCTTCGCTTGGCTCTCGATCTTCGGCTGGATCGGCTGCTCCTCGAGAATGCTGAGTCGAGAGAGCTTCTGGGTCCGGTATCTCTCGGACGCATCTTACTGGATCTATCTCATACACATGACCTGCATCTTCGCGGTGCAGGGAGTGGTGGCCAGCTGGCCGGTCTCGGGAGCTCTAAAGTTCTCGGCCGTGATGATAGGCGTGACCATCCTGTCCGTAGGGACCTATCACGGCGGCGTGCGCTACACTCCGCTGGGAACCCTCATGAACGGGCGAAGGACCCGAGCCGGGGATACGCGACTAAGGAGAGGCGAAGCCGGTCAAAGCGTTTCACGAAAAGAGCGGCCGACAGCGCCGTGCAGCTCCAGATCCGCGGGCTTCTAGGTCTTATCACGGACCTTTGGTTCTCGACGGGATCGGCCGTTTGTCCGCCCGGGAGATGATGGCTTGGGACTGGGCGCCTTACGCTTTCGCACCCCCCGCGGGGCCTTGCGTCGAGCCGGCAAGCTCCGAGCCGGGGTTCGCCGCGCGGATCCTACGGATGGCTCCCCCTCTTGGACGGCCGCGTCTCCTCCGTCCGCGGCGAGGTTGGACGGAGGGAGCACCCGAGTGGAGGTTGGGTGGGTTGAAGATATTCCGACCAGGTATCCGGACAGGCAGGCGAGGGATATGGCGACGGACACCCCCAAGAGCAGAATTAGGCTCCGCAGGCCTAGAGACCAGCTGGCCCAGAGATAGCCCAGGTGTCTCAGGAGAGCAGCCGGGATGTAGAGGTACCGATCGCTGAAAGTGCGGAAGACTTCGAGGTAGTAAGGCGAAGGTACGTCCGGCAAGCCTGCCGTCCGGCGACGATGGACGAAATCCGCGTCCTCGCTTCTCTTCGCAAGGGTCCGGGAGCGTGTCTCTGCGGCCAACTTGGCCGCCTTACGGAGAGCGTCTTTGTCCGCCTGCGAGGACGTTGAGGATGGCCACCGATCTCGAGGCAGGCTCCTCGGACTCTCCGAACCGGAGGCCGTGGGGCCCCCGTCACCGAGCTCAGTGAGGGCCGCTTCCATGGCCTTCAACACCCTCTGCGAGTGGGGCGATCGCCGACGGCGGTCGCGAACCAGGGTCTCCTCGCCTTCGTTGAACGAGAAGGCCTGCGTGGGCGTCTCGCCCTCTACATGCGGGGGGGGCGACGGGGCAGCGTCCCTGAATGACTCCGCCGTACGCTGGATATCGCACGTCGAGTGACCCGGGGTGTCGAGGTCCACCGTCTCGCTCGTCGGCAGCTCACGGGCAGGGGGTGTCGTCGAGGGGGGGCTTGGCTCGGTCTCCGCGAAGAGCGGCGCGGGGGTAAACCTGAGCAGATCGAACAGGGGCGTTGAAGCCTCTGCCGGGGGTGGCTTCCACGCGTGTCGCTCCAACTCGGTCGATATCGACGAGAGCTCTCTCGGGGGTGATGCCGGCCCCGGTTCGGCGAAGAGCGGCGCAGGGGTGGACCTGAGCAAGTCAAGGAGAGGCGCCGACGCTTCATGGAGGCGAGGCTGCGGAGAGGGATTCGAAACCGACGAACCCTCTAGCGAGGCCGACGCCAGGCCCTCTTGTGGACGGGCTCTAGGCAAGTCGAAGAGAGGATTTTCGAGCGGCAATCTATCGGACCACGGCTCGGTCCCGTGAGCTTCAGCTGGGGTTGGCAATGCCGTAGGGACATCGTCGGGAGGGAGAGCATCCGCAGGGAGAGCATCCGCAGGGCGGCGAGCCCCCCTCGAGCCGTCGTCATCCTGGACCAGGTCGGCAGCAAGCCACTGGGCCCCAGCGCTCTCCGCGCTCTCAAGGGCCTCGTTTTGGCTCCTCCTTCCGAGCATCCCCGAGCCACGCTCGAGAAGCTCGAGGGCGCGTTGGACGAGATTGTTGCGAAGGCTGAGCTTGGCTTCGCCGAGGATGAGCTCAAGCTCGCTACTCAACGGGCCCAGGTCGACCCAGGAGGGTTCATTGCCCTCGTCCTCGCCCACCAGCTCCATGGACGTAGCGGGGGCGCCTTCGATCAGATTCGGGACGTCGAGCGACATGGATCCGCTCTCCTTCCCGTTGAGATAAGCCTCGAAGTAGAGCGCTCGGAGCTTCTCTTTGGAGTCCTCTGAGCCACTTGGAGTTGAGCTCGAAGAAGGGGGCGAGCGAGAAGAACCGTCGGAGGCACCATCCGGACTTTGGGGATCGACACGGGCGGAGCGAACCGACCGACGAAGCTCCTCGAGCTCTTCGGTGATCTCTTCCTTCGCAGCGGAAGGGTCCTCGACCTCTCCGAGAACGACCACCGCCTCCTCCACTTGGCCCAGCTCGAAAAACGCCTTGCCGACCAGCAGCAGGGTCTCGACGTCGTCCGGGGCCTCGCGGATGCACAGCTGGAGCTTCGCGAGCGCCGCCGCATAGGCGCCCTGCGAGAGGTAGGCTCGTGCGAGCTGCTTGGCGAGCTCGACCTTGCTGGAGTCGAAATAGAGGAGCCGCTCCACGACTTGGATGTACTCCTCCACGCGTCCCTGTCGCTCGAGCAGGAGAGCAGCCGTCTCGAGCTCAGCCACCGCTTCGGCGGGACGCTCTAGCCCACCTAGGGTCTCGGCGAGCTTGATGCGGGCAGGAACGTTCTCCTCGTCGAGGTTCAAGACGCGTCCCAAGGCCTCCGCGAGCTCCAGCCCCCCTTCGGTTGTCTCAAGGGCACCAATGGCAAGCGCGTAGTGTGCCATCGCTTCGACCCTGGCACCGAGACGCTCGAGTAGCTCGCCAAGTTGAAGCGCTGCCTCCCAACTTCTGGGCTCGATGAGGAGTCGTAGCTGGAGGAGAGCGATCTGATCCTTATCGAGTGTTTGTTCTACCATGGTGAAATAACAACCTTTTAGGACCGGAGGGGGAGGGGACGAGCCTTGAAGGCCGCAGGCCGGACGCTGAAAGCGTAGTTGAGGAGGGTCATGGCCGCAACGTGGAGATAGTTCGCAGAGCGATTCGCGGGCAGGCTGACGTAAGCGGCTCGCTGAATCAGTGGTCGCGGGTTGGTTGCCGGTCGGGTCCGCTCTGAAGTGAACCTAAGTTCCGGCTTACTTATGCGCCCTCTTGTTCCGCAATAGCTCCAAGCCTCTTTCAGACCTGATGGCCTTCTCAGCTTTCGAGCGGTGGCTGCTGCCACCGTCGAGGAAGTCCCGCCCCTGAGCGGCACAGTAGCTCCTATTCGTAGCGGAGCTGACGAGCGCGGGACGCTCAGCAGCAACTTCACTTGGGTTGGAGATCGGGTGCATCCGACGCCCTCGTGCGCACGTTCGACGAGGGAGCGGGTAGCCCGATAGTTCCTCGAACGAAGCCGCGCCGAAACCCAGTAGCCAAGGCGGAGTCGACTTCTCACCGAAGGGCTGGGTTGAGTCTCGGGAGAGCGTCGCGACGATGAGATGTCTGCCGTCAACCTCTCGAGTCACCGCGGCCCACGAGACGTACGCCTGGGGAGAAGCGGCGGTACGGAGGGTCAGGTCGGCCCATCATCTCTTCTCGAGATAGAGCGAAGCAATGCGAGTGCCAATTCGCGACTGCACGATCGGGAACGATTCCGTTTCGTGTTTGACGTCTTCTCATTCAGGCGGTTTGCGGCTCGCTTTCGAAGCAGGTGGGGACGGACGCTCAACCATATGCGTCAGCGGGGGGCTCATCGACACGTTGGGGATGTGTCTTCACCCGCTGGGGGGTCGAGTCGCCAGCCGCACCGCTACGAGGCTCGTGCTTCAGCGCCGTCTTACGGCTGCGAGCCGCGAGGTCCGAACCCTACCTACTTTCGCGAGCGTCTGGAGCGATCAACCTCACGAGCTGCCTCGACCATCTTCTTCCTCGCGGCCACGCTAGGCGGAAAGGTCTCATTCGCGAGTTCGACGCCGGCGACCTCGATGAAGGCGGCAAGCGAAACGCCTGCTCTGGCGCAGAAGTCCCGCCATCCCGCCGCTGCTTCCGGCGAAACGCGAGCGGAGATCACCTCACGCTGACTCGATTTGTCATTGTTTGTCACGCTATCTCCTGATAGCAGCAGCTAGAACCTGTGAGCTGGATCAGCATGAAAACTCGATACCATACGCGGAAGTCTGTGCGCGATCATCGCGTTGCCGCAGCCAGATCCGGGCGGGTTGAGAGATGTCCTTTGAGCGCTCTTTCATCCGCGTATTCAGCAACTTACATGCTCCGTCGTGCCCAGGTTCGGAGTCGAGGTCAACTTCCGGCAAGCCGTTCTGACCAACGCGGTTCCCGACTCGGCTCAGAGACGTCATGCGGAACCCAAGATGGGCGCTCGGGCGTGCGGCGACCGCGTGATCGCGTGAGACCCTTTGGGCCTCACCGGAGCGGAGCGCACGGGTCCGGGTGGCCGCACCACGCCGGTCCCGAGAGGCGTCCACTGGGCTCGTGGCTGCGCCCCTCTTCCCCAGCCCGCCCGGGTGAGCAGGTGGGCGCCCAATCCACGCGAGCAAAGAGCATCGACGACCGACGCTTCGCCATGACGGGTGAGGGCGGGAACGGTGAGGGGATGAGGGGGGTGTCCCGAGGCCAGGCGCTCGTTCCCCCTCGGCGAGCCCGGCGTTCTCAACCGCTAGTTGATCAAATAATTTTAGAGATTTAATCAACTAGCGGTTGAGAACGCCGGGCTCGCCGAGGGGGAACGAGCGCCTGGCCTCGGGACACCCCCCTCATCCCCTCACCGTTCCCGCCCTCACCCGTCATGGCGAAGCGTCGGTCGT
>JBCBRU010000174.1:0-14497 GCA_039819565.1 Myxococcota bacterium | reverse complement strand
CACCCCGGACGGCACGGCCTTCGCCCTCCACGAGCTTCGCAGCATTCAGGACTTCAGCGTGAAACCTGCCCTGCAGTCGGTGCCGGGCGTGGCTGAGGTCGCTTCGGTGGGGGGCTTCGAGCGCGAGTACCACGTCGAAGTGGATGCCGAGCGCATGCGCGCCCACGGCGTGACCCTGTCCGCGGTCGTCGCCGCCGTCCGAGGGTCGAACCTGGACGTGGGGGCTCGCACCCTCGAGGTCAATCAGGTCGAGTACGTGATTCGGGGGGTAGGCTTCGTGGAGCGCCCGGAAGACCTGGAGGAGGTCGTCGTGGGGGTGGAAAAGCACGTACCGGTGCGGCTCTCCGACGTGGCCCGGATCGTCTACGGGCCCGCCCCTCGGCGGGGGGCGCTCGATGACGCCGGGGCCCCCGCCGTGGGTGGGGTGGTGGTAGCCCGTCACGGCGAGAACCCTCGCGCCGTGATCGAGCGGGTGCGCGCCCGCGTGGCCGAGATTTCGCCCGGGCTCCCCTCGCGGAGCACCCCGCAGGGTCTCGCCAAGGTCGAGGTCGACGTCTTCTACGATCGCGCCCAGCTCATCGACGAGACCTTGGAGACCCTCTCCACCGCCCTTTGGCAGCAGGTCCTCATCACCATCGTCGTCATCCTCGCTCTCGCCGGGGACGTGGCGGTGGCGGTGCTGGTCGCGGCGTCGCTGCCCCTCGGTCTCCTGGCCACCTTCGCCCTGATGCGGACGGCTGGGCTCGAAGCCAACCTGATGTCGCTGGCGGGGATCGCCATCGCTATCGGAACCATGGTGGACGTGGCCATCGTGCTCACGGAGAGCATGGCTCAGCGCCTGCGGGAGGGCGGGTCGAACCTATCCGAGCGGGTGGCCACGGGGGTGGTGGCGGTGGCTCCAGCGGTGGTGACCGCAGCGCTCACCACGCTGGTCAGCTTTCTTCCCGTGTTCGGTCTCGAAGCCTCGGAAGGGCGACTGTTTCGGCCTCTTGCGTGGACGAAGACCATGGCCGTGGCGGCGTCCTTGGTCACGGGGCTGACGGTGCTCCCCGTCCTGGCCCGCTTCGCCGCGCGATGGCCGGGGGTGCCGCTCGGAGGGGCGATGACCCCCGCGAGGCGCCGGGCCTCCTGGGTACTGGCGGCGGCGGCGGCGCTGGCGCTCGCGGCGCGGTGGTCGCCCTTCGGCCCGGGGGTCTCTTCGCTCGTCAACGCGGCGGGCGTCATCCTCGCTCTCCTGCTCGGGGTGGGGGGAGCCTGGCTCTTCCTCGCCGTTTATCCCCAGCTGCTTCGCCGGAGCTTGACCCGCCCGGCCGGGCTCCTCGCCACCGCGGCGGCGGTGCTGGCGCTGGGCGGGCTCTCCCTCTTCGGGGCTCCGCGCGGGTGGGGAGAGGGCCTGAATCGGGCTTTTCCGGGCCTGGGCAGAGAGTTCATGCCGCCCTTCGACGAAGGCGCCTTTCTCTACATGCCCACCACCATGCCCCACGCCAGCATCGGCCAGTCCGAGGAGCTTCTGGCCTCCCTCGACGCGGCCATCGCGGCGGTGCCGGAGGTCGATCGCGCGGTGGGTAAGCTCGGGCGGGTCGCGAGCGCTCTCGACCCGGCTCCGATCTCCATGTTCGAGGTCATCGTGACCTACCGTCCCGAGTTCGTCCGGGATGAGAGCGGTGCCTGGGTTCGCCAGTGGAGGGACCACGTGCGATCCACAGCCGACATCTGGCGAGAGATCGAAAAGGCGGCCTCGCAGCCAGGGTTGACCGGCGCGCCGGTCCTGATGCCGATCGCGGCACGGCTCGTCATGCTGCAATCGGGCATGCGCTCCCCGTTCGGGCTCGAACTCCGAGGTCCCTCCCTCGAAGCGCTCGACGTGGCCGGCCGCCGCCTCGAAGGCTTCCTGCGCGAGGTCCCGCAGATCCGCGCCGAGACGGTGTTCGCGGACCGAGTGGTCGGTAAGCCCTACCTCGAGATCGTCATCGACCGCTCCGCCATCGCACGCTGCGGGCTCACGGTGGCGGACGTGCAAGACGTCATTCAAACCGGCATCGGGGGACAGGTCGTCACCCGCACCATCGAGGGGCGGGCCCGCTACGCGGTGAGGGTCCGCTACGGTCGAGGGGACCGCGACGACCTCGACGCTCTGCGCCGCGTCCTCGTGCCCACGCGCACCGGCGACACCGTACCCCTCGAGCAGTTCGCGGAGTTTCGCTACGTCGAAGGACCTCAGATGATTCGCTCCGAGAGCACCTTCCTCGCCACCTGGGTGCTGTTCGACAAGACGCCCGAGGCGTCGGCGGTGGAGGTGGTGCGAGGGGCCGAGGCGGTCCTCGACGCGGCCCGCAAAGAGGGACGCCTGGTGCTCCCCGAGGGGGTCTCCTATCGCTTCGCCGGCACCTGGGAGAGCCAAGTGCGGAGCGAGTCGCGGCTCCTCTTGCTGGTGCCTCTGGCGGTGCTGCTGGTGCTCGGCCTCCTCTCCCTCCAGCTGGGCCGGATCCGGGTGGTGGCGGCCGTCGGGAGCGCCGTGGTCGTCACCGGTGCGGGGGCCTTCGGATCCCTGTGGGTGATCAGCGCCGTCGAGACCGTGCATCTGTCGGTCGCGGTGTGGGTGGGCCTCATCGCGCTCTCCGGCATTGCCACCGACGACGGGGTGCTGCTCGCCACCGAGCTTCGACGCCAGCTCCCGGGCGCCGGGTCCGAACTCGGGGCCCGCATCGAGGTGGCCCTCGAGGCCGGACGTCGCCGCATTCGGCCGTGCTTGATGACCACCGTGACCACCCTCCTGGCTCTCCTCCCGGTGCTCGGGAGCGAGGGGCGCGGCGCCGACGTCATGCGACCGATCGCGCTTCCCATCTTCGGGGGCATGGGGGTGGAGCTGCTCACCGCCTTCCTCGTGCCCTTGCTCCTCATACGGGGGCCTCTGGCCCTCCGGGGCCCGAAAGCGGCATCATTACGGTCCCCATGAGCGCACGGTCCGCCCTGAGCAAGTTCCGCCGCCGGGCCGGGCGGTGGGAGGACGAAACCCAGGTCGAGGTCCCGGAGAAGGTGGTGCGGCGCCTCTTCGAGCAGCGCCTCGCTCGAGCGGGGCTCATCAAGCGCCGCCGGGGGCTCTTCTCCCGGGTCTTCGACGTGAGCGTCGATCACTGGTGGTTTCGACCCTGGCTTTCGGGTCAGGTCGAGCTCACCGGGAGCAAGAAGCGCACCCAGCTCCGCTGGCGTCCCCTGCGGTTGTGGCAGGGCCGGATGACCTTCCTCGGGGGGCTGGTGTTGGTGCCGGTGGTGGGGCTCGTATGGTCTCTCGCACTTCTCCTCCTGGTGTCGTCCTGGCCCTTCTTGTCCGTGATGCTGCTGGTGGGGAGCATGGTGATGATGAGCCCCATGGTCCTGTTCATGGTGACCGCAGGAGGGCCTGCGTCGGCCCGGCGGCGACGCCGACGCTTCGAGCGAAACCTCCGGGCCATCATCGAAGACACGGTGGAGGCGGCCGAAAAGATCGAGCGCCAGGCGGGTCAAATGTCTCTCGCGGAGCCGGATGAGCCCGGACAACTCTCGTTCACGGAGGGAGGAGACGGCTGAGAGGGGCGTCGGGTTGGGTAGGCTCTCGTCCGCCGGCCGAGCTCTTTTGGCCGTATGGTAGGATGCCGAAGTGGTCCGCGCCCTTCACGACCAGACGCCCGCCACCTATGAGGACGTGCTGGCCGCCCCCGAGGGGAAGGTGGCCGAGCTCCTGAACGGGGCGCTCTACCTCCGACCCCGACCGGCTCGCCCCCAGGGTCGTGCCGCCTCGCGGCTTGGAGCCCTTCTGATTCCCGGCTTCGAGCTCGGTCGAGGCGGGCCCGGAGGCTGGTGGATCGAGGACGAACCCGAGCTCCGCCTGGGCGAAGACGTGCTCGTCCCGGACCTTGCCGGCTGGCGCCGGGAGGTCGTCCCCGCTTTCGACACGTCCGTGTCCTACGTCACCATGGCCCCCCAGTGGGTGTGCGAAGTGCTCTCACCCTCGACGGCCGCCAAGGACCGGGTCCTGAAGCTCCCGAAGTATGCGGCGGCGGGGGTCGAGCACGCCTGGCTCGTCGACCCTCTGGCGCTGACCTTGGAGGTCCTCGAGGCTATGGAGGACGGGACATGGCGGCTCATCGGGGCCTTCGAGGGCGAGGCTACGGTCACCCCCCGGCCCTTCGATGCGCTCCCCATGGAGCTCTCCGATCTCTGGATCGAGAGCTTGGGGCCGACCTACTGAAGGCCGAGGACGGCCCCGTTGTAGGCCGCATGCACCAAGATCGGGGCCAGCAAGCTTCGGGTGCGCTCGAAGGCGCACGCGGCACACAGCGACATCAGGAAGACGGGCGGAGCCGCGGCTGGAGGGTGCACGGCGGCAAAGACCAGCGAAGCCCCGAGCATCGCCGGCCCCGGGGACAGGCTCGTTCGGAGGCCGCTCTGCAAGACGCCGCGGAAGATGAGCTCCTCGAAGATCGGGGCGGCCGCGCATACGAGCAGCACCACCGCCGGGAGGTCCGAGGCCTCCGGGGCGGGGAGGACGCCGTTGGCTTGGAGCTGCTCGCTGAGCCACGGCCACTGGGCGGCGAGGAGGGTGTAGCTCAGGGCGACGACGACGGCGGCCGCCGCCCAGCCGAAGGCTTCGAGCAGGGTTCGACCCGCGCCTCGAGGCATCGCCCACCCCACGTCCGACCCTCGGAGCGGTCGGCGCAAGATCATGGTCCCGACCCCCACCGCGACCAGGGCGCCGGCGCCCGCAAAGGCGTACCCGGCGGCGGTCCAGGGGGAGACTTCGAGGGCCGTGGCTCCGGCGAAGCCGGCCGCCTGGAGAATGAAGAAGAACAGCGCTGCGGTCAGTCCGTCCGAAGCCTGAACCTGCGGTGAGGGGGCAGCGGTGGGGTCGAGCAGGAAAGGGAGGTAGCGCCTCACGCGCTGGATGAGGGCCACCAACAGCGCGGCTGCCATCACGAGCAGGACGACCTTCGTCCACAGGCCGGGGACGACCAGGCCTCCCACCAGGATGTAGAGCACGAGCATCGGTAGGAAAACGGCCCCGCCCTGAAGGCGGCGCGCGGGCTCACTCGACAGGGGGTCGGACCCGAGCACCCCCAGGCATCCTCCCAAGGCGGAGAGGAGCGCGACGGCGACGAGGACGTAGGCGCTGAGCCCGACCGCAGTCCAAGAAGGGCTGACCGCGAGCCAGGTCGCGACGAGGAGCAGAGCGGCGGCGCCAACAGCAACAACTAGGTGGAAGGCTATCTTGCGGAAGACGATCTGCTCCAGCGATTGGGGTACGCAGAACATCAGCCAAACCGACGGGCCCTCGTGCACCATCAGACTCACCGTTGAGAGCGCGACGAAGCCGACCGCCATCAGGGGGAGGATGAAGTTGATCTGCACCATGGACGCGTCCTCGACCTCGGAAAGACGAGAAGACCCGACGAGGAAGAGGAGGGGTAAGAGCATGGTGAAGAGCCGGGCCGGCGTCCTCAGGACGGAAAGGAGCTCCTTTTGGACGAGGCCCAGCCGTCCCCTTCCGGAAGCCGCCGAAGCTCCGCGGCGGCCCTCCGGGCCACCTCGGCCCGGCTCGATCCCTCGCACCGTGAGCCATCGGATGAGTCCCAGGGTGAGCCCGGACACCGTCGCCGCCTCCGCCGCGAAGCCCAAGAGGCGGGCCGGAGCGGGTCCTGGTCCCGAGGCCAGGCGGATGAGGCCCTCGAAGGGCACGTAAGGGAGGCTTGCCCCCAGCCGTAACCAGCGCGCGGGGGCGTCGGCGAGCTCGATCGTGGACGAGCTCAGCACGAGGAGCAGCCCACCGCCGCCCCCCACCATGAAGACACCCGGTAGCCACTTCAGGAGGAGGCCGGGCAGGGTGCGGCGGACGAGGAGCTCCATCGCCAGCCCGCCCATCGCCGTGAGCAGAAGAAGGAGAGCGGTGAGCGGGAGCGCCGCTGCGAAGGACCACCACCTCGCCCCGCCCATCCACGCGAGATAGGTCACGAACGGATAGATGAGCGGCCATCCGAAGCTGAGCAGGGCTCTTTCGGCGACCTTGCCGGTGAGCAGGACCCAGACCGGGGAAGGAAAGCTGAGCAGCCACTCCACGTCCGCCTCGATCTTGCCGGTGGAGCGCCACCCGGCGACGAGGTCCATACTCAGAATAGCCACAAGAACCGCGCAGAGGAGCACCGCGGCTGCCCGCGGGAGCGCCGCCCCGGGAAAGTGCGCCATGACCACGGCAAGGGGAGGGCGCAGCATCGCGAAGCCCACCAAGAGATAGAAGGCGACGATGGCGAGGAGCCAAGGTCCGCTCCCCCCGCTCCGCCTCGAGGTTCCGCTTCGCCCGTCCTTCTTTCGGCCGATGTTGGGGCTGTGGTTGAGGAGCCTACGGACCCGCAGCCCCAGGACGGCGCGCGTCGCCCTCCACGGACCGGCAGGTCGACGCGTCGGTCTCATGCCGGCTCCGCCAGGCCGCCTCGGGCGTCGACGGTCACCGCGAGGAAGACCTCTTCCAGACTTCCACCCTCCACCAGATCCTCGCGGAGCTCTCCCGGAGTCCCCACCGCCGCGATGCGGCCCTGATGGATGATGCCCACCCGGTCGCAGAGCTGGTTGGCCATCTCCATGAGATGGGTGCTGAGGAGGACGGTGCGTCCCGCGCTGGCCGCGCTCCGAATGGTCTCCCGAATCTGTCGGGCCGCGATGGGGTCGAGCCCCGTGGTCGGCTCGTCGAGGATGAGGACAGAGGGTTCGTGAAGAAGGGCCAGACCGAGGGCGACCTTCTTCTTCATCCCCAACGAGAAGTTCATGACGAACTCCCTCGACGCGTCCTCCAATCCCATCCGAGCGATCATGGAGGCGACGCGCTCGCGAAGCTCGGATCCCTCGAAGCCGTGCATCGTGGCCGCGAAGCGGAAGAGCTCCTCGGCCCGGAGATAGTCATAGTAGGTGGGCGTATCCGGGAGGTATCCCATGCGTCGCTTGAGTTCGACGCGGTCCGCGGCGCAGTCCAGCCCCTCGACTTCGGCCTTTCCCGAAGACGACAGGAGCATCCCCATCAGGATGCGCATGGTCGTGGTCTTGCCCGCGCCGTTTGGACCCAGAAAGCCGAAGATCTCCCCCGGCTCCACCTGGAGAGATACCCGATCGAGGGCCGTGAAGTCGCCGTAGCGCTTGGTCAGCTCCACCAGTCGAATCGACGGTGTGGTCACCGGGCTGGATTGCCTCAATCCAACCGTCGAAGCAACGGCCCCATTGACAGGGGAGCCTCACCCGCCGACGAAAGCTTCGTGTCCCGGTTCAGGCTGGCTGTCGCGGGTGCTTCGCTCTTCGCCGTCTGCGCCTGTCAGTGGGTGGAGGGCGCGATGCCCTTCGAAGCCCACTGGGTGATTCAGCAGTGGGACGACGGAGAGAGATACGCGAAGCTGCGCCGATGGAACCCCAACCTTCCTTCGGTGTGGATATTTTGCCGAGAGGGCGTAGGTCTCGTCGACGTCGTGAGCCCTATGCTGGGCGAGCGCCTCGAGAAGGACAGCGAGGTCGAGCTGCGCCTCGGACCTGGACGCTGGAAGAAGGCGAGCCCGTGGAAGTTCAGGCTCTCGTCCGGGAGCGTCACCGCGTCCATCTCCGCGGACGAGCTGGCTGCGGAGGCGATAGAGATCCGAATCCGGGGCGATGGCGAAGGACCGCATCGGATCGTGCGTCTTCCGTCCGACCCCAGCCCGCTCGGATCGCTGTCCTGCCTGGAGGCGGGGAGGAAACCCCTCGAGAGGGCGTCTGACCGACCCACGCCAACCGAGTAGGGTTGGCAGGGAGGACATCTATCTCAGGCGCGCCCGCCGGGGACGGGGCGCGGGGGCCGGAGGTGGGTCTCCAGGGTCTCTCTGACCCGAGGGTCCGGGTGCTCGTTGGCGAAGCGGCGGAGCGCCTCCCGGGCCTTCGGATCTCTCGGATCCAGGGTGCGCACCAGTACCGCGGCGGCGAGGGCGTGCTCTCCGCCTCGGGTCATGAGCCCCTGGAGGTCGGGGAGGAAGCGGCGGGCCCGGTCCGGGTCGAGCCTCGACAGCGGATCCAGGGTGGCGAGGCGCTGTCCGACGGAGCGGGCCCGGCCGGCCACTCGGTCGAGTCCCTCCACGAAGGAGCGGCGGAGGCGGCGGTTGAGGCGCTTGGCGGCGGTGCGGGGATCCAGCCGGGACAGGCCGTCCAGGGCCTCCTCGCTCGCGTCCGGCTCGAGCTCGGCGATGCGATCGAGGGCGGCGTCCAGGGTCGAAGGGTCGACCTCTCCGTTGGCGGCGAGGCGGAGGAGGCTTCGGAGGGCGGTGCCGTGCAGGGCGGCGAAGGGGCCGAAGGCGTTTTCCTCGACGAAGGGCACCGCCGCTCGCCCGAGCGGGACGGCGATCTCGAAGCTGGCCGCCTGACAGCGGGCCACCCACTCGCGACGGGGGAAGGCGGACTCGGAGGGTTGGATGGCGTCTCCGCCCCACGCGGACGGGCTTCGGTAGAGGCCGGGCAGCCCGAGGACCCGTGCTGCGCGCGCCGCCACTTCGTGAGCCTCGAGATCCGCGGCCACCCGGCCGACGTGCTCCCACACCACACGGGTGCGAGGCGTCCCTACGCCCACCCGCCACAGAAAGCTGCCGAGGGCGCTCGGTCCCTTCTTCACGCTCCGGGAATGCTTGGGAACGGCGGACCCCGTCAACCTCGCGCGCGTCTTGGGATAGCCTTCGCTTCGATGAAATCCGTGAGCCCCGTCGACGGTAAGGTGTTCTCCGAGTGGCCCGTCCATTCTGCGGACGCGGTCGAGGCGCGACTGGCCCGGGCCGAGGCGGCGCAGCAGGCTTGGGCCGAGCGGCCCCTGGCCGAACGCCTGCCCCCTTTGCTGCGCGCCGCCGAGCTGCTGAGACGCGACAAACGCACCCACGCCGAGCTGATGGTGAAGGAGATGGGTAAGCCCATCGCGCAGGCGGAGGGCGAGGTGGAGAAGTGTGCGTGGGCCTTCGAGCACTACGCGGAGACGGCGGAGGCGGGTCTCGCCGCCGAGAAGGGCGGCACCGACTTCGAGAGCTTGGTGCGCTACGACCCCCTCGGCGTGATCCTGGCCATCATGCCCTGGAACTTCCCGTACTGGCAGGTGGTGCGCTTCGCGGCCCCCAACCTCGCGGCCGGGAACGCCGGCCTCCTGAAGCACGCCGAGAATGTCACCGGCTGCGCGATGGCCCTCGAAGCTCTGATGCGCGAGGCCGGCTTTCCGGAGGGGGTGTTCTCGACCCTGGTGGTGCCGGTCTCGGCAGTGGAAGGGGTGATTGCGGATCCCCGCGTGGCCGCCGTGACCTTGACCGGGAGCACCCGAGCCGGCGCGGCCGTAGCCGAGGCGGCGGGGCGGCATCTGAAGAAGACGGTGCTCGAGCTCGGGGGGAGCGATGCTTACGTCGTCCTCGAAGACGCCGACATCGAGCTTGCGGTGGCGCGCTGCGCAGGGAGTCGTCTCCTCAACAGCGGCCAGAGCTGCATCGCGGCCAAGCGCTTCGTGGTTCTCGAACCGGTTTACGACGCCTTCGTCGAAGCCCTGGTGGCCCGCTTCGAGAAGACCACCATGGGCGAGCCGATGTCCGGAGTGGACATTGGACCCCTGGCCCGAGAGGACCTCCGGGACGGGCTCGCCGGGCAGGTCGAAGCCTCCATCGCCAAGGGGGCGCGTCCTCTGGTGGGGGGGAAGGTTCCGGCGGGACCAGGCTGGTTCTATCCCCCGACGGTGCTGACCGAGGTGGCTCCCGGCATGCCCGCCTACGGTGAAGAGCTCTTCGGTCCCGCGGCCAGCGTGCTGCGGGCCCAGGACGAGCAGGACGCCCTGCGCATCGCCAACGACTCGGTGTACGGTCTGGGGGGAGCGGTGTTCTCGAAAGATCTCGAACGCGCTCATCGCTTCGCAGCGCGCATGAACAGCGGAGCGGTCGCGATCAACGACTTCGTGAAATCGGATCCCCGGCTCCCCTTCGGCGGCATCAAGAAGAGCGGCTACGGGCGGGAGCTCGGCCTGTACGGTCTTCGGGAATTCGTGAACACCAAGACGGTCACGGTGGGGGCGGTCTGATGGGCGCCGTATCACGCGCCCCGCGCGCCCCGGAGAGGACGGACGGCCTCGAGATCATCACCATCGCGGCGCGGAGCGAGGACCACGGGCTCGGCCTCGCCACGTGGCGCATGGAAGGCCGTCTTGACCTCAACGTGAGGCGGGAGACGATGTTCCTCCTCCTCGACGGGGAGCTTCGAATGGAGACGGAGGGGGCGGTGCTCGAAGGGACCCGGCGGTCGCTCTTTGACGAACGCCCGAGCGCGCTCCACGTGCCGGCCGGCGTCCGGGTGCAGGCCGCAGGATCGGCCGAGCTCGCGGTGATGGAGGTCGACAACTCTACTTTCTTTTCCCCGCGGGCCTACGCCTCCGCCGAGACCCGGGCGGAGGCGCGGGGTCGAGGGCTCGTGCACGACGCCGCTTCGCGCGAGGTGCGCACCGTGCTCGATGACGAAAAGGGGCCGCCCGAGGCCAAGCTCGTGGTGGGGGAGGTGGTCAACGCGCCCGGCCGCTGGTCGAGCTACCCTCCTCATCATCACGCCCAGCCCGAACTCTACTACTATCGATTCACTCGCCCCGAGGGATACGGCCACGCCGAGCTCGGCGACCACGTGCACAAGATTCGGTCGGACGATTGCGTGTACATCGCGCCCGGGGACACCCACGCCCAGTGCGCGGCTCCGGGCTATGGGATGTGGTACCTGTGGGTGATTCGGCATCTCGACGACGCGCGCTACTCCGTGCCCACCTTCGCTCCGGAGCATCGCTGGACCATGGAGGCGGGAGCTCAGAGCTGGTGGCCGAGCGAGACATGACCACCGCCTCCGAGGGCCGCGATCTGGACCTCGTCTGCCTGGGTCGGGCCGCGGTCGATCTCTACGGTGAGCAGCTCGGGGCCACCCTGGAGTCGGTGCAGTCTTTCGCCAAGAGCCTCGGAGGCTGCGCCGCGAATATCGCGGTGGGAGCCTCGCGGCAGGGCCTGCGGGTGGCCATGCTCACCCGCATCGGTGACGAGCAGATGGGGCGCTTCGTCCGCGACACGCTCGTCGCAGAAGGGGTCGATGTCTCCCGGGTCAAGACCGACCCCGACCGCCTCACCGGTCTCGTCTTTCTCTCGGTTCGAGGTAAGGATGACTTTCCGCTTCTCTTCTACCGAGAGAACTGCGCGGACATGGCCCTTTCGCCCGAGGACTTCGACGCTGATTTTATCGGTCGAGCGCAGGCTCTATTGCTGACGGGGACGCACTTTTCCAAGCCAGGGGTCGAGGTGGCAAGCTGGGCGGCGCTTCGTCACGCCCGGGCTCGAGGCACCAAAGTCGTTCTGGACGTGGACTTTCGCCCGGTGCTCTGGGGGCTCACCGGTCACGAGCACGGCGCAGACCGCTTCGTGGCCAGCGCTCGCGTGACCCGGGTCTTTCACGACGTCATCGGGGAGTGCGACCTGGTGGTGGGCACGGAGGACGAAATCCGCCTTGTCGGGGGCAGCCCCGACCTCGAGCAGGCGCTCAGTGCGGTGCGGGCGCTCATGGAGGAGGGGGCCAAGGGGGCGCGAAGCCCGGGAACCCTCGTCCTCAAGCGAGGCGCGCAGGGGTGCGTGGTGTTCTCCGAGCCGGGACGGGGCTTCGACGGAGGCACGGTGTGCCCGCCCACGCCGGTCGAGGTCTACAACGTGCTCGGCGCGGGGGATGCGTTCATGGCCGGCTTTCTCCGGGGTTGGCTCGGGGGCGCCTCCCTCTCCGACTGCGGTCGCTTCGGCAACGCGGCGGGCGCCCTCGTCGTGGGTCGGCACGCCTGTGCGCCCGCCATGCCCACCCGCGAAGAGCTCGACGGCTTCCTCTCCGACGCTCGGGCGGACAGCCTTCTGGCCGTCGAGGAGGACCCGGTCCTCGTGCATCTCCACCGCGCCACCTTGCGTCCGCCGCCCCCCGACGAGCTGTGCGTGCTGGCTTTCGATCACCGCAGCCACTTCGCCCGTCTGGTCGAAGAGCGCGAAGGCGGCCCTGCATCCATCTCTCATCTCAAGCGGCTCGTGGCCGAGGGCGGACTCCTCGGCCGGGAGCGGGCCGAGGTGGGGGAGCTCGGAATGATCATTGACGCCGAGGGGGGACGCCGCGCCCTCGAGACGATGACCCGCCGGGAGGACGTGTGGCTGGCCCGCCCCATCGAGCGGCCCGACTACCGCCCTCTCGCCTTCGAAGGAGGGCTCGAGAACGTGGACGCGCGGTTGCGGACCTGGCCCCAAGCCCACGTCGTGAAGTGCCTCGTTCAGTTTCATCCGGATGGAAACCCGGACCTTCAAGAGCTTCAGACCAAGCGGCTCCGCTGGCTGCAAGAAGCCTGTCAGCGCCTCGACCGAAACCTCCTCGTAGAGGTCTTGCCCATGCGGAGCGCCCGCCCGGACCCCGAGGTCTCGGCGGTGCCCCGGGCGCTCGAGCGCCTCTACGCCGCGGGACTTGCGCCCGAGTGGTGGAAGCTCCCCGCGCTCTCCACCCCCGAGCTGTGGCGAGCCGTGGACGGCGTGATCGACGCGCACGACCCCCGCTGCCACGGCATCCTCGTGCTGGGCCTCGACGCGCCCCCGGCGGAGCTCGCGGCCTCCTTCCGGGTCTCCGGAGCCTCCCGGCGCGCGCGCGGCTTCGCGGTGGGCCGGACCATCTTTGGAGAGCCCACTCGGGCTTGGATCGAGGGGCGCATCGACGATCGGGCCTTGGTGGAGGCGGTCGCGGACCGCTTCGCCGCTGTGGTTCGGGCCTGGCGAGAGAGGAGCGCCGCGTGAAGCTCTCCGCTGCGCAAGCGCTCGTGCAGTTTCTCTCCGCCCAGGAGATCCGCTACGACGGCGCGCGCATCCCCCTCTTGGGAGGGGTGTGGTCCATCTTTGGACACGGCAACGTAGGGGGGCTCGGGCAAGCGCTCCCCGATGTGCAAGATCGATTGCCGACCTTTCGAGGTCACGACGAGCAGGCCATGGGGCACGCCGCGATCGGCTTCGCCAAGGCCTGGCGTCGGCGCCGAGCCATGGCGGTCACGACTTCGATCGGGCCCGGGGCCACGAACCTCGTCACCGCCGCCGCCACCGCCCACGTCAATCGCCTCCCGCTGTTGCTTCTGCCCGGGGATACCTTCGCCGATCGGGGGCCCGATCCCGTGCTGCAGCAGCTCGAGCATCCCCTCGGTCCCGACATCAGCGTCAACGACTGCCTCCGCCCGGTGGCGCGATACTTCGACCGCATCATGCGCCCCGAGCAGCTCTTGCGAAGCCTGCCCGAGGCGATGCGGGTGCTCACCGACCCGGTGCAAACCGGCCCCGTGGTGCTGTGCCTCCCCCAGGACGTACAGGCGGAGCGGGGCGGCTTTCCCTCGAGCTTCTTCGCCCGCACCCTCCACCGCTTTCGGCGTCCGCCCCCGGAGACCTGGTGTCTCGAGGAGGCGGCCGCTCGACTGGGCCGGGCCCGTCGAGCGCTGATCATCGCCGGAGGCGGGGTGCGATACTCCCGGGCGGAAGAGAGTCTCCGTAAGCTCGCCGAGAAGCGGGGCTGGCCGGTGGCGGTGACGCAGGCCGGCAAGGGGGCTTTCCCGAGCCATCATCCCCTCTCCGTAGGCTCGGTCGGGGTCACCGGGACCTCCGCGGCTAACGATCTCCTGCGGGAGGCCGAGGCGGTGCTCGCGGTCGGGACCCGTCTCACCGACTTCACCACCGCGTCCGCTCGGCTGGTGCCCAGGGCCGGGCTGAGCCTCATCTCCGTCAACGTGCACGCCCCCGACGCGGCCCGGCACGGGGCCTTTCCGGTGGTGGGCGACGCTCGCCTCGTCCTCGAAGCGCTGGCTGGGGCCCCGACCCCGCCCGCGGATCCCGCGTGGCTCGACCGCGTGGAGGCCGTGCGGGAGGGATGGACGGAGGCGGTGGCGGCCGCGGTTGACGCCCCTCCGGACGGGCTCCCCGGAGACGCCGAAGTGGTCCGGGCGCTGGCTCAGCTGGCCTCCCCCGAGGTCACGGTGGTGGCCGCCGCCGGAGGGCTGCCGGGTGAGCTGCATCGGCTCTGGTCTCCACAAACTTCCGACGCGTATCTCGTCGAGTATGGCTACTCGTGCATGGGGCACGAGATCGCCGGCGCCCTCGGGGTCAAGATGGCGCTTCCGGAGCGGGAGGTGTGGGCTCTGGTGGGCGACGGCTCCTACCTCATGTTGTCCTCTGAGATAGCAACCTCGGTTGCATTGGGGGTGCCGATTACGGTGATTCTTCTCGACAACCGAGGCTTCGGCTGCATCGACCGCCTCGACCGGAGCCTCCGGGGCGCGGCCGCTCCCGCCCCAGGAAATCTTCGCGGGAGGCCAGCTGAGCCAGCGCCCGGACCACTTCGGCGTCTCCGGGGAGCCCGTCCGGAGGGGCGTCAACCGCGGCCGCCACCGCCTCCGTCCATCCCTCCCGCACGGCCTCCACGCGGT
>JBCBRU010000173.1:0-14539 GCA_039819565.1 Myxococcota bacterium | reverse complement strand
CGCTTTGCGGGGGTGAAGCATTGAGCCGCTGGGACGCGGCACGCAGTTCGGCCTCGCGCCTCACTTGCGTGAGCGATTCCCACATCTCTCGCTCCAAGGCTTCCTTCCGCTCTGCGGCGGTGTAGCATTGAGCCGCTGGGACTCGGCACGCAGTTCGGCCTCGCGCCTCACTTGCGTGAGCGATTCTCACATCTCCCGCTCCAAGGCTTCCGCCCGCTTTGCGGCGGTGAAGCATTGAGCCGCTGGGACGCGGCACGCAGTTCGGCCTCGCGCCTCACTTGCGTGAGCGATTCCCACCAGCATCGAGAGCTTCGTCCCCGCTTTCTCCGGTCGCGGAGAAAGAGCCGATGGGACGCGGCAAGCAATCCCGGCCTCAGCGAGCGCACGCTGAAGCTCGTAGCCGGTTGGTCCCGCTTCGTAGCAGGCTCGGACCTCGAAGGTCCCATCCTGCACGAGCTTCTTGGTGAGTCGTTTCACCGAAGCCGTCGTATGCTCGATTTTCCATTCCGTAGCCCTGGATGCGAAGCCCTCCAAAACAGCGACGTTCAGGCTGTCCGTGTGCGCATCGATGCCTACCCAGCGAATTGTATTCTCCATGACCGGCTCCTTTCGCGATGCACTGCTCCGCATCGACTTCAACCGCCTCCACCGCGCGCGCCCACCACGCCCTGGGGCTCGGATCGGTCACTTCATCCGGTCTGTCGCTCTCGCGGTGAGCCGTGCCACGGCCTCCTTGGCGAGGAGGGCCGGCGTCACTCCATGGAGAAGGCCCCGACGCACCAAGGGCCGCGCCAGCCGCCGCTCCGTGCCCCGACGCCAGTCCGGATGAAGGTCTTCGTGAATCACGCGGGCGAGGCCCCGACCCTCCACGAGAGGTCCTTCGGAGCGACGGGCCGGGTGGCGACGACGTCGGCGTCGAAAGTCAGATAGAAGGCGCTTTCGATCCGCTCGTGAATGGCCAGCTTCACGAGCTGCTGCTTGAACCAACCCCGGGCTCGCGACGTCTCGAGCTCCGGGGCCAGCTCGGGCTCGGGGAGGAACACGACTTCGAGCTCGGGCGGGGGTTAGAGGACCGATCGCACCGCGTCCAGATCCGGGGCGGGCGCGACGACGTAGAGGCGACCGAAGTGGGTGAAGAAGCGGCCGAGGCGCTCGAGGAGAAGCTTCGCCCGCTCCGCATCGGCGCGGATCAGCGGGAGCACCCCATCGCCGGTCACGAAGCCCCTCTACCAGCTTTGGTCCGTTCCGGCTCGGAGAGGTTTGACCCGAGACCGGAAAACGTGGGCTGCTCCTCGCGCCGGGCGGCGACGGTTCATGGTCTTCGACAGCGTCGACTTCCTGATCTTCTTTGCGGTCGTCTTCGCGCTCTACCATCTCGCACAGGCTTCCTCGCGGCTTCAGAACGCGCTTCTGCTGGCCACGAGTCTCTTCTTCTACGGCTATTGGGACCCTCGCTTCGTACCCCTCTTGCTCTTCTCGGCGTCGGTCGACTTCGTCGCCGCCCAGCGTATTGCCGCGAATCCTGGCGGGGGTCGCCGATGGTTGGCCGTGAGCGTGGGCGTCAACCTCGGTGTCCTCGGCTTCTTCAAGTACTTCGACTTTTTTTCTGCGAGCACGGCCCGGCTTCTCGGTGGCCTCGGCATGGAGATGGATCCGCTCCTTCTCGACCTGGTGCTCCCGGTGGGCATCTCCTTCTACACGCTTCAGTCGATGGCCTACACCATCGACGTCCATCGTGGGGTGGCTCGAGTGGAGCGGGATCCGGTGACCTTCTTCGCCTACATCGCTTTCTTCCCCCAGCTGGTGGCCGGTCCGATTGAGCGGGCTCAGCACCTCCTCGTACAGTTTCGAAACCCCCGGGTACTCACTCGAGAGAGGGTTGTCGAGGGGGTCTGGGATGTGATCTGGGGACTGTTCCTGAAGATTGGGATCGCGAACTCGGCGTCGCGCGTGGTCAGCGTCGTATTCGTGGAGGCTCGCACCGACGCGGCTTGGGTCGCCCTCGGCACGCTCGCCTTCGGAGTACAGATCTATTGCGACTTCAATGGATACAGCACCATTGCGCGAGGGAGCGCGGCGCTGCTGGGCTTCGACCTTCGGTGGAACTTCGAGCGCCCCTATCTTGCGGCTAGTGTCCGTGACTTTTGGCGTCGCTGGCACATCAGTTTGAGCACCTGGCTTCGTGACTATCTCTACATTCCCTTGGGGGGCAGTCGTCGCGGTCCCGCTCGTACCGCCTTCAATCTCATGGTGACCATGCTGCTCGGGGGTTTGTGGCACGGGGCGGCGTGGAACTTTGTGTTCTGGGGGGCGCTGCACGGGGCGGCGCTGGGTATCCATAGGGTCCTCGGCGGCCGCGTACCGCTGCCTCGGGCGCTCTCTTGGTTCCTCACCATGGGGGTCGTATTCGCGGGCTGGGCGGTATTCCGAGCCTCGGAACCGGGAGTCCTCTCCGCTCTGGCCGGATCCCTGGATCGGGTCCAGTGGTCCGGCGCTCACACCCGGCTCGCGTTGGATCTCGGAGTCCTCAGCCTTCCCGTTCTCCTTCACGATCTCTGGGCCGAGCGGGAGCGAGCGATGATGCCCATCACACGAAGTCCCCTCTGGGTCTACGTGAGTATCTCTTCACTGCTCATGGTGATCACTTGGACCCTCTTCGGGAGATTCGATGTCGAGTTCATCTACTTCCAGTTCTGAGGCGGCCGTTTGGAGTCGGGCGTTGCCCCTCCGCGCGGGCCTTCCTCTTCTCCTCGCGGCCGGGATGGCGTCGGCGGCCGGAGCCTGGGCCCGGGTCGAACCCCCCGTGGCTCCCGGGGCAACCCTCGAGGAGGTCATCATCGGGGCCCAGTGGCGGCGGAGCGCTCGGATCCCGGAAAGCGACGTTCTCCTCGTCGGCGACTCCTCGGGGCTCTTCGATGTGGATGCTTGGTATCTCTCGGAGCTCCTCGGGGTGAGAGTTCAGGGGCTCGCGACCATAGGGGTGGCGGGGCCCCGCAGCTTCCTAAGACTCCTCGAGCGCTACGCCGATCGCTTCGAGGCCCGACCCATCGTGGTCCTAATGCTTCATCCCATGACCGTCTCGATGAGCGGAGACGACGAGAACTTCAAATACTTCGAGGCCCTGGGGGTGGATCCCACCATCCGGGGCTCCTTCCTCGAGGCGGGGCGCGACAAGCTATACAGCGAGCTCTTCCTCCGTTGGGTCGATCTCCCTCTTCGAAGCGACGCTGGATTCTACTACGGAAGCGCGACGGACCTTCGTTTTGCCCTCGATACCTGGAACGGGACCTTGGAGGAGCCGTCGGCCCGCATGAGCGACGCGGTCGAGAGGGAAGTTCGGGATCTCCGCTACGGGTTGAGCCCTGCCTATCGAAGTCGGCTTCGAGAGTTCGCCGAGGGCCTTCGCAAGCGAGGCTTCGAAACCGTTCGGCTCGTTCTCACCCCGGTGCCGGAGAGCTTCGTCGGTCCGCCTACCGAGATGACCCGCCAGCGTCTGTCCGCCGCCCTCCGGGAAAGCCTCCGGCTCGAGCGGGAAGCGATTCTGCCTCTTCCCTCGACCCTCCCAACGGACCATTTCTCGACCCCCACCCATCTTCGCCCGTCCGCGCGACCGGCGTATACGCGGCGGTTGGCCGAAGCCCTCGGCGCGAGGAACGCACGTCACCGTTGACGCTCTCGATCCTACCGGGAAAACAGGGGCCATCCCGACCCCTCGTTCCCTCCGGGTGGGGGCCCGGCCGGCGTTCGCGAATCGGCCTATCAACCCCTACAACGCGCGGCTCGACGCCCCCATGGCCGCTCTCGGCGTCGAGGTTCGGGAGTATGGGCCGCTCGCGGCACCAAGGTCGCGTGGACGGTCCACAACCTCGAGGTCCAGGAGCGCCGGCACCCCGGACCCGAGGGCCGCTTCTGGGACCGCTTCCTCCGTCGTCGTCTGGGCGGGCATCTTCGCCCTCAGCGAGGGGACCTTGGCCCGGGCCTGGGCGCGCCGGCCGGCCCTCCGGGACTCCGGTAGGAGCAGCGGTATGAGTGACCGCGACGGAGTGACAGGTCGGACCGTTCCGGCGTCGTGGATCTGCTCTTCATCGACGGCCACGCCCTGGTTCAGCGCCGCGTGTTCAAGCGACGCTGGAAGGATGTGGCCACCGGGCGAACGACCCATAGTCGCCCGCCGGACGCGCTTCTCCACTTCCGCAGCTATTCGAGGGCGGACTATCGCCTCCTGATGTGCCCTCGGCGGACTCGTCCCCAGTCACCACACTGCCACGAGGTCTGTCGATGGCGCTTCAGGGTGCGCATGCCCTCGAAGTTTCTCTTGCCGTCCTTCTGGCCGAGGCCGAGCCGACGAGCCGATTCCCGATCTGACTCTCCATCCCGGGTTTGCTTCCGGGATAGGACAGAACCGGTTTGTCTCCGGGTCGGCCACATCCTGGCCGGAGCGCGATCCCACAGAGGGTGTCGTGCGGCTCGCGCACTCTTCGCGCAGGCTCGAGCGGTGGCCGGGGCCAACGCGGCGAGCTCCGCAGGCGCTTGGCGGAGAAGGTCTGGGCGAGGCCGGACGGTGAGCCCGTCCAGGTCAGCGCCGAGACCATCCGCCGGTGGGTTCGGCGCTACGAAACGCAGCGGCCTCGAGCCGCTCTACGACAAGGTCCGCCCTCGATGCGGGATCCGCGTGTTGACGGACGCCCAGGTCGAGCTCATCTGTCAGCAGAAGCGCGAAGTGCCTGCACACTCTCTCGACCGACTTCTGCGCATCGCCGAGGAGACGGAGCTCGATGCCCAAGGGCCTCCTGACCCGGAGCACCGTCCATCGAGTCCTTCAGGAGGCAGGACTCTCCAAGCGACCCATGGCCAAGACCACGACCCAGGATCTCGACCGCTTCGAGGCGGACCGGCTTAACGATCTATGGCAGGATGGCTTGCTCCGAGGGCCCTATCTCCCAGACCCCGACCGTCCAGGAAGGACGCGGCGGGCAGATCTCTACGCCTTCATCGATGACCATAGTCGCCTCCTGCTCCACGGACGCTTCGCTTTTCGTGAGCACCTTCCCATGCTCGACCTCGTCTTTCGGCGGGCGCTGCAAAAATACGGGATCCCTCGCCGCATTGACTACGACAACGGTCAGGTCTTTCGCTCCCATCAGATCGTGGCTTCGCTAGGGATCCACAAGATCGCCTCCACGACCCCGTATCGACCTGAGAGACATGGCCAGATTGAGGCAATCAATCGATACATCCGCGCGGCCTTTCTCTCGGAGGTCCCGGCCTCGAAGATTGAGACGCTCGAGGGTCTCAACGAGGCCTTGGTGGCCTGGATGCGTAGCGAATATTGCGTACGCCATGGCCACGTGAACACCCATTCCACGGTGGCGTGAACACCGATTCAGGTGAACACAATGCCGCGAAACGAGCGTTCACGATGGCCGAAATACAGGTCAGGACCTTGGAACGCAGATCTTTCTTTTGAAGAGAAGGAGCCATCGGATGCTGCGCGCGGGCAGTGCGACGGACGTCGGGCCAGGGTCCGCCTTCACCGACCGAACGACAAGGAGCCCGAGAGTTTAGGCTTTCGCCAACCCGGGGCCCCTCGCCAGAGTTGCCCGAAGACATCCGCGGCTCCAAGATGCTGCGCCATGACCTTCTGCCTCAGGCTTCTCACGCGGGGGGGACGCGTGTTCGCCTCGGACTCCTGCTCGAGCGCCGTCGATGAGCCCCACGGCAGCTTCATCGTGGGCGGGCAGACCCGCGGCGAGCCTCCTCGCCTCTTCGAGATTCTTCCCGGTCGCCGGCTCGCGCCATGAGCGTCGACCGCGGAGCCTCCTTCCTTCCCCGCCGCGCTCTCCTCCCGCTTCTCCTCGTCCTCGGATGGTTGCTCCTCTTCGCGGACGTCATCGGACCTTGGGATGGCCTCTATTATCGCGACCACTTCCTGGCCTTTCGTCCCTACTGGTGGTCGATCGTCGAGCAGCTGAGTCAAGGCACCTTGCCCACCGTAGATCTCAGCCATCCCCTCGGCCTCCCGCACGAGAAGACGACGAGCTACGCCCTCTTCACCCCCGCCACCCTTTTCCTGTTCCTCGGACCTTTCGAGCACAGCTACGACCTCTTCGTCGCCGCCCATTTTCTGATCCTGGGGACGGGGGCGCTCTCCTTGTCCCGTGCCCTCGGAGCCACGGGCGCGGAAGCCCTCGCTGCCGCGGGAGTGGCCATGCTCGCCGGCCCCGTGGTGAGCTTCGAGAACCTGGTGGTGGGCCTTCAGGGGCTGGCTTGGACTCCGTGGCTCTGGTGGGCGCTGCTCACGTCGATGCGCGCCCCGGGGTGGCGGTCCACGGGGGCTCTGTCTCTCGCCCTCTTCTTGGCCGTGCAAGGCATCATGCCGGAGCTCGTCCTTCTCGACTTCCTCGCTCTCGCCGCTCTCGTGGGAGGGGAGCGACCGAGGTGGTCCCGTCGCCTCCTCGCCACCTGGCTGGGGAGTCTCCTCCTTGCGAGTCTCGCCGCGACCATCGACGTGGTGCCCCTTCTCGAGGCCCTGCGGGGCTCTCGGCGTCTCCAGGGCCTGTCCTACGCCGAGCAGTCGGGATGGGCGCTCACGCCCGGCCAGCTTCTCGAGCTCGTCGTCCCTAGCTTCTGGACGCGACCGTCGATCAGCTATTTCAACATTCCCCGGATCACCGGCGCGACTGAGGATCCGCCTTACCTGGCGTCCCTTTACCTCGGCGCGAGCCTCGCCCTCGGTCTCTCGGCCCCTTTCCGAACGAAAGCTCGATTGCGGTGGGCGCTGGTCGGGATGGGCATCTTCCTCGTCGTGGCCATGGGTCGCCACCTGCCTGTGCACCGCCTGCTCGTCGCGCTGCCCGGGTTCGGGAGTACCCGTTACGCGGTGAAGTACACCCTGTTCCTGGTTCCCGCCCTCGCTCTCCTCGTAGCCTCGGCCATCCGCAATCTCGATGAGGCGGGAGCCAAGCGGGCCATGGTCCTGTTCGGGCTTCAGACCGTGCTCCTCGCCGCACTCGGGCGAGCCCTGTTCATGCCGGAGCTGATCTCACTCATCGACGCTTGGGCTCGCCCCTACGGAAACCTCGTGCCCCATGTCGGTCAGGAGAACGCCCTCGAGCTCATGCTTCCCTCGATGCGCTGGGGGGTTCTCCACGCGGGCGGAGCCGCGCTCCTCGGCTTCCTGGTGGCGTTCGCGGCGTCCAGCCGGCGGCTTTCTCTTTCGAAGGCCCGGTGGGCGCTCGCCCTCGTCCTTCTCGTGGACCTCGCGGTGGCTGGAAGAAGAGGGATACCGCTGGCCCGGACGGCGATGGACCCCGAGGTTCAGGCCGCGTGGGCGGGAATCGCCCCGGAGCGGCCGTGGCTCTGGATCCCTGGGCCTCGGCCGGTCGTGGAGCTCGGGCGCAGCCCCTTCGAGAGCTCCCTCCTCCAGAGGCGACGCGTGGGTCGCCAAGCCTGGACCTCGGCTCGCGTCTTCGAGCTCGAGGAGCTCGAGGGTCTAGGGGTGGATCCCCTCCGGAGAGTCTTTCAGCGCACCGTCGAGCAGGTGAGCACCAGCTCTCGCGCCCGCGCCCTCCTTGGCCCCGTGCTCGCTCAGGCCGGGGTGGCAGGTCTGGTCTATGAAGGCGAATGGTCAGCCCCGGTGCGCTTCAGCCTCCCTCGCCCCGACGAAGGGCGAACGTACTTCTACGCTCTGGACACCTGGGCCCCCGCGGAGCTCCGCACCCGCTGGCGCCCCGCGACGCTCGACTCGCTCTTGAAAGAAGGCTTGCGGGTATCGGATCTACTGGAAGGCGTGGTCCTCACGGAAGAAGCCCCCCGCCCGGACATCGAGACCTGCTCGGGCGCGGTCGAGGCCCTCGAACGCGGTCCGGGGTGGCTCCGGGCCCGAGTCCGGGCGGAGTGTCCGGCCTTCTTCGTGGTGAACGAGGTGGCCCACGAAGGGTGGGTTGCAGATGTGGACGGGGAGGCGACGGCGTGGACGCGGGCCGACGCGGGTGCCCTCGCGGTGCCCGTCGACGCCGGCGCTCACGAGGTATCGGCCGAGTACCGTACGACCACCGCGCGATGGTTGCCGGTGGCTCTTCCCGCGGTCACCTTCGCCCTCCTCCTCGTCATCCTCGGGGGTCGCTGGGACTCGGCGAAGCGCTCTTCGGCGCTCGACAGATGAGGACGGGCGGGGTCCGCCCCCAAGCCGAGATACTCTCCCGTTGTCCCCGCCGCCTCTCCCAGGGGGGATATGCAACAACATCCCTGGGCTACCGACGGCGCTGGCGTCGAGAATCTGTGAGGAACCCACGCAGGCGACCTTCACGGGGATGGTTGAGCCTGATGAAGCGCCCCGGGTTTCCTGGAGACACGTTGTTGTGAGTCAGGCGGCGACGTCCGCCCCCGGAAAACCCGGGGCGATTCAACCAACACCGGGCAGCTCAAGGTCGCCGTGAAGTCGAGCGATTCACTTCTCCTGCGCAGCTGGCTGATAATCCTCGATTCTGAACCTGAAAACGGGTGTCCGAAAGCCATCCATGTCCAGCCCGCGCAGGCAGCCCGGTCCCTCCTCCGGCCACTCGTTCTTTCGAGTAACAATGAAGACCCCCTCCTCACCCTCAGCTGGTACCGCTCCAATAAGTACAGAGCCGCCGTCGACCGGACACTGCGCCACCGCCGTTCTTGGAGAAGCAATGGTCATCAAGACCAAGGGCTGGTCCAAATTGCGAATGTATATCTCTGCGTACACCCGACCCTTGCATCCATCATCACCCAGACACCCCCCCGTGTCCCTATCAATAACATGCTCCTCGACGCGGACGATCTCCGGAGCAAGCAGGTCCGACCGCTCCTCGCGTCGGTCAATCGGGGGCCGTACGCCGAGCAAGTGCTCCCGAAATTCCGGGCACTCGAAGCCATCGTCGGCGGGCGCGCCGGGGCTCCAGACCGAAACTACAAGGGCGAGAAGTGCAAGACTATACCTCAAACTCATGGTACCCCCAGGCTTTCGGCGGCGCCGTCAAGGAGCCAGTCCACGTAATGAACGTACTCCTCCGCAACTCGGGCTGTCCCGGAGTGCTCGCGTACGAACCCGACGATGAACGACCTTGGGACTCCTGCATGATTGGCCGTAGTCATAGACCAGTCCTCTGCTGCGGACATTAGCGCTGGGGAGACGTTCGGCTCGCAGGGCGAGCTGAGGCAGCCCTCAAGGTCGACCCAGGAACGGTCGGAAGGTCCGACCGAGATCCCGCTCGTTTTCGTGAAATTCGCTAAAGCGGCGACTGCTTCCTGAACGGAGATGAAATCTGTCGATGCCCTGAGCTCCCCGCAATTGTCAAAATGGTTAGGTGTCGCGGCGGACGGAGGCACCTCAGCGACGGCATCAAAACAGTCACATTCATCGCCAATGCCATCGAGGTCCGTATCCTGATGAGGGATTGAATTGGCGACCGAAGAGCCAGGAGACGGATGATCTGGACAGGAGTCAACAGACGCCGAGTCAATCAACCCATCACCGTCACGGTCCGCGTCACAAGCGTCGCCGAGGCCATCCCCATCTTGATCTCTCTGCGACGGATTTCTACGGCCGGCGCAGTTGTCATAGGGATCATATATCCCGTCGCCGTCGGTATCAATCCAGACAGCAAAGTCATCGTCATCGATCCCGTCGTTCGGATTCACGTTCTCCCGGCCAAAGCGGCATGGATCACAATCGTCGCCGAGCCCATCGCTATCTGAGTCGAGTTGACTAATATCCTACACGGCGTCGCAGTTGAGCGATAGGAAGTCTAAGGCCCCTTCGCTGTTAACGTAACGTTTATTGGACAAAGCCGCTGCCGCGGCAGTGGGTGCCTTTCTCGGAGCTGCGGGAAGGCGAGGGCCGGCGAGATTCTTCGCACTCGGAGGAGGGGCCCTCCGCCCGACCTGAAATCACGCATCACTCCAGAGCCTTAAGCGCCGCGCCCTGTGGCCCCGACCTGTCTACCACCCTCTTCCTGACCCCCGTTGCTCTGGGGGCAGGAGGTTCTGATGGGCAGAAGTTCGAGAAGCGATGACGCGCGACCTGCAGCTGCGGGAGTTCGCGGCGAGCACGGTCGATGCATACCTTCGGGGTGCGCGGGGTTTGGTGGCCTTCTACCGGCGGCCACCCGCTTCGCTCACGCGTGAGGAGATACTCCGCTACGCCGTATACATGCGCGATAGCGGGCTGGCTCCATCCTCGTCGCCTCGGAGGGTTGGTCGGCGCTACACTCGTCCTCCACACCTGGTCGCGGACCTTGGCCTATCATCCCCACGTCCACTGTATCGTGACGGGGGGCGGGCTGAATCTACGCGACGGACGCTGGCGCTCCGCGCGTCGAGATCGACTCTTTCCCGTGCGTCCCCTCCGAAAGCTCTTTCAAGGCAAGTTCATGGCCGCCCTAAAGAAGGCGCGCGACGCCAAGCGGATAGAGATGGGGTCTCATGGAAGCCTGCTTGCCGGCACACTGTTTCGGACAAACTGGCATATCTACGTCCAAGCGCCATTCGCAGGACCGCAACACGTCTTCCGATATCTAATCTCCCGTCAGGGCGATAAGGGGCCTATACACATCGGGTCGGTATGGCCAACTCCCGGATTCAGGACGTCCAAGACGAAGGCGTCACGTTTCGAACCCGAGGGGACCACGCGGTCACGCTCCATCCCATCGAGTTCATGCGCCGCTTCCTTCGCCACGTCCTCCCCAAGGGATACGTCAAGATCCGGCACTACGGGTTGCTGGCGGCGGTGAATCAGGAGCGATACGCCCAGGCGGTGGCCTGCCTCGGCCCCGTCCACCACAGCGATGACGTTGAGGCCGTCGAGACTGAAGACCTTGAGGGGGTCCGGCCGCTGCGGACCGGCGTCGCCGTGGTTCGCCTGGCCGTGCGCGGGGCGATGCCTTGTCCGGCGTGCGCCGCCGGCACCATGGTGAGGCATTCGGGAGGACTGGACCCGCCGAAATGAGCACCCAGAAAACGCGTCTACATCCCTCGATCCATCGCGGTCTACGCGCCGACGACGCCTCGGTGCGCCCTGTGTCCCTCGATCAGAGGCCCTGGGGCCCAGAAGATGGTCCGCGACGCGAGGCGCGAACCGACCGAGAGGCATCAGAGCTCCGTCGTGGCCCTCGACGGGCGAGGTCCCGGATGCCTCGCGGCGGGAACTCCCCGAGCTTTCCCCATAGCCTTGCGTGACGAGCGACCAACGGCCGCATCCAACAAAGGCTAGCCGACCCGACGCTCGTGGGGCGACGGCGTCCTCACGAACTCCGTGCCTCGCGACGGGTTAGCAAACCTCAGTGATATCGGACGTTGGCCTTGGCCGCCGCCGCCTCTCCTATCGGAGCCGTAGGGCTTGACAAGAATCTTCTTGGGATGCCCGATCCTTTCGAGGGCTGACATCGTCTGCTGATACACGGAGGCCACCGACAGCCCCCTCAGCTAGATCGAGGCTTCTCGACCGCTACTGCTCGCGAAACGGAGCTGTAGATGGGGGACGTTCAGCTCGACCTCGAAATTACCTCCTCCCTCGGTGGGGATGGTTTGAGTGCTGATGCCGCGCGGGGTCACGCGAAGAGTGATATGCCACCAGTGAGGCAGCTTCGGATGGTGGGCCAGCTTGACCTTGCCCATGATGTGGGAGACGATATGCAGGGTAGCCTTCGTATCCTCTCAGTCCTCGTAGGGAAGCTCAGGCAGGGGTCAGTTTGGCGGTGCTCATTGGACGTAGGCGTCGAAAACTCATCCTAGTCGGTCAAGCCTCGGGTCCCCGGGCTTGTACCAACCGAACGCACGTCCACCGACCGGATGAGGGCCCACAAGAGATCCCCGATGGAGCTTCGATTGGACCCGCTATACAGTCCGACCGTGGCGACCTCGAAGGCTCAGGCGGCGTCCGGAGTCGACCCTCATTCGATCGCGTCGCGGTCTGCCTTGGGAGCTGGCGCGGAGATTCTCGTACGGAGAAGGCCGCCAGGCCGCGTCGAGCTCCCCCATGGCCATCGTGAGCACGTCCTGATGTACACGACCGGCCGCCCCGTTCCTGAGGAGCCGATCCGGTCCGTACTTCGCTCGAGCGAGCTGGACCGCGAGTGGAAGAGCTGCCCGGCCGGGCACGTGAGCTTCATCCCGGCCCAACTCCCCTTGGAGTGGAGCTGGAGCTACGCCTCGGACTCCATCCATCTCACCCTCAGCCCATCCTTCCTGGACGCGGTCGCGGTCGAGTTGGGGCAGGAAGGCGTACGGAGCGCGTCCCTCTCCCCCTTCTTCCGAGTCTTTTCCCCGCAGCTCGCGGAGCTCATGCGTACCTTGGCCGACGAGAGCTCGCAGCTCGGGTTGGGTGCGGACCTGGTCACGTCCTCGCTGCTGACGGTCCTCGGCGTCCAGCTTCTCCGTACCGGCGATACACCCTCCCCGTCCCTCGCTCCGCCTCCGGGCGGGCTCTCGGCCGTCCATCGTCGTAGAAGTCTCGAGCTCATCACCGAACGCCTCGGAGAGAACCTGTCGCTGGCTGACCTGGCCGCAGAGTGCGAGCTGTCGCCCTTCCACTTCGCCCGCGCCTTCAAGGTCACGTTCGGCTTTCCTCCTCACGAGTATCAGCTCCAGCTTCGGGTGGCCCGGGCACGGACGCTGCTCGGCCAGGAAACGGGCAGAACCATCGCCGACATCGCCAGCGAACTCGGCTTCGCGGACGAAAGTCACTTCCGAAGGCACTTCCGCCGCATCGTGGGTACCACCCCCCGGAGGTTCAGAGACGATCAGCGCGGACCGAACCGCTGATCGCGGCGCCGCCGGCGACCGGAGCAAGAACATCCCCCTCGAGCGCAAGGTCGTTCTATTTTCGTCCGGTTCTTCCACCTAGCTTCGCGCTGAAATGACGCGAAGGACTCTTCACTGGCTCATCGCCAGCTCGGCGGTCGCATTGACTGCGGCCGCGTCATTCCTACCCATCCGCCCCGCCGCCGGGGAGCGCGCTGGCCCCTATCGATTCAACGGCCAAGGAGAGCTGGTTCGACCCACCGGCTATCGGGAGTGGATCTACGTCGGAACTCCGGTGACTCCCAACGACCTGAATGACGGCAAAGCTCCCTTCCCCGAGTTCCACAACGTGTACATCGAGCCCTCCGCTTGGCGGCATTGGAAAACGAAAGGAGAGTTTCCGGACGGGACCATCTTGGTGAAGGAGCTCGTGGGTGTCGGCAGCAAGGTCGCCGTGAGCGGTAAGGGATACTTCATGGGCGACTACGTAGGGCTGGAGGCCACCATCAAGAGCAAGAAGCGTTTTCCCAAGGAGCCCGGCCACTGGGCCTATTTCTCCTTCTCTACCCCTGACCACGCCACCCTCAAAGCCTCCGCCAAAGCCTTCCCCACCGCAGCCTGCAACGCCTGCCATCAGGCCAGCGCCGCCCACGACTTCGTCTTTCTTCAGTACTACCCGGTCCTGCGCGAAGGTAGGAAGGCGGGCCGCGAAGCGGCTGGAGGTCACCGTGACCGCCTCTAACGCGGGCAAGCCACGGCTCTGGGCGGCCGTCGTGGCGATGAGCCTCGGACTCATGCCGTCGATACCAGCCGCAGAGGCAAAACCGGAGCCCAAAGAGAGTCCCGCCCCCAGGCTGCCGACGGACTTCCGGAGAGAGATGGTCCACCTTGGCTCCTGGTTCGTCCCCTCGGGCGGCGCCGCCGGCTTTCACGACGTATACGCCAGCCCTGAGGCCGTGGAGAGCTTTCGCGCCACCGGCGCCTGGCCGGACGGAGCCACCCTCGTCAAAGAACTCCGCGGCTCGGTCGCGGGGGACTACACCACGGGCGCCGGGGTGCAGCGCGCCACGATCGAAGTTCTGCAGACCTTCGTCATGGTCAAGGACGCCGACGGTTCTGAGCGCGGCCCGTTGTGGGGAGAAGGTTGGGGCTGGGCCCTCTACAAGCCGGATCGACCTGGCGTCAACGTGGCCACCAACTATGAGACGGACTGTCTAGGCTGCCACATCCCCGCCAAGGCCCAGGATTACGTGTACGTCCAAGCCTACCCCACCCTCTCGCGCCCCTAACCCTCCACGTCAGCACACCGCATCCGGACATCGGGCCGTCGTCGCCTCTCCGGAGAGGGGCAGTTGGGGGCCAGCCCTCCAAAGCTCGGGACGGGCGAACTCTCGCCCTCCGGCCCGAGTCCTCGATACACCTGAAGGCTTCGCTGGCCGTCTCCGTCGAGGTCGCCGAGCGCCGCGCAGGTCACCGCCCCTCCGCTCTCCGAAGCGCGGCAAGTGTAGGAGAAGAAGGCGTCTTTGCCGTGGGGACGGAAACCGAGGCATTCGAAGCTTACGCAGCCCTCGATACCGCCACGACTGCAGTCCGAGGGGCAGGGGTCCACCGCCCACGGCTGCTCGGCGACGCCGAGACCTCGCGGATCCGGGTAGGCCGGGAGAGACATGAAAACCCCGTGCTCCGCGCGGTCTCGGCGTCGCCGAGCAGCCGTGGGCGGTGGACCCCTGCCCCTCGGACTGCAGTCGTGGCGGTATCGAGGGCTGCGTAAGCT